>NZ_CP108494.1:1218333-1522916 GCF_041435435.1 Streptomyces sp. NBC_01241 | reverse complement strand
AGGAGGCGTGCACGGGCGAATAGGGGCGTAGTGGGGGAGCCGGGGGCCTTCATCGCTCCACCGTTTCGCAGAGGGGGCCCGCGGCTCGGTACGATTCGTATCGCACGTGCACCACGCATGCGTGCGTACCCCCTGAGTCAGGAGAGACCGGTGTCAGACGTCCGTGTGATCATCCAACGCGATTCCGAGCGGGAAGAGCGCGTGGTGACGACGGGCACTACGGCGGCCGAGCTGTTCCCCGGCGAGCGCACCGTTGTCGCCGCCCGGATCGCCGGTGAGCTGAAGGACCTCGCGTACGCCGTCGCCGACGGCGAGGTCGTCGAGCCCGTCGAGATCTCCTCCGAGGACGGTCTGAACATCCTCCGGCACTCCACCGCGCACGTCATGGCGCAGGCCGTTCAGCAGCTCTTCCCCGAGGCCAAGCTGGGCATCGGCCCGCCGGTCAAGGACGGCTTCTACTACGACTTCGACGTCGAGAAGCCGTTCACTCCCGAGGACCTCAAGGCCATCGAGAAGAAGATGCAGGAGATCCAGAAGCGGGGGCAGCGGTTCTCCCGCCGGGTCGTGACGGACGAGGCCGCGCGCGAGGAGCTGGCGGACGAGCCGTACAAGCTGGAGCTCATCGGCATCAAGGGCTCCGACTCCGTCGAGAACGCCGGAGACGGCGCGGATGTCGAGGTGGGCGGCGGCGAGCTGACCATCTACGACAACCTCGACCCGAAGACCGGCGAGCTGTGCTGGAAGGACCTGTGCCGCGGCCCGCACCTGCCGACCACCCGGTTCATCCCGGCGTTCAAGCTGATGCGGAACGCCGCGGCGTACTGGCGGGGCAGCGAGAAGAACCCCATGCTCCAGCGGATCTACGGGACGGCCTGGCCGACCAAGGACCAGCTGAAGGCGCACTTGGAGTTCCTGGAGGAGGCCGCCAAGCGCGACCACCGCAAGCTCGGCAACGAGCTTGATCTCTTCTCCTTCCCGGACGAGATCGGTTCCGGTCTCGCGGTCTTCCACCCCAAGGGCGGCATCATCCGCCGCACCATGGAGGACTACTCGCGCCGGCGTCACGAGGAGGAGGGCTACGAGTTCGTCTACTCGCCGCACGCCACCAAGGGCAAGCTCTTCGAGAAGTCCGGCCACCTGGACTGGTACTCCGAAGGCATGTACCCGCCCATGCAGCTCGACGAGGGCGTGGACTACTACCTCAAGCCCATGAACTGCCCGATGCACAACCTGATCTTCGATGCGCGCGGGCGTTCGTACCGTGAACTGCCCTTGAGGCTCTTCGAGTTCGGGACCGTGTACCGGTACGAGAAGTCCGGCGTCGTGCACGGCCTCACCCGGGCCCGCGGCTTCACGCAGGACGACGCGCACATCTACTGCACCAAGGAGCAGATGGCGGAGGAGCTCGACAAGACGCTCACCTTCGTCCTGAACCTGCTCCGCGACTACGGTCTGACCGACTTCTACCTGGAGCTCTCCACCAAGGACCCGGTGAAGTTCGTCGGCTCCGACGAGGTGTGGGAAGAGGCCACCGAGACGCTGCGCCAGGTCGCCGAGAAGCAGGGCCTGCCGCTGGTCCCGGACCCGGGCGGCGCAGCGTTCTACGGCCCGAAGATCTCCGTGCAGGCACGCGACGCCATCGGTCGTACCTGGCAGATGTCGACCGTCCAGCTCGACTTCAACCTGCCGGAGCGCTTCAACCTGGAGTACACCGGCCCGGACGGCACCAAGCAGCGCCCGGTCATGATCCACCGTGCTCTGTTCGGCTCCATCGAGCGCTTCTTCGCGGTGCTGCTCGAGCACTACGCGGGTGCGTTCCCGGTGTGGCTGGCCCCGGTGCAGGCGGTCGGCATTCCGATCGGCGACGCCCACATCCCCTACCTCCAGGAGTTCGCCGCGGAGGCAAGGAAGAAGGGCCTGCGGGTCGAGGTGGACGCCTCGTCCGACCGGATGCAGAAGAAGATTCGGAACCAGCAGAAGGCCAAGGTGCCCTTCATGATCATCGCGGGTGACGAGGACATGGCCAACGGCGCTGTCTCCTTCCGCTACCGCGACGGATCGCAGGAGAACGGCATCCCCGTCGAGGACGCCATCGCCAAGATCCAGAAGGCCGTCGAGGACCGCGTCCAGGTCTGACGGCACGGAGTGGGAGACCCCCGGAGAGCTACCTGCTCTCCGGGGGCTTCTTCTCGTCCTCCCGCTTGAACACCTGCAGCAGCCACGACGAGAACGAACCCGTCACCGCCCCCAGCAGCGCCAGACCGCAGGCCATCAGGCCCGATGCCACGACCCGGCCGCTCGGGGTGACCGGCACCGTGTCCCCGTATCCCACCGTCGTGAGCGTCTCGCAGGCCCACCACACCGCGTCGCCGAACGTGCGGATCGAGGCACCCTTCGCGGTGTGCTCCTGGTGGTACACGGCGAGCGCAGCGGAGAAGCCGAGCAGCAGGGCGCTCACGCCGGCGTAGGCGATCACGCGCGCGTACAGGCTCAGCCGCGGCTGCTCCCTGCGCTGCTGGACCGCCGTGTAGAGCCGGATCAGGCGCAGCGGTCGCAGCAGGGGAAGCAGCAGGACCACCGTGTCCAGCCAGTGCACACGGACGAAACGGTGACCGAGGCCGCTGAGCCGGAGTCGTACCGCATAGTCCGCGGCGAAGACCAGCCAGGTCGCGCAGACCAGCGCGAGGGCGATCTCGCGCCATGGCCGGGCGTCGTGCGGGGCGAGCACGCGGACCGCGTAACCGAGCAGGAAGAGCAGCGAGGCGCCGAAGAGAGGCACTTCCGTGCGCTGCTCCCAATGCCTGAAACGAGGAGGGGTGGAGTCCGCGGGCTGGTCGATCACCGCCTCAGCATCGCCGGGCGCCGACGGGTGCGGCCCCGGCGACACGCTGCCCTGGAGCGAAGCAATATGCTGATCGGCATGACGAGTGAGCCGGAGCAGCAGATCGGAGTCGGGACGCCCGACGCGTTCCAGCGCCTGTGGACGCCCCACCGGATGGCCTACATCCAGGGTGAGAACAAGCCGTCCGGTCCGGAGGCCGGCGATGGCTGTCCGTTCTGCGCGATTCCGTCGCAGTCGGACGAGGACGGGCTTGTCGTGGCACGTGGCAAGCATGTCTATGCCGTGCTGAATCTGTACCCGTACAACGGCGGTCATCTGATGGTGGTGCCGTACCGGCATGTCGCGGACTACACGGAGCTGGACGGTCCGGAGACACTGGAACTCGCCGACTTCACCAAGCGGGCGATGGTGGCACTGCGGACGGCATCGGGGGCGCACGGATTCAATATCGGTATGAACCAGGGGGCCGTGGCGGGAGCCGGTATCGCGGCCCACTTGCACCAGCACCTGGTGCCGCGCTGGGGCGGTGACACCAACTTCATGCCGGTGGTCGGGCACACGAAGGTGCTGCCGCAACTGCTCGCCGACACGCGCAAGATGCTGGCCGACGCCTGGCCGGTGGGCTGATCCCGGCTGTTGCTTCGAAGGGGCCGCCCCGGTCTCCGTCTTCTTTGCCGGGGCGGCCTTTCGCTGTCTACGCGTCGTACAGGTCGGCCTTGCGCGGTGTCGGGTCCTGGACCAGGCCGCTCAATATCATCGAGCGGTTGTCGAAGCGTTCGGTATCCACGCCGTTCTCCTCCAGGACGCGCAGGGCGGCGCTGTGCACGGCGCGCAGGACGGGGGTGGCGGCGCGCATCGCGTCGTCGGCCATGAAGCGGTGGCGCCAAGGCTTCTCGGCCCAGGCGTGGCGCAGGCCGAACGGCTCCGGCAGGGCGATCTTGCCGCCCAGGTAGTCGAGGAGCGGCGGGTACCAGGTGAGGGGTGCGCGCAGGGCGAGACGGACGACTTCGCGGGGTTCGACCAGTGCGAGGGTGATGTCGCGGGTCTCCCAGAACCGGACGGTCTTGTTGACGGTCTTGGTCTTGGCCGCGGGCTTGCTGGTGAAGAGCGAGTGGACCGGGCCGAGTGCGTGTCCGGTGACTTCGATGCGCAGGGTTTCGTAGAGCACCGTGACCGTGATCATCATGGTGATGACCAACTGGCCGTCCCAGAGGGTGAACTGGACGCCCAGGTAGTGCCGGTCGCCGCCGCCGAACTGCTGATGGTTGCAGATTCGCTGTATCTCGTGTGGTTTGACCTGGAAGGTGGCGACGTCCTCGCCGTCGGGACGGGAGACCGAGTCGGCGTTCTCGCCGACGGGGGAGACGACCCAGTGGGTGACCGACGGGGTGGGGAATCCGCCGGTGTTCAGCGGGCCGCGCTCCAGCACCTTGAGCTGGTCGTGGATGACGCGTATCAGGTCCCAGCTGCGGAACTGGTGGAATTCCTTGCCGGGTTCCTTGGAGACGAGTTCTTCGGCGAGCTGCCAGCTGCCCCAGCGGGTTCCCATGCCGAGGATTCCCTTGGGGCCCGCGTAGAAGACCGAGTTGGACTGCTGCTCGGCGGAGAGCTTCTCCAGGCCCTGGCGCAGTGCCTCGCGGGACGTCTCGTTGGGGTTCTTCGGTACGGCCTCGGGGATCTTGGCGATGACGCCGCCGCCGGAGAGCAGTCCTTCCCAGCGGGCGCGCATGTCCTTGGCAGAGGATTCGGCGATCCGCTTGGCGAGGAGCCAGCCGATCACGGGGGCGACGATCATCGCCCGTACGTAGAGCGCCAGGAATCCGGTGAGCGGCAGCTTGATCAGAAAGAACAGGGCCACAATGCCGATGACCGGGAGCAGGGCGTTGCCCAGGGTGGCGAGGGCCTTGTCCTTGGTGTTGCCGAGCCCGTCGCGCAGTCGGAAGGCGATGATCCACAGGATCATGCCGGGCAGGAAGAGGAAGCCGAACAGGGCGGTGACGGCGGTCAGTTTGCTGTCGCGTGCCTTGCGGAGTCGGGTCGCGGACAGGCAGTGCTCGACGACCGTCTGCGGGTCGGTCCCGAAGGACTGGATGAGCGCCTTCCGGGCGCCGCCCAGCATGCGCTCCTGGACTGCGCGGGAGAACGCCTCGCCGAGATTGGGCTTGAAGTAGTCGGACTTGAAAAGCTTGGAACGGCCTGCCTTGACTTCGGACTTGTGCCATTCGCTGTTGGCGTCAAGGATCGTCTCCACCGGGCTGTCACGGTACGCGGCGGAAGCGAGGGCGTTCGTCGCCACCGCCTGTCCGCCCGAGCCCTGGAGCGGGATCTGCGCTCCGGGAGAGAAATCGAATCCGTCGTTGGCCACTGTCGCCCCCACTCGCCGCCATGGAACCGCTCCTGCGGCTGTTTCCCAACTGCCGTGCCCGGCACACCTTCTGAGCTGGGACCACAGCGTATCGTCCGGATCAATACGCCGCCCGCCCCTGTGGACAAGAGCGGGCGGCACAGTCGATTACGCGTCATTCGGGTTGTTCTGCTGCTGTTCGCGGATGCGTTCCGCGAGCTGTGGGGGCATGGCTTCGTGCCGGGCGTACACCCGGTCGAAGCGACCGGCGCCATGGGAGAGGGAGCGGAGCTCGATGGCATACCGGCCGATTTCCAGCTCGGGCACCTCGGCCCGTACGAGGGTGCGTCCGGGGCCGGACTGTTCGGTTCCGATCACTCTGCCGCGCCGTCCGGACAGATCGCTCATGACCGGCCCGACGTAGTCGTCGGGGACCAGGACCCGGACCTCGGCGACGGGTTCGAGGAGCTGGATGCGGGTGTCCGCGGCCGCTTCGCGCAGGGCCAGGGCGCCCGCGGTCTGGAACGCGGCGTCGGAGGAGTCCACGGAGTGGGACTTTCCGTCCCGCAGGGTGATGCGCACGTCGACGAGCGGATGTCCGGCCGCCACTCCGCGCGCGGCCTGGGCGCGCACGCCCTTCTCGACGGACGGGATGAACTGGCGCGGCACCGCTCCGCCGACCACCTTGTCGACGAATTCGATGCCCGAACCCGGAGGCAGCGGCTCCACATCGATCTCGCAGATGGCGTACTGACCGTGGCCGCCGGACTGTTTCACATGCCGGCCGCGCCCGGTCGCGGGGGCGGCGAAGGTCTCGCGCAGCGGCACCTTGTGCGGTACGGAGTCGACCTGGACGCCGTAGTGGCTGCGCAGCCGGTCCAGCGCCACGTCCTGATGAGCCTCGCCGAGGCACCACAGGACCACCTGGTGGGTGTCCTGGTTCTGTTCGAGGCGCATGGTCGGGTCCTCGGCGACGAGCCGGGAAAGTCCCTGGGAGAGCTTGTCCTCGTCGGCTTTGCTGTGGGCCCGGATGGCGAGCGGCAGCAGGGGGTCGGGAGCAGCCCAGGGGTCCATCAGCAGCGGCTGGTCCTTGGCGGAGAGGGTGTCCCCGGTCTCGGCGCCGGCCAGTTTGGCGACGCAGGCCAGATCTCCGGCGACGCATGCGGTGAGGGGCTGCTGCTGTTTGCCGGAGGGAGCGGAGAGGGCGCCGACGCGTACCTCCGCCTCGTGGAAGGGGCGGGTCTCGTGGCCCGGGTCGGTGAGGCCGTGGCCGAAGACATGGACGGTTTCGTCGGGGCGCAGGGTGCCGGAGAAGACGCGTACGAGCGAGACGCGGCCGACGTACGGGTCGGAGGCCGTCTTGACGACCTCCGCGAGGAGCGGGCCCCGCGGGTCGCAGGTGAGGACCGGCCGGGGCGCGCCGTGCAGGGGGGTGACTTCGGGGAGGGGACGCTCCCGCGGGGTCGGGAAGCCGCCGGTGATGAGGTCGAGGAGCTCGACGGTGCCGACGCCCTGGCGGGCGCCCTCGGCGGCGGGGGCCGCGGTGAGTACGGGGTGGAAGGCGTCCCGGGCTACGGCGCGTTCCAGGTCGTCGATGAGTGTCTTGATGTCGATGTCGGCCCCGTCGAGGTAGCGGTCCATCAGGGTCTCGTCCTCGCTCTCGGCGATGATTCCCTCGATGAGCCGGTTGCGGGCCTCCTGGAGCGGGGGCTGCTGGGCGTCGGCGGGCGGGTGCTCCTGCCGCTCGCCCGAGGAGTAGTCGAAGATCCGCTGGGTGAGGAGTCCGGTGAGGCCGGTGAGTGGGGCGTGCCCGTCGGGGCCCTCGGGGCCGAGGACGGGCAGATAGAGCGGGAGTACGGCGTCGGGGTCGTCGCCGCCGAAGATCTCGCCGCAGATCCGGGTCATCCGGTCGAACGAGGTGCGCGCGGTGTCGAGGTGGGTGACGACGATGGCGCGGGGCATGCCGACGGCGGCGCACTCGTCCCACACGGCGCGGGTGGCGCCCGCCACGGCGTCGGCCTCCTGGGCGGCGGAAACGATGAACAGGGCCGCGTCCGCCGCGCGCAGACCGGCCCTGAGTTCCCCGACGAAATCCGCGTACCCCGGGGTGTCCAGCAGATTGATCTTGTATCCGCCCCATTCGACGGGGACGAGGGAGAGCTGTACGGAGCGTTGCTGGCGGTGTTCGATCTCGTCGTAGTCGGAGATCGTCGTGCCGTCCTCGACCCGGCCGGCCCGGTTGACCGCACCCGCGGTCAGTGCGAGGGCCTCGACGAGGGTGGTCTTGCCGGAGCCGCTGTGGCCGACCAGCACCACATTCCGTATCGATGAGGGCTGGTCGGCCGTCGCTGCCCTGCCGGCGGCCCCGGTGTGTACACGTGCCTTGTCGCCCATGATGCGTGCCTCCCAGATAGTGGCGCGGAGCGGGAAGAAAAGCCGGCGCGGTGTGGGGAGAAGGGTGCACGGGCAAACGGGGGAGCCGCCGCGGCGGCTACGGCGACGCCCGCGGTAATTCGAGCTTTCCACTCCCGCCGGGTCGCGTCCATACGTCGAGCGCCGCCGCGCGAGGCCGGGTGCCCGGACGGTGGAGTCCGGCGGGCGTGACTACGATGGGCCAGCCGGTGGCCGAAGGGGCCGCTCGGCCCACCGACCCTCGGGAAGGCCATGCTGAACAAGTACGCGCGTGCATTTTTTACGCGTGTCCTCACACCGTTCGCCGCACTGTTGCTCCGTCTCGGCGTGAGCCCCGACGCGGTCACTCTGATCGGTACGGCCGGGGTGATGGCTGGTGCGCTGGTCTTCTTCCCGATGGGGGAGTTCTTCTGGGGCACGATCGTCATCACGATCTTCGTGTTCTCCGACCTCGTCGACGGCAACATGGCGCGGCAGGCCGGCATCTCCAGCCGCTGGGGCGCGTTCCTGGACTCGACCCTCGACCGGGTCGCCGACGGGGCGATCTTCGGTGGATTCGCGCTCTGGTACGCGGGCAAGGGCGACGACAACGTGATGTGCGCGGTCGCGATCTTCTGCCTGGCGAGCGGCCAGGTGGTCTCGTACACGAAGGCGCGTGGTGAGTCGATCGGGCTGCCGGTCGCGGTCAACGGGCTCGTGGAGCGCGCGGAGCGGCTGGTGATCTCGTTGGTCGCGGCCGGGTTCGCCGGTCTGCACAAGTTCGGTGTCCCCGGGATCCAGGTCCTGCTGCCGATCGCGCTGTGGATCGTCGCCGCGGGCAGCCTGGTGACGCTCGTGCAGCGGGTCGTTACGGTGCGCCGTGAGTCCGCCGAGGCCGATGCCGCCGAGGCCGAGGCCAAGGCCGCGGACCGGGGGAGCGGGGCCGCGCAGTGAGCGGTGCACCGGGTGAGGCGCCGACCGGCCTGCGGGACCGGCTGACCGACGGGCTGTACGGGTTCGGCTGGGCCGCTGTGAAGCGGCTTCCCGAGCCGGCCGCCCGGGCCCTCTTCCGCACCATCGCCGACCAGGCGTGGAAGCGGCGGGGCAAGGGCGTGCTGCGGCTGGAGTCGAATCTGGCGCGGGTCGTGCCCGGGGCGTCGCCGGCCCGGCTCGCCGCGCTCTCCAAGGCCGGGATGCGCTCGTACATGCGCTACTGGATGGAGTCGTTCCGGCTGCCCACCTGGAGTCCGGCGCGGATCAAGGCATCCATAGAGGTGACGGACGCGCACCGGCTGACCGACGGGCTGGGTACGGGCCGCGGCGTCATCCTCGCCCTGCCGCACCTGGGGAACTGGGACCTGGCGGGAGCCTGGGTCACCACCGACCTCAAGGTGCCCTTCACCACGGTCGCCGAGCGGCTCAAGCCCGAGACGCTGTACGACCGGTTCGTGGCCTACCGCGAGGGGCTCGGCATGGAGGTCCTTCCGCACAGCGGCGGCGCCGCCTTCGGCACCCTGGCGCGACGGCTGCGCGCGGGCGGCCTGGTCTGTCTGGTCGCCGACCGCGACCTGTCGGCCTCCGGCGTCGAGGTGACGTTCTTCGGCGACACCGCGCGCATGCCCGCGGGACCGGCACTGCTCGCCCAGCAGACCGGGGCACTGCTGCTGCCCGTGACGCTGTCGTACGACGAGACGCCGGTGATGAAAGCGCGCATCCACCCGCCGGTCGAGGTGCCCGAGTCAGGCAACCGCGACGAGAAGACGTCCTCCATGACACAGGCGCTGGCCGATGCCTTCGCCGTCGGGATCGCCGAACATCCGGAGGACTGGCACATGCTGCAGAGGCTCTGGTCGGCCGATCTGGAGAACAGGGAGGACCGGCCGTGAAGATCGGCATCGTATGCCCGTACTCCTGGGACGTCCCGGGCGGCGTGCAGTTCCACATCCGGGACCTGGCCGAGCACCTGATCAGGCTGGGGCATCAGGTGTCGGTGCTGGCGCCCGCCGACGACGAGACTCCACTGCCGCCGTACGTGGTCTCCGCGGGTCGGGCCGTTCCCGTCCCGTACAACGGCTCCGTGGCCCGGCTGAACTTCGGCTTCCTCTCAGCCGCCCGGGTGCGCCGCTGGCTGCACGACGGCACCTTCGACGTGATCCACATCCACGAGCCGACGTCGCCCTCGCTGGGGCTGCTCGCCTGCTGGGCCGCGCAGGGCCCCATCGTCGCGACGTTCCACACCTCGAACCCGCGTTCCCGGGCGATGATCGCCGCGTACCCGATCCTGCAGCCCGCCCTGGAGAAGATCAGCGCGCGCATCGCGGTGAGCGAGTATGCGCGCCGGACCCTGGTCGAGCACCTCGGCGGTGACGCGGTCGTCATCCCGAACGGGGTCGACGTCGGCTTCTTCGCCGATGCCGAGCCCAAGGCCGAGTGGCAGTCGGAGCAGGCGCGAAGCTCGGTCGAGGGCGGTGGGCGAAGACGGGAGGGCGGCACGATCGGCTTCATCGGGCGCATCGACGAGCCCCGCAAGGGCCTGCCCGTCCTGATGAGGGCGCTGCCCGCGATCCTCGCCGCGCGTCCGGACACCAGGCTGCTGGTGGCGGGCCGGGGCGACGAGGAGGAGGCCGTCGCCTCCCTGCCCGAGGAAATGCGCGGGCGTGTCGAATTCCTCGGCATGGTGAGCGACGAGGACAAGGCGCGGCTGCTGCGCAGCGTCGATGTGTACGTCGCGCCCAATACGGGCGGCGAGAGCTTCGGGATCATCCTGGTCGAGGCGATGTCGGCCGGCGCGCCGGTCCTGGCCAGTGATCTGGACGCGTTCGCGCAGGTCCTGGATCTGGGCGCGGCGGGCGAACTTTTCATCAACGAGGACGCGGACGCCCTGGCGTCGGCGGCGATCCGGCTGCTCGGCGATCCGCAGCGGCGCGCGGAGCTGCGCGAGCGGGGAGCCGCACACGTGCGGCGCTTCGACTGGTCGACGGTCGGCGCGGACATCCTCGCGGTGTACGAGACGGTGACGGACGGTGCCGCATCCGTGGCGGCCGACGAACGCACGGGCCTGCGCGCCCGCTTCGGACTGGCGCGGGACTAGGACCTCGCGTCCGGATCAGGCCCCCCTCGCTGCCGGGGTACGCGAGGGGGGCCTGATACGAACGGAAGCCCCAGGGCGCCGGTTCGAGCGCGCGGCCGGTCGGCGTGGCGCATCGAGCCACGCGGAGTGATGCGCGTGGCGATTTCGAGCCCGTCCCGCGTGTGAGGACCAACGCCCGGACCGGCGCTACAGCGGCAACCGGGCATGGCCCCGCCCGCCCTCGTGCCCGGGCCGGACAGCCGCACCGCCCGCGTCCCGACGGTAGCCTTGCCGCCCGTGATCGAAACCCTCATCTGGATCGTCGTCGCGGTCGTCGCGATCGGCATGTACCTCGGCTGGACCGCCGGACGGCTGGACCGGCTGCACACCCGTATCGACGCCGCCCGCGCGGCCCTCGACGCGCAGCTCCTGCGTCGCGCCTCGGTCACCCAGGAACTGGCCACCTCGGGTGTTCTCGACCCGGCCGCGTCCATCGTGCTGTACGAGGCCGCGCACGCCGCCCGGCAGGCGGAGGAGGAACACCGCGAGGTCGCGGAGAGCGAGCTGAGCACCGCGCTGCGGGCGGTCTTCGGCGAGCGGGCGCAGGTCGAGAGCGTGAAGGAGATCCCCGGCGGGGAGGAAGCGGCGTCCGAACTCGCCGCGGCCGTGCGCCGGGTGCCGATGGCCCGGCGGTTCCACAACGACGCCGTGCGCGCGGCGCGTGCGCTGCGCAGGCACCGTACGGTGCGGTGGTTCCGGCTGGCCGGGCACGCCCCTTTCCCGCTCGCCTTCGAGATGGACGACGAACCACCGGTCGCCCTGGCGGACCGCCCCGTCAGTTGATCCGGCGGCCTCACTCGTGCGTGACCGGGGCCACAGTCCTTCCCGTACGAGTACAAAACGATCCACCGGCCTGCTATTGGCCCTTGCTGTGGACTGGTCCCGGGGAGTTGGCTCTGCTCTGCACCAACCAGCGCATTCAACAACTTTTCTCCGAGTGAGGTCGATCCGTGTCCACGCTTCCCACCACCCCGCAGTCCGCCGACTCCCCGGCCACCGGCACCGCCCGCGTCAAGCGCGGCATGGCCGAGCAGCTCAAGGGCGGCGTGATCATGGATGTCGTCAATGCCGAGCAGGCGAAGATCGCCGAGGACGCGGGCGCCGTGGCCGTCATGGCCCTGGAGCGGGTGCCTGCCGACATCCGTAAGGACGGTGGCGTGGCCCGGATGTCGGACCCGAACATGATCGAGGAGATCATCGAGGCCGTCTCCATCCCGGTGATGGCGAAGTCCCGCATCGGGCACTTCGTCGAGGCCCAGGTCCTGCAGTCCCTCGGTGTCGACTACATCGACGAGTCCGAGGTGCTCACCCCGGCCGACGAGGTCAACCACAGCGACAAGTTCGCCTTCACCACTCCGTTCGTCTGCGGCGCCACCAACCTGGGCGAGGCCCTGCGCCGCATCGCCGAGGGCGCGGCCATGATCCGTTCGAAGGGCGAGGCCGGCACCGGCAACGTCGTCGAGGCCGTCCGTCACCTGCGCCAGATCAAGAACGAGATCGCTCGGCTGCGCGGCTACGACAACAACGAGCTGTACGCCGCCGCCAAGGAGCTCCGCGCCCCGTACGAGCTGGTCAAGGAGGTCGCCGAATTGGGCAAGCTGCCCGTCGTGCTGTTCTCCGCGGGCGGCGTCGCCACCCCCGCCGACGCCGCGCTGATGCGCCAGCTCGGTGCCGAGGGCGTCTTCGTCGGCTCCGGTATCTTCAAGTCCGGCGACCCCGCCAAGCGCGCCGCCGCCATCGTGAAGGCCACCACCTTCTACGACGACCCGAAGATCATCGCGGACGCCTCCCGGAACCTGGGCGAGGCCATGGTCGGCATCAACTGCGACACGCTGCCCGAGGCCGAGCGCTACGCCAACCGCGGCTGGTAGTCACTGATGAGCGACACCCCTGTGATCGGAGTCCTGGCTCTCCAGGGCGACGTACGGGAACACCTGATCGCCCTGGCCTCGGCGGACGCCCTGGCCAGGCCGGTCCGGCGTCCCGAGGAACTCGCCGAGGTCGACGGCCTGGTCATCCCCGGTGGCGAGTCCACCACGATGTCCAAACTGGCTGCCCTGTTCGGCATGCTGGAACCACTGCGCGAACGGGTCCGGGACGGGATGCCGGTCTACGGCACCTGCGCCGGAATGATCCTGCTCGCCGACAAGATTCTCGACCCGCGCGCGGGCCAGGAGACGGTCGGCGGGATCGACATGATCGTGCGCCGTAACGCCTTCGGGCGGCAGAACGAGTCCTTCGAGGCGGCCGTGGAGGTCGCCGGTATCGAGGGCGGCCCGGTCGAGGGCGTGTTCATCCGCGCCCCGTGGGTGGAATCGGTCGGCGCACGGGCCGAGGTGGTGGCGGAGCACGGCGGTCACATCGTCGCCGTACGCCAGGGGAACGCCCTCGCGACGTCCTTCCACCCCGAACTGACCGGAGACCACCGGGTTCACGCCTTGTTCGTGGACATGGTGCGCGCAGTCGGCTGACTCGATCCCGGTAGGATCTCTCGGGTTCGAATCGATTTGGGTGACGCGAAGGAGAAGGCAGATGTCCGGCCACTCTAAATGGGCTACGACGAAGCACAAGAAGGCCGTGATCGATGCCAAGCGCGGCAAGCTCTTCGCGAAGCTGATCAAGAACATTGAGGTCGCGGCGCGCACCGGCGGTGTGGACCCCGATGGAAATCCGACCCTTGTGGACGCGATCCAGAAGGCCAAGAAGAGCTCCGTACCGAACAAGAACATCGACTCCGCGGTCAAGCGCGGTGGCGGTCTCGAAGCGGGCGGCGTCGACTACCAGACGATCATGTACGAGGGTTACGGCCCGAACGGTGTCGCGGTGCTCATCGAGTGCCTGACCGACAACCGCAACCGTGCCGCCTCCGACGTGCGCGTCGCGATGACCCGCAACGGTGGTTCGATGGCCGACCCTGGTTCGGTCTCGTATCTCTTCAACCGCAAGGGCGTCGTGATCGTCCCCAAGGGCGAACTGACCGAGGACGACGTCCTGGGCGCCGTCCTCGAAGCGGGCGCCGAGGAGGTCAACGACCTCGGTGACACCTACGAGGTCGTCAGCGAGGCCACCGACATGGTCGCGGTCCGTACGGCGCTCCAGCAGGCCGGCATCGACTACGACTCCGCCGAGGCCAACTTCCTGCCCACCATGCAGGTCGAGCTGGACGAGGAGGGCGCGCGCAAGATCTTCAAGCTGATCGACGCGCTGGAGGACAGCGACGACGTGCAGAACGTCTTCGCCAACTTCGATGTCTCCGACGAGGTCATGGAGAAGGTGGACGCCTGAGCCGGGATCGGCACAGCCTTCATGGACGGGCCGGCGGGGAACACACCCCGTCGGCCCGTCGCATTGCCCGCCGCGTTGTCAGTGCGAGCCGATAGCCTGCGGGAACAGTTGACCGATCGGTACGGAGGGGGCGTCCCATGCGGGTACTCGGCGTCGACCCGGGGCTGACCCGGTGCGGTGTCGGCGTCGTCGAAGGCGTCGCAGGGCGGCCCCTGACCATGCTCGGCGTCGGCGTCGTCCGCACCCCGACCGACGCGGAGCTCGGCCGGCGGCTGGTCGCCATCGAGCGCGGCATAGAGGAGTGGCTGGACGAGCACCGGCCCGAATTCGTCGCCGTGGAGCGGGTGTTCAGCCAGCACAACGTCCGTACGGTGATGGGCACCGCCCAGGCCAGTGCCGTCGCCATGCTCTGCGCGTCCCGGCGCGGCATCCCCGTCGCCCTGCACACCCCCAGCGAGGTCAAGGCGGCCGTCACCGGCAGCGGCCGTGCCGACAAGGCACAGGTCGGTGCCATGGTCACCCGGCTGCTGCGGCTCGACGCCCCGCCGAAACCGGCCGACGCGGCCGACGCCCTCGCCCTCGCCGTCTGTCACATCTGGCGCGCCCCCGCCGTCAGCCGTCTCCAGCAAGCGCACGCGGCGGCCGCCGCCGCGGCCCGCACCGCTCGTTTTCCCCGTACTCCCGCAGTTCCCGTCCGGAAGGTTCCCCGATGATCGCCTTCGTCAGCGGCCCCGTGGCCGCGCTCGCCCCGACCACGGCCGTGATCGAGGTCGGCGGCATCGGTATGGCCGTCCAGTGCACACCGAACACCCTGGCCGGCCTCCGGATCGGCCAGGAGGCCAGGCTCGCCACCTCCCTCGTCGTACGGGAGGACTCGCTCACCCTCTACGGCTTCGCCGACGACGACGAGCGGCAGGTCTTCGAGCTGCTCCAGACCGCCAGCGGAGTCGGTCCCCGGCTCGCCCAGGCCATGCTTGCCACCCACGCCCCGGACGCCCTGCGGATCGCGGTCGCCACCGGCGACGAGAAAGCGCTCACCGCCGTCTCCGGTATCGGCAAGAAGGGCGCGCAGAAGCTTCTTCTCGAACTGAAGGACAGACTCGGCGAGCCCGTCGCCCAGATCGGCCGGCAGGGCATCGGCACCCCCGTCACCTCCTCCTGGCGCGACCAGCTGCAGGCCGCCCTGATCGGTCTCGGCTACGCAACCCGCGAGGCCGACGAGGCGGTCACCGCGGTCACCCCGCAGGCCGAGGCGGCGCTGGCCGAGGGCGGGCAGGCGCCCGTGCCGCAGCTGCTGCGCGCCGCGCTGCAGACCCTCAACCGTGCGCGCTGACCTGAGAGGCTGTCGGGTGACCTCCGACCGGGCGGCCACGCCCTGGCACGCACGCTTCCCGCGTTGCCGAAATGTCCTAGTGGCTCCTTCCTCGAGCTCTCAACTTCGTTCGAGCAGGGGAGACCCCATTCGAGGACATCTCGGCGCCTTGGAATCGCACGCACCAGACCGCGTCCGCTTTCCGGTCGGAGGTCACCCGACAGCCTCTGCGCCACACCCCCAGGGGCACCGACACCCCGACGCCGGGCCGGGCACCGCACGGCACCGAAACACCCGAGGCGGGACAGACTGAATGAACTGGGACGAGACCGGACCCGACACCGAAGAGCCGCTCGACGAGCACCTGGGCGAGCGGCTGGACGAGCGCCTTGTCGACGCCGACGCGGACGGCGAGGACACCGCGGTCGAAGCGGCGCTGCGGCCGAAGGACCTCGATGAATTCGTCGGTCAGGAGAAGGTGCGCGAACAGCTCGACCTGGTCCTCAAGGCGGCCAGGGCCCGCGGCGCCACCGCCGACCATGTCCTGCTCTCCGGCGCTCCCGGCCTCGGCAAGACCACCCTCTCCATGATCATCGCGACCGAGATGGGTGCACCGATCCGGATCACCTCCGGCCCCGCCATCCAGCATGCGGGTGATCTTGCCGCGATTCTCTCCTCGCTCCAGGAGGGCGAGGTCCTCTTCCTCGACGAGATCCACCGCATGTCGCGGCCCGCCGAGGAGATGCTCTACATGGCGATGGAGGACTTCCGGGTCGACGTCATCGTCGGCAAGGGCCCCGGCGCCACCGCCATCCCGCTGGAACTGCCGCCGTTCACCCTGGTGGGCGCCACCACCAGGGCCGGACTGCTGCCGCCCCCGCTGCGTGACCGCTTCGGCTTCACCGGCCACATGGAGTTCTACGCCCCCACCGAACTGGAACGCGTCATCCACCGTTCCGCGCGTCTCCTCGACGTGGCGATAGACACGGAGGGCGCCGCCGAGATCGCCGGGCGCTCCCGCGGCACCCCCCGTATCGCCAACCGGCTGCTGCGCCGCGTCCGGGACTACGCCCAGGTCAAGGCGGACGGGCGGATCGACCGCGCCGTCGCCTCCGCGGCCCTCAGGGTCTACGAGGTCGATGCCCGAGGTCTCGACCGGCTGGACCGGGCGGTGCTCGGCGCCCTGCTGAAACTCTTCGGCGGTGGACCCGTCGGGCTGTCCACCCTCGCGGTGGCCGTGGGCGAGGAGCGCGAAACGGTCGAGGAGGTCGCCGAGCCCTTCCTGGTACGGGAAGGGCTGCTGGCCAGGACGCCGCGAGGGCGCGTCGCGACACCCGCGGCGTGGGCCCACCTCGGTCTCGTACCGCCGCAGCATGACGGAAAGGGACAACAGGGCCTGTTCAGGGCGTGATGCGTCACAGGTTCACCCGGACAGGAACCACCGAGCGGTGCCAGGCGTTGTTCCATCGATGCGGACTCGCTTAGACTCCGCCGATGCCGCCCTTAAAGGTCGGTGTTCCCACCCCCGTAGATCAGGCCGCCGTCCAGCGCGGTCGTGCGAAGGAAACTCGTCCCGTGAATCCCGTGACTCTTCTCCCCTTCATCGTGCTCATCGGGGCCATGTTCCTGATGACGCGGTCCGCCAAGAAGAAGCAGGCGGCCGCCGCCCAGATGCGCAACGATATGCAGCCCGGCACCGGCGTCCGGACGATCGGGGGCATGTACGCCACCGTCAAGGAACTTCACGACGACACGGTTCTCCTTGAGATCGCGCCCGGCGTCCACGCCGTCTACGCCAAGAACGCCATCGGCGCCGTCCTCGACGACGCGGAGTACAACCGCATCGTCCACGGTGACGACGAGAACGCCCTCGACATCGACGGCACGGTCGTGCCGGACGATGCCTCCTCGCTGACCGAGGCCGAGGCCCGCGCCGACGAGGACACCTCGGACGACGCCAAGATCGACCTCGGTAAGAAGGCCGACGACGCCGAGGCCACGGACGCCGCGTCCGACAAGAAGTCCGAGGGCAAGACCGACGGCGAGGCCGACGCGAAGTAACCCACGACCCGGGGATGCCATGAGCCCACCGGCATCGGGCACTCCCCGGACCGTGCGATCTTCTGCGGGGGCGGGTCCCCACAACACTTCGTGGCCGCTCGGGCGCGTACCCGGCGCGGGGGCGGTTGGACAGGGAGAAACGAGAAGGTGGCAGCACCGAAGAAGAGCCGAGGGCCGGCCGGCGGTCAGGGCAGGCCGGGGCGTTCCCTGGTTCTGATCCTGATCGCCATGGTCGCGCTCACCGGCGGGATGTTCCTGGCTGGTCAGCCGACCCCACGTCTGGGCATCGACCTGGCGGGCGGCACGTCCATCACGCTTGAGGCGAAGAGCGAGCCGGGCCAGGAATCGGCGATCAACAAGACCAACATGGACACGGCGGTCCAGATCATGGAACGCCGTGTCAATGGTCTTGGCGTCTCCGAGGCCGAGGTCCAGACCCAGGGCGATCGCAACATCATCGTCAACATCCCCAAGGGCACGAACTCCGCCCAGGCCCGTGAGCAGGTCGGTACCACCGCCAAGCTCTACTTCCGGCCGGTGCTGACCGTCGCCCAGGGCACGCCCACCCCGACGCCCAGCGCCTCGTCGTCCGGCAAGCCCAGCCCGTCCGCGAGCCCGAGCGCTTCGGCATCGGCCGACGGAAAGGCGTCGGCGACGCCTAGTTCCACCGCCTCCACGCAGGGGCGCGCGGTCACCGACGGCCTCAAGGCCGACGTCACGCCGAGCCCCGGGGCGAGCGGCTCCGCCGCCACCACACCGGAGCCCTCCGCGTCCGCTCCCTCCGCCGCGGAAGAGGCGGCCGCCGCCAAGCTCGAGAAGCGGTTCGCGGCGCTCGACTGCTCCAGCAAGGCTTCCCGCGCCGAGGCCGCACGGGGTGCCAAGCCCACCGACACGGTCGTCGCGTGCAGCTCCGAGGGCGACGCCAAGTACGTCCTCGGCCCGGCCGAGGTGTCCGGCACCGAGGTCGACAACGCCAAGGCCGGCTTCGACCAGACGCGCGGCATGTGGATCGTCAACATGGAGTTCACCAAGAAGGGCTCCAAAGAGTTCCAGACGATCACCAAGAAGCTCTCCGCACTGCAGTCCCCGCAGAACCAGTTCGCCATCGCCCTGGACGGCGAGGTCGTCTCCGCTCCGCAGGTGAACACGACGCTCAGCGGCAGCGCCGAGATCTCCGGCAGCTTCACCCAGCAGTCCGCCGACGATCTGGCCAACGTGCTCTCCTACGGTGCGCTCCCGCTCTCCTTCAAGGAGCAGAGCGTCACCACCGTCACCGCCGCGCTCGGTGGCGAGCAGCTCCGGGCCGGTCTGATCGCCGGTGCCATCGGTCTGGCCCTCGTGGTCATCTACCTGGTGGCCTACTACCGCGGCCTCGCGTTCATCGCACTCCTGAGCCTGCTGACCTCCGGCATCCTGACCTACACGCTCATGTCGCTGCTCGGCCCGGCCATCGGCTTCGCACTGAACCTCCCGGCGGTCTGCGGCGCCATCGTGGCCATCGGTATCACCGCGGACTCCTTCATCGTGTACTTCGAGAGAATCCGCGACGAGATCCGCGACGGCCGTACGCTCCGCCCGGCCGTCCAGCGCGCCTGGCCGCGCGCCAGGCGCACCATCCTGGTCTCCGACTTCGTGTCGTTCCTCGCCGCCGCGGTGCTGTTCGTCGTCACCGTCGGCAAGGTCCAGGGCTTCGCGTTCACGCTGGGTCTCACCACCCTGCTCGACGTGGTCGTGGTGTTCCTCTTCACCAAGCCCGTCATGACGCTGATGGCCCGTACGAAGTTCTTCTCCAGCGGTCACCCGTGGTCCGGTCTGGACCCGAAGCGGCTCGGCGCCAAGCCGCCGCTGCGCCGCTCGCGCCGTGTCAACGCCCCCACTGACCCGAAGGAGGCGTGAGATGTCGCGACTCGGCAGTCTCGGCGCCCGTCTCTACCGCGGCGAGGTCGGCTACGACTTCATCGGCAACCGCAAGATCTGGTACGGGATCTCGATCCTGATCACCATCACGGCCATCGTCGGCCTGGCGGTCAGCGGCCTGAACATGGGCATCGAGTTCAAGGGTGGCGCAGTCTTCACCACCCCGAAGACGAGCGTGGGCGTCGCCCAGGCGGAGGACCTGGCCACGGAGGCCTCCGGCCACCAGGCGATCGTCCAGAAGCTCGGCAACGGCGGTCTGCGCATCCAGATCACCGAGGTCGACACCGCGAAGTCCGACCAGATCAAGGAACAGCTCTCCCAGGACCTCGACGTCCCCACGGAGAAGATCGCCGCCGACCTGGTCGGCCCCAGCTGGGGTGAGCAGATCGCCAACAAGGCCTGGACCGGCCTCGGCATCTTCATGGTCCTCGTGGTGATCTACCTGGCCATCGCCTTCGAGTGGCGCATGGCGATCGCGGCCCTCGTCGCGCTGATCCACGACATCACCATCACGGTCGGCATCTACGCCCTGGTCGGCTTCGAAGTCACCCCGGGCACCGTGATCGGTCTGCTGACCATCCTTGGCTACTCCCTCTACGACACCGTCGTCGTCTTCGACAGCCTCAGGGAGAGCACGGGGGACATCACCAAGCAGACCCGCTGGACGTACAGCGAGATCGCCAACCGCTCGATCAATGGCACACTGGTCCGTTCCATCAACACCACCGTCGTGGCCCTGCTCCCCGTCGCCGGTCTGCTCTTCATCGGCGGTGGCGTCCTCGGCGCCGGCATGCTGAACGACATCTCGCTGTCGCTGTTCGTCGGCCTCGCGGCCGGTGCGTACTCCTCGATCTTCATTGCCACCCCGCTCGTCGCCGACCTCAAGGAACGCGACCCGCAGATGAAGGCCCTGAAGAAGCGGGTCCTCGCCAAGCGCGCGGCGGCCGCCGCCAAGGGCGAGTCCGCCGAGGACGAGCCCTCGGACGGCGACCTCCCCCAGGAGGCCGAACCCGCCGCCGCGGTCGTCGGCCAGCGCCAGGAGCCCCCCAGGGGCCACGGCCGGACCTCGGGGAAGCGCCGATGACCAGCAGCACGACCGAGAGCATCCGCGAGCTCCTGCTCAGCCGGATCCGTGATGTGCCGGACCACCCCAAGCCGGGCGTGCTGTTCAAGGACATCACCCCGTTGCTCGCGGACCCGGCAGCGTTCGCGGCCCTCACCGAGACCCTCGCGGAACTGTGCGTACGCCACGGAGCCACGAAGATCGTCGGCCTCGAGGCGCGCGGCTTCATCCTGGCCGCCCCGGTCGCGATCCGGGCCGGGCTCGGCTTCGTACCCGTCCGCAAGGCGGGGAAACTGCCCGGAGCCACGCTCCGCCAGGCGTACGACCTGGAGTACGGCACCGCCGAGATCGAGATCCACGCGGAGGACCTGTCCGCAGACGACCGGATCATGGTCATCGACGACATCCTCGCGACCGGTGGCACCGCCGAGGCCTCCCTGGAGCTGATCCGGCGGGCCGGTGCCGAGATCGCGGGCGTCGCGGTCCTCATGGAGCTCGGCTTCCTGCCCGGTCGTGCCCGTCTGGAGCAGGGCCTGCGCGGCGCACCGCTGGAGGTTCTGATCACGGTCTGAGCGGCAGCGGACCGTCCGTGGCAACGGCTCATGCGCGCAGGACGGGCACCCGGGAACAATCGGGTGCCCGTTCCGCGTTGTGAGGGGTCTCACGGTCCCCGGGGGAGGTCGAGCCACAGGATCGATACGATGGCCTTTCCGGGTATCCGGATCCGCACGAGGAGCGCTCTTGCCAGACGAGGCCCAGCCAGTTGCCGCCCCGCAGCCCGACAAGCCCGCGGCGGCCTCAGCCACGCCCGGGCCCGCGGCGGCCTCAGCCACGCCAGGGAAGAACCAGCCTGAACAGAAGCCGAAGCCCCCGGCACCCGAGCCCGGTACGGGCCCGGCTTCGGCCGGTGCCGGGGTACTGCGGTCCGCGCCCGCTTCCCCCGCCCAGCCGGAAGCGCCCGCCTCGTCGGCCGCGTCCGCTTCGAAGCCCCCGGCGAAGCCCGCCGCCAAGCAGGCCACCCGGGCCGCGCCCGCGACCCGCTCCGGTGGCTCCTCCAACCGGGTACGGGCCAGGCTCGCCCGCCTCGGTGTGCAGCGCTCCAGCCCGTACAACCCGGTGCTCGAACCGTTGCTGCGCATCGTCCGCAGCAACGACACCAAGATCGAGACGGCCACGCTGCGCCAGATCGAGCGCGCCTACCAGGTCGCCGAGCGCTGGCACCGCGGCCAGAAGCGCAAGAGCGGCGACCCGTACATCACGCACCCGCTCGCCGTCACGACGATCCTCGCCGAGCTCGGCATGGACCCGGCGACGCTGATGGCCGGCCTGCTGCACGACACGGTCGAGGACACCGAGTACGGCCTGGACACCCTGCGACGGGACTTCGGCGACCAGGTCGCCCTGCTCGTCGACGGCGTCACCAAGCTGGACAAGGTCAAGTTCGGCGAGGCCGCACAGGCCGAGACCGTACGCAAGATGGTCGTCGCCATGGCCAAGGACCCCCGGGTCCTCGTCATCAAGCTCGCCGACCGGCTGCACAACATGCGCACCATGCGCTACCTCAAGCGGGAGAAGCAGGAGAAGAAGGCCCGCGAGACGCTGGAGATCTACGCCCCGCTGGCGCACCGCCTGGGCATGAACACCATCAAGTGGGAGCTGGAGGACCTCGCCTTCGCGATCCTCTACCCCAAGATGTACGACGAGATCGTCCGTCTCGTCGCCGAGCGGGCCCCCAAGCGCGACGAGTACCTCGCCATAGTGACCGACGAGGTCCAGGCCGACCTGCGTGCCGCCCGGATCAAGGCCACGGTCACCGGCCGGCCGAAGCACTACTACAGCGTCTACCAGAAGATGATCGTGCGCGGCCGGGACTTCGCCGAGATCTACGACCTGGTGGGCATCCGGGTCCTCGTCGACACCGTCCGCGACTGTTACGCGGCGCTCGGCACCGTCCACGCGCGATGGAATCCGGTCCCGGGCCGGTTCAAGGACTACATCGCGATGCCCAAGTTCAACATGTACCAGTCGCTGCACACCACCGTCATCGGTCCCAGCGGCAAGCCGGTCGAGCTGCAGATCCGTACGTTCGACATGCACCGCCGCGCCGAGTACGGCATCGCCGCGCACTGGAAGTACAAGCAGGAGGCCGTCGCGGGCGCCTCCAAGGTGCGTACCGACGTACCCAAGAGCACGGGCAAGGGCGCGCGCCAGGACACCGTCAACGACATGGCGTGGCTGCGCCAGCTCCTGGACTGGCAGAAGGAGACGGAGGACCCCAGCGAGTTCCTGGAGTCCCTGCGCTTCGACCTCTCCCGCAACGAGGTCTTCGTCTTCACGCCCAAGGGCGACGTCATAGCGCTTCCCGCGGGTGCGACGCCGGTCGACTTCGCGTACGCCGTCCATACGGAGGTCGGCCACCGGACCATAGGGGCACGGGTCAACGGGCGGCTCGTACCGCTCGAATCGACCCTCGACAACGGCGACCTGGTGGAGGTCTTCACCTCGAAGGCGGCCGGTGCCGGACCGTCCCGGGACTGGCTGGGCTTCGTCAAGTCGCCCCGCGCCCGCAACAAGATCCGCGCCTGGTTCTCCAAGGAGCGCCGCGACGAGGCGATCGAGCAGGGCAAGGACGCCATCGCGCGCGCCATGCGCAAGCAGAACCTGCCGATCCAGCGCATCCTCACCGGCGACTCCCTGGTCACCCTCGCCCACGAGATGCGCTACCCCGACATCTCGTCCCTGTACGCGGCGATCGGCGAGGGTCATGTGGCCGCCGCCGGTGTCGTACAGAAGCTCGTCCAGGCGCTCGGCGGCGAGGACGCCGCCAACGAGGACATCGCGGAGAGCTCGCCGCCCTCGCGCGGCCGCGGCAAGCGCCGCTCCAACGCCGATCCCGGTGTCGTCGTCAAGGGCGTCGAGGACGTGTGGGTCAAACTGGCCCGCTGCTGCACGCCCGTCCCCGGCGACCCGATCATCGGCTTCGTCACCCGCGGCAGCGGCGTCTCCGTGCACCGTGCCGACTGTGTCAACGTCGACTCCCTGTCGCAGCAGCCGGAACGGATCCTGGACGTCGAGTGGGCTCCGACCCAGTCCTCGGTCTTCCTGGTGGCCATCCAGGTCGAGGCCCTGGACCGGTCGCGGCTGCTCTCGGACGTCACCCGCGTCCTGTCCGACCAGCACGTCAACATCCTGTCGGCGGCCGTCCAGACCTCCCGGGACCGGGTGGCCACCTCGCGCTTCACCTTCGAGATGGGCGACCCGAAGCACCTCGGCCACGTACTGAAGGCCGTACGAGGCGTGGAGGGCGTCTACGACGTCTACCGCGTCACCTCGGCGCGCAGGCCCTGACCGGTCGACGGCACTCCTTGCGGCAGCCCTTCGCGTGACTACGCGGGGGGCTGCCGCTCGCCTCACGGGGGTTGAGAACGAAAACGGGTGATTGGCGCCAAGCCTTCGGGCTGGGACCTGCACGCATATGGGCACTCCGGGCTCACCCACCTCGGCGAGACCCGCCCTCCTGGCGCCGGCCGAGGGCGGTCCCACCCAGTGCTCACTGCGTCCCGACGTCGTAGTGCAGGACCCGGTCGTCGTCGATCCGTACCGTCTTCGCGTCCGCGTCCACCGCTGTCACCCAGCCGCGCACGAACTGCGCGTTCGTTCCCTCCAGCAGCTCCGGGATGCTCAGCTCGGTGAGCCGCTGCCCGGTCGCCGTCATGTGCAGCCGCAGCCGCTCGGTGAACCGCTCCTGCGCGTTCACCAGGGTCACCCGCACGTCCTCGCGCCGCTTGACCCGAGCCGCGAGCTGGATCGCCGCGGACATGCCCGCGTACCCCGCCCCCAGAATCAGAACGCGGTGGGTGGTCGCCCTGCCGGCTTCGTGCTGTGCGTTCATCGCTTCGCCTTCCTCCGCTCGCTGTTGACGACCACCAGATGCAAGCTGCCGCCCCGTCCGTGACATGGGGCCGATGTGATGCGCGACACAGTCGAGGTCGACAGGCTCGCGGAGGCCGCCAAAGGGGTCCGCGAAGCCGCACCGCCCGGAGGGGGTGAGGCGGCATCACGCAAAGGGAGGCAGGTTTGGACACTTCAAGCAAATGAAGACGATGCGCAGGGACTTCGTCCTGACCTCCGCCGCTCCGGAACCCGGCACGGCGGGCGTGAGCGGCTGAACCCCCGGGCCTCCGCACGACCGGCCCTGGTACCGACCCGCACCCCGTCAGCCCCACCGCCGAGGACAGCACCCACGTCCTCGACCCGAACAGGCCGGAGGGGCCCCCGTCCATGACGAGGGCCCCTCCGGCCTGACGTACCACGGCGAACGGACAGCCGCGGGGGCTTCAGCCGCCGAACTCCTCCAGGCCCTTCAGCGCCTGGTCCAGCAGTGCCTGCCGGCCTTCGAGCTCCCTGGCCAGCTTGTCGGCCCGGGCGTTGTTGCCCGAGGCGCGGGCCGTGTCGATCTGCGTACGCAGCTTGTCCACGGCCGCCTGCAGCTGACCCGTCAGACCCGCGGCGCGCGCACGCGCCTCCGGGTTCGTCCGGCGCCACTCCGACTCCTCGGCCTCCTGAAGGGCCCGCTCCACCGCGTGCATCCGCCCCTCGACCTTCGGGCGGGCGTCACGCGGCACATGGCCGACGGCCTCCCAGCGCTCGTTGATGGCCCGGAACGCGGCCCTGGCCGCCTTCAGGTCCTTCACCGGCACCAGCTTCTCGGCCTCGGCGGCGAGATCCTCCTTCAGCTTGAGGTTCTCGCCCTGCTCCGCGTCCCGCTCGGCGAAGACCTCGCTACGGGCGGCGAAGAAGACGTCCTGAGCACCGCGGAAACGGTTCCACAGATCGTCCTCGGCCTCGCGCTGGGCGCGGCCCACCGCCTTCCACTCCGTCATCAGGTCCCGGTAACGGGCAGCCGTGGCTCCCCAGTCCGTGGAACCGGACAGCGACTCGGCCTCCGCGACCAGCTTCTCCTTGGCCTTACGGGCCTCCTCGCGCTGGGCGTCCAGCGAGGCGAAATGAGCCTTGCGGCGCTTGGAGAACGCCGAGCGGGCGTGCGAGAAGCGGTGCCACAGCTCGTCGTCGGACTTGCGGTCGAGCCGCGGAAGGCCCTTCCACGTGTCGACGAGCGCGCGCAGCCGCTCGCCCGCCGAGCGCCACTGCTCGCTCTGCGCCAGCTCCTCCGCCTCGGCGACCAGCGCCTCCTTGGCGTGCTTCGCCTCGTCGGTCTGCTTCGCCTTCTGGGCCTTGCGCTCCTCGCGCCGCGACTCGACCGTCGCGACCAGCGCGTCGAGCCGCTTACGGAGCGCGTCGAGGTCACCGACGGCATGATGCTCGTCCACCTGCACGCGCAGATGCTCGATGGCGGTCGTGGCGTCCTTCGCCGACAGGTCGGTGGTCTTCACCCGCCGTTCGAGGAGGCCGATCTCGACCACAATGCCCTCGTACTTGCGCTCGAAGTAGGCCAGAGCCTCCTCGGGGGAACCCGCCTGCCACGATCCGACGACCTGCTCGCCATCGGCTGTACGCACGTACACGGTGCCCGTCTCATCGACACGGCCCCACGGGTCGCTGCTCACAGCGCCTCCTCCACCTGATGCCTGCGAGAGGGTTCACCCCCCTGGCATCGTCCACAGTTTCCTGGGGCGGGCAGCGCCCGCCCTGCACAACGCCAATCTAGGCGACCGGCCGCCCGGCTGTCCGCACTCAGCGCGGCTCAAAATATTCCGGCCCGCGCTTCGCGGTCACCACCGGACGGCCCGGTCCGGCCGCCCCGGCCACGTCACGACTTCGCGACTGCGGCCTTCGAGATGTCCACGGCCTTCTTCGGCGCACCGTCAGTGGCACCGTCGGCCACCCCCGCCGCACCGACATCCTTGACGGCCTTCAGCGAGGCGTCGTCCATCGTGCCGAACGGGGTGTAGGTGGGCGGCAGTTTGCTGTCCTTGTACACCAGGAAGAACTGGCTGCCGCCGGTGTGCTCCTGTCCGGTGTTCGCCATCGCCACCGTGCCCGCCGGGTAGGTCACCGTGCCGTCCGCGCCCGCCTTGCCCAGCGCGGTCAGGTTCTCGTCCGGGATGGTGTAGCCGGGGCCGCCCGTGCCGTCGCCCTTGGGGTCACCGCACTGCAGGACGAAGATGCCCTGCGTGGTCAGCCGGTGGCACTTCGTACCGTCGAAGAAGCCCTTGTCGGCCAGCGACTTGAACGAGTTCGTGGTGTGCGGGGTCTTCGCCGCGTCCATCGTGAACGCGATGTCGCCCTGGCTCGTCTTGATCGACATCGTGTACTTCGACGTCTTGTCGATCTTCATCGCGGGCTCCGGCGCGCTGCTCTCGCTCGGCGACGGCGAAGCCGAAGGGCTCGCGGCCGCATCGCTCTTGTCCTTCTTGCCGTCGCCGTTCTTGTCGAGGGTGAGATACGCGCCCACCCCGACGACCGCCACCACGGCCACCGCGGACGCGATGACGGCCGTCAGCCGCCGCGTCCGGCGGCGGGCCTCCTCCCGGCGCTGCTGCTGCCGCTCGAACTTCTCCCTGGCGAGCTGCCGCCGCCGCTGATCGCTGCTGACCACCGGGTGATCTCCTTGTGGGTCGTGTGATGAGGATGGGGCCTGGGTTGCCCGTACCGTATATGGGTTAGCTGTGGAATGAGGAGCGCCGGTAGGCTCTGAACTGCCGCGGCCTTCTCAGTCGCAATCCATCGTCGGACGACCAGTAAGGACGATCGTGCTCATTGCCGGGTTCCCCGCCGGAGCCTGGGGGACCAACTGTTACCTGGTCGCCCCGGCCGCAGGCGAGGAGTGCGTGATCATCGACCCGGGCCATCAGGCCGCATCCGGAGTCGAGGAAGCACTGAAGAAGCATCGGCTGAAGCCCGTCGCCGTCGTACTGACCCACGGCCACATCGACCACGTCGCCTCGGTCGTCCCGGTGTGCGGCGCGCACGACGTCCCGGCCTGGATCCACCCGGAGGACCGGTACATGATGAGCGACCCGGAGAAGGCCCTCGGCCGCTCCATCGGGATGCCGCTCATGGGCGAGCTGACGGTGGGGGAGCCGGACGACGTCAAGGAGCTGAGCGACGGCGCTCTGCTGAAGCTGGCCGGTCTGGAGTTCGGTGTCGCGCATGCGCCCGGCCATACCAAGGGGTCGGTGACGTTCAGGATGCCCGAGGCCGCGGATGTTCCGCAGATCCTCTTCTCGGGCGACCTGCTCTTCGCCGGCTCCGTCGGACGCACCGACCTGCCCGGCGGCGACCACGCCGAGCTGCTCGAGTCGCTGGCCCGTGTGTGCCTGCCGCTCGACGACTCGACCGTGGTGCTGTCCGGCCACGGCCCCCAGACGACCATCGGCCGCGAGCGCGCCTCGAATCCGTATCTGCACGGTATGGACGCGCCCCGACGAGGAATGTGACGAGAGAAAAAAACCGTGAGCACCTTCAAGGCCCCCAAGGGCACGTACGACCTGACCCCGCCCGATTCCGCGAAGTACCTCGCGGTGCGCGAGGCGATCGCCGCACCCCTGAAGAACTCCGGCTACGGCTACATCGAGACGCCCGGCTTCGAGGACGTCGCCCTCTTCTCGCGCGGTGTCGGTGAATCCACCGACATCGTGACCAAGGAGATGTACACCCTCACCACCAAGGGCGGCTCCCAGCTGGCGCTGCGCCCCGAGGGCACCGCGTCCGTGCTGCGCGCCGCACTGGAGGCCAACCTCCACAAGCTCGGCAATCTGCCCGTGAAGCTCTGGTACTCCGGCTCGTACTACCGCTACGAGCGCCCGCAGAAGGGCCGCTACCGGCACTTCTCGCAGGTCGGTGCCGAGGCGATCGGCGCCGAGGACCCGGCGCTCGACGCCGAGCTGATCATCCTGGCCGACCAGGCCTACCGCACGCTGGGTCTGCGCAATTTCCGCATCCTGCTCAACTCGCTGGGCGACAAGGAGTGCCGTCCCGTCTACCGGGACGCGCTCCAGGGGTTCCTGCGCGAGCTCGAACTCGACGAGGAGACCCGCCGCCGCATCGAGATCAACCCGCTCCGGGTCCTCGACGACAAGCGGCCCGAGGTGCAGAAGCAGCTCACCGGCGCGCCGGTGCTGCGTGACTACCTGTGCGACGCCTGCAAGGCGTACCACGAGGAGGTGCGCGACCTGCTCTCCGAGGCCTGTGTGGTGTACGAGGACGACGAGAAGCTCGTCCGCGGCCTCGACTACTACACCCGCACCACCTTCGAGTTCGTCCACGACGGACTCGGCTCGCAGTCCGCGGTGGGCGGCGGCGGCCGCTACGACGGCCTGTCCGAGATGATCGGCGGCCCGGCGCTCCCGTCGGTCGGCTGGGCGCTCGGCGTGGACCGTACGGTGCTTGCGCTGGAGGCGGAGGGCATCGAGCTCGAACTGTCCGCGGCCACCAGTGTCTTCGCCGTACCGCTCGGCGAGGAGGCCCGGCGGGTGCTCTTCGGGATCGTCACGCAGTTGCGCCGCGAGGGCGTGGCAGCGGACTTCGCGTACGGAAATCGCGGCCTCAAGGGCGCGATGAAGAGCGCGAACCGTTCGGGCGCCCGGTTCACGATCGTCGCGGGCGAGCGGGACCTGGCCGAGGGCGTCGTCCAGCTCAAGGACATGGAGTCCGGCGAGCAGACGGCGGTCCCCCTGGCGGACGTGGCCGGGACGATCCGCGAGCGCCTGGCGTAGCGCCTGCGGGCCGCCGGGCGGGCTTGGGGGGCCGGCCTTGCCCGGCGGCCGGCGACGCGCCCGGCGAGGGTCTGCCCGGCGGATCGGAGCCGGAGGGACCCTGGCCGTCGCGCCGGCCCTTCCACCGGAGGGTCAGCAGGCACAACACCGGACCGGCGACGAACCAGGCCCCCGACGCGTCACGTCGAGACGGCACCGCCGGCTACCGGAGAGCTCCTTGATACGGGCACCGGCCTTGTGTTCCGGACCCACCAGCGCGATGACGTCCTCGCAGTCGCGCGGCCACGGGCAGCAGCGGGCGAAATGCGTCACCGTCAACTCTCACCGTCTCGCGTACCGTCAACTCGGCGGGCGCTGATTCCTCCTGCCGGACGACTCCGACCCGCGAACGCCAACGGCGGTCCGCGGAAGCCGGGTCCACGCCCAGCAACGACACGGTTCCCCCTGTCACGGCAGCGACGGCCCCGCAGAATCTCCACGGTCGCGCCCTCCCGGCCCCGTTCGTACGCGAAGTTTTGCGCACACCTCTATGTCCATCGAACAGAAGACCCGCGACGCGGTGCGGCACAATGACCGTGCCCAGCAGGCCACTCACTGATGGAACGGCGATATGACGACTGCAGCGGTAGACCACCCCTCCTCCGACCAGGACGAGGACGGCGGGAAGAGGACCATCGGCGGCAGCCGGGCGTTGGCGCTGCTGCTGGTGATCACGGGCGCTGCCGGACTCCTCGCCGCCTGGGTCATCACGATCGACAAGTTCAAGCTGCTGGAAGACCCCAACTTCACACCGGGATGCAGTCTCAACCCGGTCGTCGCCTGCGGCAACATCATGAAGAGCGAGCAGGCGTCCGCCTTCGGTTTCCCGAACCCGATGCTCGGCCTGGCCACCTACTCGGTGATCATCGGCATCGGCCTGGCACTGCTCGCGGGGGCCCGCTTCCGCAGCTGGTACTGGCTGGGGATGAACGCGGGCACGCTGTTCGGCGTCGGCTTCTGCACCTGGCTCCAGTACCAGTCGCTCTACAACATCAACTCGCTCTGCCTGTGGTGCTGCCTGGCCTGGGTCGCCACGATCTTCATGTTCTGCTACGTCACCACGCACAACATCAAGCACCGGATCCTGCCCGCGCCGAACTGGCTGCGCAACGGGCTGACAGAGTTCCACTGGGTGCCGCCGGTCCTGTGGGTCGGCATCATCGGCATGCTGATCCTGACCCGCTGGTGGGACTTCTGGACCAGCTGACCGGGGAGCGGCTCCCGTCGGGCGACCGGCCCGGCAGGGATGTCGGTGCCGTGACATAGGCTTCAAAACGTGGAGCCCGACCTTTTTACCGCAGCCGCCGAAGACCGCCAGGAGAAGGACCCGTCCAGCAGCCCCCTGGCTGTCCGGATGCGCCCCCGCACCCTCGACGAGGTCGTCGGACAGCAGCATCTGCTCAAGCCGGGCTCGCCGCTGCGCCGCCTCGTCGGCGAGGGGAACGGCGGGCCCGCAGGGCCCTCTTCGGTGATTCTCTGGGGCCCGCCCGGCATCGGGAAGACGACTCTCGCGTACGTGGTCAGCAAGGCCACCAACAAGCGCTTCGTCGAGCTCTCCGCGATCACCGCGGGCGTCAAGGAAGTACGGGCCGTCATCGAGGGCGCCCGCCGCGCCACCGGCGGCTACGGCAAGGAGACCGTCCTCTTCCTCGACGAGATCCACCGCTTCTCCAAGGCACAGCAGGACTCCCTGCTTCCGGCCGTGGAGAACCGCTGGGTGACCCTGATCGCCGCGACCACCGAGAATCCGTATTTCTCGATCATTTCGCCGCTGCTGTCGCGCTCGCTCCTGCTCACCCTGGAATCGCTCACCGACGACGATCTGCGCGGCCTGCTGCGGCGGGCCCTTTCGGACGAGCGCGGACTGGGCGGCGCGGTGGCGCTGCCGGGGGATGCCGAGGCGCATCTGCTGCGTATCGCGGGCGGCGACGCCCGTCGGGCGCTGACGGCGCTGGAGGCGGCGGCCGGAGCGGCGCTGTCCAAGCAGGAGAAGGAGATCACCCTCCTGACCCTGGAGGAAACGGTCGACCGCGCGGCCGTCAAGTACGACCGGGACGGCGACCAGCACTACGACGTGGCGAGCGCGCTCATCAAGTCGATCCGCGGTTCCGACGTCGATGCCGCGCTGCATTACCTTGCCCGGATGATCGAGGCGGGGGAGGACCCCCGGTTCATCGCCCGACGGCTGATGATCTCGGCCAGCGAGGACATCGGTCTCGCCGACCCCACGGCACTGCCCATCGCCGTCGCGGCCGCCCAGGCGGTCGCCATGATCGGATTCCCGGAGGCGGCGCTCACCCTGAGCCATGCCACGATCGCCCTGGCCCTCGCCCCCAAGTCCAATGCGGCGACGCTGGCGATCTTCGCCGCCCAGGAGGACGTACGGAAGGGCCTCGCGGGCCCCGTTCCGGCCCATCTGCGCGACGGCCACTACAAGGGCGCGGCCAAGCTGGGTCACGCCCAGGGCTATGTGTATCCGCACGACGTCCCCGGCGGCATCGCCGCCCAGCAGTACGCCCCGGACGCCGTCCGTGACAAGCACTACTACCAGCCCACGCGTTACGGCGCGGAGGCGCGTTACGCGGATGTGGCGGAGCGGGTCCGCGAACGCCTCGGCCGCTCGGGCGCCGACGGCGACGCGAGCCCGTCCACCGCCTGAGCGGGGCGTGCGGGACTTCAGGCCGGGCGAGGCCGGAGGGCAGGCGGGAAGCGGCTCCTGCGTTCAGTTCGCCGCTGCCTCGAAGAGCCTGTGCATGGCGTGGCGCAGTTCGCTGATGTCGCGCACCGGCTCGGGGAATTCGAAGCGTGCGTCGAAGCACCGCCGCCGGTCCTCGCAGACGCGCACCCGCAGCCCGTACCGGTCCAGCGCGAGCGGTACGACGGAGGGCCGGTGGGTCGCGCAGCGGCGGGCCGACCGCTCGCCCAGCAGTCCGCACAACGCACCCAGTTGTTCGCCGTGCGCCGCGTGCAGATGCTGCAGCAGCTCCGCCTCGTGTCCGACGAGCGGGTCGGGCGCCGCGTCCCGGAATTCCTCCGGCCCGACCGCCTCGGCGCCCCACAGATCGTCGACGTACGCCTCGCCCGTCGCCAGCCGGAGCGTCATCCGGCCGGGCCCCGGCACCCCGGGTACAGCGGTGAGCCGGCCGGAGAGCCGGGCGCGTCCGCGGATGCGGTGGGGCAAGGAGACCGGGGCGACGTCCGTGATCTCCAGCACAGCGCTCGGCCCGTCGCCCTCGGCGTGCGTCGCGGCCCGTACGGCCGGGGAATCCACGGGGAGTTCGAGGAACAGATCCCCGTCGGGGCCCACGCTCCTGGTCGACACCATCGGCTGACCCGGGTCGGCCCCGTACGGCCCGGGGACGAGCAGCACCGCTGAACAGGTACTATGTACGAGAGTTCGTGTGCGCTCGGCTGCTGACGGCATCCGAGTGTTTTCAAGCCCGCCGGGACGCGGCTGACCACGATCTGATCGGTCCTCCGTCGTATCGACACCTTGTGGGGTGTCGACGCTGTCAGTGCTGTCCGTGATGTGTGTGGTGTTCCCCGGGCGAGACATGCGATCTCCTCAAGTAAGGTGAGCCTAACCTAACCTACAACGGAGGTCTGGAGAACGTGCCTAACCAGTCGCGTCCCAAGGTCAAGAAGAGCCGCGCGCTCGGCATTGCGCTGACGCCGAAGGCCGTCAAGTACTTCGAGGCCCGCCCCTACCCGCCGGGCGAGCACGGCCGTGGTCGCAAGCAGAACTCGGACTACAAGGTCCGTCTGCTGGAGAAGCAGCGCCTGCGTGCCCAGTACGACATCAGCGAGCGCCAGATGGCGCGTGCCTACGACCGTGCCAAGAAGGCCGAGGGCAAGACGGGCGAGGCGCTGGTCGTCGAGCTCGAGCGTCGTCTCGACGCCCTGGTTCTGCGTTCGGGCATCGCCCGCACCATCTACCAGGCCCGCCAGATGGTCGTGCACGGTCACATCGAGGTCGACGGCCGCAAGGTCGACAAGCCGTCCTTCCGTGTCCGTCCCGACAACATCGTGATGGTCCGCGAGCGCAGCCGCGACAAGCACCCCTTCCAGGTTGCCCGCGAGGGTGGTTACGCCCCCGCCGGCGAGACCCCGCGCTACCTGCAGGTGAACCTGAAGGCCCTGGCCTTCCGCCTTGACCGGGACCCGAACCGCAAGGAAATCCCCGTGATCTGCGACGAGCAGCTCGTCGTCGAGTACTACGCCCGCTGATCCAGGCGTAGCCGCTCTCACCAGCGCTCCGGCCCGCCCCTCCCTGTCGTACGGGAGGCGGCGGGCCGTCGTGTTCTCCCGGAACCCGTCGGCGGCCCGGGAGAACGCGACGGCGTCCGCGGCCGGTCCGCGGGCCCGCTCGCCAGCGCCCTGGCCACCGCCGCGTCCAGATCGAGCCGCCCGCCCGCACGCAGCCCCGATTCGTAGGGACCGTCGCCCAGCTCCCGGCGGGCCAGCTCCTCGCACCGGGCCCGGGGCTGCCCGTAGTACGCCGAACCGAACAGCGGCAGTCCCACCGACGGCCAGATCCGGTCGGCGGCCCCCTGCAGCACCGCCGCCTCCGCCGCGTCCCCCTCGACCGCCGTGGCCAGGGCCAGCAGCTCCAGGGCGAGCACCGAGCCGAGCAGATCGTGGAAGGCGTGGCCGATCGCGAGGGACTCCCCGAGCAGGTCCCGGGCCCGGTCGGGCCGGCCCCGTTGCAGCGCCGCGTAGGCCAGTACGTACAGCGCGTACGAGAGGGCCCACTGCTCCCCGTGGTCCTCGCAGACCTCCCTGACCTCCTCACAGATCGTGGCCGCGCCGTCCAGATCGCCGTGGAACCCGATCGCCATCGCCAGCTCGATCCGGGCCATCAGCACATTGCTGTTCAGCTCGCCGATCTCCCGGTAGCGGCCGAGCGCCTCGGCCAGCAGCTCCTGCGCCCTGACCACGTCGTCCGTGACCAGCGCCAGACACCCCGTCCGGTGCACCGCGTACGCGAGCGCCGTGGCGTCCCCGGCCCGGTCCGCCTCGTCCCGGCACTCCTGCAACGCGGCGATCGCGCCGACCGGGTCGCCCTGCAGGGCGGCCACATGCCCGAGCACCCACAACGCCTTGAGCCGCGAGGAGTCGTACGGCGCCTCCTCCGCCAGCACATGGTCCAGCCAGTGCCGGCCCTCCGAGAGGCGTCCGCAGCCCACCCAGAGGAACCAGAGGGTGCCCGCCAGATACTGCGCGAGATGCGTTTCGCCCGGGCTCTCCAGCGAATACTCCATCGCCCGCCGCAGATTCGGCAGCTCGCTCTCCACCCGCGCGGCCACCTCGCCCTGCCGCGGGCTGAACCAGTCGAGCTCGCACCAGGTGGCAAGACCCAGGAACCAGTCCCGGTGGCGACGTCGCAGCCGGTCCGTGTCACCGGTGGCCGCCAGCCACTCGGCGCCGTACTCCCGCACCGTGTCCAGCATCCGGTAGCGGGTGCCGGACGCCGAGTCCTCCCGTACGACGACGGACTGCGTGAGCAGTCCGGTGAGCACGTCGAGCACCGAATCGGCCGGCAGATCGGCGCCGCTGCAGATGTACTCGACGGCCTCCAGATCGAACTGCCCGGCGAACACCGAGAGCCGCGCCCAGAGCAGTCGCTGCTCCGGAGCGCAGAGTTCATGGCTCCAGCCGATGGCCGTACGGAGCGTCTGGTGACGCGCCAGGGCGCTGCGGCTGGTGCCGGTCAGCAGGCGGAAGCGGTCGTCCAGGCGCTGCAGCACCTGCTCGGTGGAGAGGGCGCGCAGCCGGCCTGCGGCCAGTTCCAGCGCGAGTGGGATCCCGTCCAGCCGACGGCACAGCTCCCGCGCCGCCGCGCGATTACCGTCGGTCAGCCGGAACTCCGGCCGCACCGCGGCGGCCCGCTCCGCGAAGAGCAGCATCGCGTCCTCGTCCGTCATCGGCGTGAGCGGGAAGGTGAGCTCGCCGTCCAGCTCCAGGGGCAGCCGCCCGGCGGCCAGCACCCGTAGTCGCGGGGCCCGGCGCAGCAGTTCACGTACGAGTTCGGCGCAGGCGTCGACGAGATGCTCGAAACCGTCGATCACCAGGAGGAGTTGGCGTCCGGCAAGGTGTTCGAGGAGTGTCGTGCGCGGCGGTCTGCTGGTGTGATCGGTGAGTCCGAGGGCGTCGATCAACGCGTGTTCCAGCAGCCCGGCGTCGTGGATGGCGGACAGCTCCACCATGCGGACACCGTCGCAGTACCGTTTCTCCGTGAGCGCCGCGATCCTGGTGGCGCAGCGGGTCTTGCCCACTCCGCCCACCCCGACCAGGGTGACGAGCCTCGACTCGTTCAGCAGTTGGCCGAGACCGGCCAGTTCATCCTCCCGCCCGACGAATCTGTTCAGCTCCGCGGGCAGATTGCCGGGGACGGCTCCGGAACAACCCGGATCGTGGGGGGACGGAAAGGGGTGCTGGGGGCGTCGCATGAAACACGCAGAGTACTGACCCCAAAGCTCTCCGTACAATCTCCTCGTGCCAACTACGGCCCCTGCCGCCGGTAATGCGGTACGGGGCGCGACCACCGGCGCGATAGGCTCGGGTGACGACGACTGGCTGCCGCGGCAGCGGTCGGCGGACCGAGCAGAGACAGACAGAGACAGTACAAAAACAGCTACAAGCTAGAGAGCGGTGCACTGTGTCCGGTGGAGAGGTGGCCGGGATTCTGGTAGCCGTCTTCTGGGCGATCCTGGTTTCGTTCCTCGCCGTCGTACTGGTGAGGCTGGCCCAGACGCTCAGGGCGACCACCAAGCTCGTGGCGGACGTGACCGAGCAGGCGGTCCCGCTGCTTGCCGACGCCTCCGCCACCGTGCGCTCCGCGCAGACCCAGCTCGACAAGGTCGACGCCATCGCCACGGACGTCCAGGAAGTCACCTCGAACGCCTCGGCGCTCTCCACCACCGTCGCCTCGACCTTCGGCGGCCCGCTCGTCAAGGTCGCCGCGTTCGGTTACGGGGTGCGCCAGGCCATCGGCCGCAAGACCAGTCCAGAACCGGAACCTGCGCGCCGGCCGTCCCGTCGTACGGTGCTTGTCGGCCGTACCGTGCCGTCCGCACGCGGCAGGAAGCGCGGCGGCAGAAACTCCCGCGGATCGAAGGACTGACGCAGCGATGTTCCGCCGTACGTTCTGGTTCACCGCCGGCGCCGCCGCCGGGGTCTGGGCCACCACCAAGGTCAACCGCAAGCTCAAGCAGCTGACCCCCGAGAGCCTCGCGGCGCAGGCCGCCGACAAGGCGATCGAGACCGGTCACAAGCTCAAGGACTTCGCTCTCGACGTCCGTGAGTCCATGGCCCGGCGCGAGGCCGAACTGGGCGAGGCGCTGGGCCTGGAGGCACCGGTCGACCCCGAGCTCCCCGTACGGCGCCACTTCGCCGTCGAGGCGGCCGAGACCGTCGGACCGGACCGGCCGCTCGAAGGCACCCACTACCGCACGCTCCCCTACAACTCGTACAACCGGAATGAGGACCACTGATGGAGTCGGCTGAAATTCGTCGCCGCTGGCTGAGCTTCTTCGAGGAGCGCGGTCACACCGTCGTCCCTTCGGCGTCGCTCATCGCGGACGACCCGACTCTGCTGCTGGTCCCCGCGGGCATGGTCCCCTTCAAGCCGTACTTCCTCGGCGAGGTCAAGCCGCCCGCCCCGCGCGTCACCAGCGTGCAGAAGTGTGTCCGTACGCCGGACATCGAGGAGGTCGGCAAGACCACCCGGCACGGCACGTTCTTCCAGATGTGCGGCAACTTCTCCTTCGGTGACTACTTCAAGGAAGGCGCCATCAGCTACGCCTGGGAGGCTCTGACGAGCCCTGTGGCGGACGGCGGCTTCGGTCTCGACCCCGAGCGGCTGTGGATCACGGTCTATCTGGACGACGACGAGGCCGAGCAGATCTGGCGCGACAAGATCGGCGTACCGGCCGAGCGCATCCAGCGTCTGGGCAAGAAGGACAACTTCTGGTCCATGGGCGTCCCCGGCCCCTGTGGCCCCTGCTCCGAGATCAACTACGACCGCGGCCCCGAGTTCGGTGTCGAGGGCGGCCCGGCCGTCAACGACGAGCGTTACGTGGAGATCTGGAACCTGGTCTTCATGCAGTACGAGCGGGGCGCCGGTGACGGCAAGGAGGACTTCCCGATCCTCGGTGACCTGCCGTCGAAGAACATCGACACGGGTCTGGGCCTGGAACGCCTCGCCATGATCCTGCAGGGCGTACAGAACATGTACGAGACCGACACCCTGCGTGTCGTCATGGACAAGGCCACCGAGCTGACCGGTGTCCAGTACGGCGCCGACCACGGTTCGGACGTCTCGCTCCGCGTGGTCGCCGACCACATCCGTACCTCCGCGATGCTCATCGGCGACGGCGTCACCCCCGGCAACGAGGGCCGCGGCTATGTGCTGCGCCGCATCATGCGCCGTGCCATCCGCAACATGCGTCTGATGGGAGCCACCGGACCCGTCGTCAAGGACCTGGTCGACGTCGTGATCGACACGATGGGGCAGCAGTACCCGGAGCTGATCACCGACCGCAAGCGCATCGAGACCGTCGCCCTCGCCGAAGAGGCCGCCTTCCTCAAGGCGCTCAAGGGCGGCACCAACATCCTCGACACCGCCGTCACCGAGACCAAGGCCGCCGGCGGCAAGGTGCTCGCCGGCGACAAGGCGTTCCTGCTCCACGACACCTGGGGCTTCCCGATCGACCTCACCCTGGAGATGGCTGCCGAACAGGGCCTCGCCGTGGACGAGGACGGCTTCCGTCGCCTGATGAAGGAACAGCGGGAGCGCGCCAAGGCCGACGCCAAGGCCAAGAAGACGGGCCACGCCGACCTGTCCGCCTACCGCGAGGTCGCCGACAACTCCGGCATCACCGAGTTCACCGGCTACACCGCCACCGAGGGCGAGTCGAGGATCGTCGGTCTGCTTGTCGACGGCGTGCCCTCGCCCGCCGCCACCGAGGGCGACGAGGTCGAAGTCGTCCTGGACCGCACCCCGTTCTACGCCGAGGGCGGCGGCCAGCTCGCCGACCAGGGCCGGATCCGGCTCGACAGCGGCGCCGTCATCCAGGTCCGCGACGTCCAGCAGCCCGTCCCGGGCGTCTCCGTCCACAAGGGTTCGGTGCAGGTCGGCGAGGTAACCGTCGGCGCCTGTGTCCACGCCGCCATCGACACCACCCGTCGCCGCGCCATCGCCCGCGCCCACAGCGCCACGCACCTCACGCACCAGGCGCTGCGCGACGCACTGGGCCCGACGGCCGCCCAGGCCGGTTCGGAGAACTCGCCGGGCCGCTTCCGTTTCGACTTCGGTTCGCCCGCCGCCGTACCCGGCACGGTCCTCACCGATGTCGAGCAGAAGATCAACGAGGTCCTCGCCCGCGAACTCGACGTCCAGGCCGAGGTCATGTCGATCGACGAGGCCAAGAAGCAGGGTGCCATCGCCGAGTTCGGCGAGAAGTACGGCGAGCGGGTCCGGGTCGTCACCATCGGCGACTTCTCCAAGGAGCTCTGCGGTGGTACGCACGTCCACAACACCGCCCAGCTGGGCCTGGTGAAGCTGCTCGGCGAGTCGTCGATCGGCTCCGGTGTGCGCCGCATCGAGGCCCTCGTCGGTGTCGACGCGTACAACTTCCTCGCCAGGGAGCACACGGTCGTCGCCCAGCTCCAGGAGCTCGTCAAGGGCCGTTCCGAGGAGCTCCCGGAGAAGATCGCCGGAATGCTCGGCAAGCTGAAGGACGCCGAGAAGGAGATCGAGAAGTTCCGCGCGGAGAAGGTCCTCCAGGCCGCCGCCGGACTGGCCGACTCCGCCAGGGACGTACGGGGTGTCGCCCTCGTCACCGGTCAGGTGCCCGACGGCACCTCGGCCGACGACCTGCGCAGGCTCGTCCTCGACGTCCGTGGTCGCATCCAGGGTGGCCGCCCGGCTGTCGTGGCCCTGTTCGCCACCGCCAACGGCCGCCCGCTGACCGTGATCGCCACCAACGAGGCCGCCCGCGAGCGCGGACTCAAGGCCGGCGACCTGGTCCGTACGGCTGCCAAGACGCTCGGTGGCGGTGGCGGCGGCAAGCCGGACGTCGCCCAGGGCGGCGGCCAGAACCCCGAGGCCATCGGCGCCGCCGTGGCCGCTGTCGAACGCCTCGTCACCGAGACGGCGTGACGACGGGGATGACGCAGATGCGCCGCGGCCGTCGGCTCGCGATCGATGTCGGGGACGCCCGGATCGGGGTCGCCTCGTGCGACCCCGACGGAATCCTCGCGACGCCGGTGGAGACCGTTCCGGGGCGCGATGTCCCGGCGGCCCACCGGCGGCTCGGACAGATCGTCCAGGAATACGAGCCGATCGAGATCATCATCGGCCTGCCGCGGTCCCTCGGCGGCGGTGAAGGCCCCGCCGCCGCCAAGGTCCGCGGCTTCGCCCAGGAGGTCGCCCGCTCGGTCGCACCCATTCCGGTGCGACTGGTGGACGAGAGGATGACCACAGTGACGGCCAGTCAAGGACTGCGCGCCTCGGGCGTGAAGTCCAAGAAAGGCCGTTCCGTCATCGATCAGGCTGCCGCTGTGGTGATCCTCCAAAACGCTCTGGAGTCCGAACGGTCCTCCGGTAAACCCCCGGGCGAAGGCGTCGAAGTGGTTGTCTGATCGCGATACGGTAACGTTCCGCGCGATGCGGCGGTGTTCGAACAAATACCGCACAGCAAAGAGACGGAATGTCGTCTCGCGGCTCTAGGGGATCGATGACTGAGTATGGCCGGGGCCCCGGCTCCGAACCGTGGCATCCCGAGGACCCCTTGTACGGGGACCAGGGATGGGGAGGACAGCAGCCTGTCCACGGCCAGAACCAGTACGGCGGCCAGCAGCAGCCCTACCCGCAGGACCCTTACGCGCAGCAGCAGCCGCAGGACCCTTACGCGCAGCAGCAGCCGCAGGACCCGTACGCGCAGCAGCAGCCGCAGGACCCGTACGCGCAGCAGCAGCCGCAGGACCCGTACGCGCAGCAGCAGCCGCAGGACCCGTACGCGCAGCAGCAGCCGCAGGACCCGTACGCGCAGCAGCAGCCGCAGCAGCAGCCGCAGCAGCAGCAGCAGGACCCGTACGCACAGCAGGATCCGTACGCACAGCAGGATCCGTACGCGCAGCAGCAGCCCGCGTACGGAGTCCCGCAGGACCCGTACGCGCAGCAGCAGCCCCAACAGCCCCAGCAACCCCAGCAGCCCCAGTACAACAACGGTGGCTGGGACACCGGGCAGCAGTCCGCCGGGATGCCTTACGACCCCCAGTCGGCCGACCAGTACGGCGGCCGGCAGGACGGTTACGGCGAGACGCACGACTACTACGGCACGCCGGAGGCCTACCCGCCGCCGCAGCCCCCGGGCCGTCGGCAGGCCGTCCCCGAGCAGCCCCCCGCGCAGAGTCCCGACTGGGACCCGGAGGTCCAGCCGGAGGAGACCCACCCCTTCTTCACGGGCGCGGACGACGGGGGCGACAAGGACGACGAGTACGACGACGATCCGCGTGAGTCACGCCGCGGCGATCGCGGCGGCAACGAACGCCGGGGCAAGGGCAAGAAGAAGAGCCGCAGCGGCTGCGCCTGCCTGGTCGTCTCGGTGGTCCTGGTCAGCGGCCTCGGGGGAGTGGGCTACCTCGGATACTCGTACTGGCAGGACAAATTCGGCGCGGCGCCCGACTACACCGGAACGGGCACCGGCGATGTCGAGGTCGAGGTCGAGAAGGGCGCCTTGGGCTACGACATCGGCAACATCCTGAAACAGAAGGGTGTCGTCAAGAGCGTCGACGCGTTCGTCTCCGCGCAGAACGACAACCCCAAGGGCAAGTCCATCCAGGCAGGCGTCTATCTGCTTCACGAGAAGATGTCCGCGGCCGAGGCCCTGAAGATGATGCTCGACCCGAAGAGCCAGAATCTTCTGATCATTCCCGAGGGCACACCCAACCGCGTCGTCTACGCCTCGATCGACAAGAGGCTGGGTGTCAAGAGCGGGACGACCAGCGGGGTCGCCAAGAAACAGTCGGGCAGCCTGGGTCTGCCGGACTGGGCCAACGATCACCCGGACACCCTCGATCCTCTGGAAGGGTTCCTCTACCCGGCGGCCTACCCGGTCACCAAGGGCATGAAGCCGGAGGCCGTCCTGAAGAAGATGGTCTCCCGTGCCAACGAGGAGTACGACAAGGTCGACCTGGATGGCAACGCCGAGAAGCTGGGTCTCAAGAGCCCTTGGCAGTTGATCACGGTCGCCAGCCTCGTCCAGGCCGAGGGCAAGTACAAGCACGACTTCGACAAGGTCTCGCGCGTCATCTACAACCGGCTCAAGCCCAACAACACCGAGACCAATGGCCTGCTCGACTTCGACTCCACCGTCAATTACGCGAAGAAGCAGAGCACACTCGATATAGGCGCAGTGTCGGACCTACGGAAGTTCAAGAACCCGTACAACACGTATTACATCCACGGTTTGCCGCCGGGCCCGATCAACAACCCCGGTGATGCCGCGCTGCAGTCGGCGATCAAGCCCACTCCCGGCCCCTGGTATTACTTCGTGTCGGTGACTGAGGACAAGACGGTGTTCTCGGTGACCAACGCAGAGCACGAGCGGAATCGCAGGAAATACGAACAGGAGAAGTCGGGCCAGTGAGCACCATCCGACGGGCGGCCGTTCTTGGCTCGCCCATCGCCCACTCGCTCTCCCCCGTCCTGCACCGGGCCGCATACGCCGAACTCGGCCTCGCCGGATGGTCGTACGACCGCTTCGAGATCGATGAGGCCGCGCTCCCCGGATTCGTCGAGGGGCTCGACTCCACCTGGGCCGGGCTCTCGCTGACCATGCCGCTCAAGCGTGCGATCATCCCGCTGCTGGACTCCATCAGCGGGACGGCATCGTCGGTGGAAGCCGTCAACACGGTCGTCTTCACGGAGGACGGCCGCCGGACCGGCGACAACACCGACATCCCCGGAATGATCGCCGCGCTGCGCGAACGCGGTGTGGAGAAGACCGACTCCGCGGCCGTCCTCGGTGCCGGGGCGACTGCTTCCTCGGCGCTCGCCGCGCTGTCCGAGATCTGTACGGGACCGGTCACGGCGTACGTCCGCAGCCGGGAACGGGGCCGGGAGATGCGCGGCTGGGGCGAACGACTCGGCGTCGACGTGCGGATCTCCGACTGGGCGGAGGCCGAGCAGGCGCTGCACGCCCCGCTGGTCGTCGCCACCACTCCGGCCGGTGCCACGGACGTGCTGACCGGCGCCGTGCCGGACCGGCCGGGCACGCTCTTCGATGTGCTCTACGAGCCCTGGCCGACCGGACTCGCGGCCGCCTGGGCGGCTCGTAACGGCACAGTCGTCGGAGGTCTCGACCTTTTGGTGCACCAGGCCGTCCTCCAGGTCGAGCAGATGACCGGCCGCGCGCCCGCTCCGCTCGTGGCCATGCGGCAGGCCGGGGAAGCGGCGCTCGCCGCCCGCTGACCCCCTCGCGCCCGCGGCGGAAGGCGTCCGTCTGCTGGACCGGCGACCGGTTCACGCCCCCGGCCGTGGGAGGATCGAAGGCGGCGGGCCAGGGCCGCGCACCCGGTCGCGCCGTCGCAGTTCCAGGCGCGAGCATGAGGAGCACCGTTGAGCAGGTTGCGCTGGCTGACCGCGGGGGAGTCGCACGGCCCCGCACTCGTGGCGACGCTGGAGGGTCTTCCCGCCGGCGTCCCGATCACCACGGAGATGGTGGCGGACGCACTCGCCCGGCGGCGGCTCGGTTATGGCCGCGGTGCGCGGATGAAGTTCGAGAAGGACGAGGTCACCTTCCTCGGCGGGGTGCGCCACGGTCTCACCATGGGCTCTCCGGTCGCCGTGATGGTGGGCAACACCGAGTGGCCCAAGTGGGAGCAGGTCATGTCGGCCGACCCGGTCGACCCCGAGGAACTGGCCGCGCTGGCCCGTAACGCCCCGTTGACCCGCCCGCGTCCCGGCCACGCCGACCTCGCCGGGATGCAGAAGTACGGCTTCGACGAGGCACGGCCGATCCTGGAGCGCGCCAGCGCCCGGGAGACGGCGGCCCGGGTGGCGCTCGGCGCCGTCGCACGGTCGTACCTCAAGGAGACCGCGGGCATCGAGATCGTCAGCCACGTCGTCGAACTGGCCGCGGCCAGGGCGCCCTACGGCGTCTACCCGACGCCCGCCGACGTCGAGCGGCTGGATGCCGACCCGGTGCGCTGCCTGGACGCCGACGCGAGCAAGGAAATGGTCGCCGAGATCGATCAGGCCCACAAGGACGGCGACACCCTCGGCGGCGTGGTCGAGGTGCTGGCGTACGGAGTGCCCGTCGGCCTCGGCTCGCACGTCCACTGGGACCGCCGCCTCGACGCCCGGCTCGCCGCGGCCCTGATGGGCATCCAGGCGATCAAGGGGGTCGAGGTCGGCGACGGCTTCGACCTGGCCCGGGTCCCCGGCTCCAAGGCGCACGACGAGATCCTGGTCACCGAGGACGGCATCAAGCGCGCCTCCGGCCGCTCCGGCGGCACCGAGGGCGGTCTGACCACCGGTGAGCTGCTGCGGGTCCGCGCTGCGATGAAGCCCATCGCGACCGTGCCGCGCGCGCTCGCCACCGTCGACGTCGTCACCGGTGAGCCCGCCAAGGCCCATCACCAGCGCTCCGATGTCTGTGCCGTTCCGGCGGCGGGCATCGTCGCCGAGGCGATGGTCGCGCTGGTCCTGGCCGACGCCGTCGCGGAGAAGTTCGGCGGCGACAGCGTCGCGGAGACCCGTCGCAACGTGCAGTCGTACCTCGACCACCTGCAGATCCGATGAGCGGCCCGCTGATCGTCCTCGTCGGGCCGATGGGCGTCGGCAAGTCCACGGTCGGTGAACTGCTCGCCGCCCGGCTCGGCACCACGTACCGGGACACCGACGCGGACGTCGTGTCCGCGGCCGGCAAGCCGATCCCCGAGATCTTCTACGACGAGGGCGAGGAACACTTCCGCGAGCTGGAGCGACAGGCCGTGCACACCGCCGTTGCCGAGCACACGGGCGTCCTCTCCCTCGGCGGCGGCGCCGTGCTCGACGCGACGACCCGCGTGCTGCTCGCCGACCACCCTGTCGTCTACCTGTCGATGGACGTGGAGGAGGCCGTCAAGCGGGTCGGCCTGAACGCCGCCCGCCCCCTGCTCGCCGTCAACCCGCGCCGGCAGTGGCGCGAGCTGATGGACGCCCGCCGGCACCTGTACACCGAGGTGGCCCGGGTGACCGTCGCCACCGACGAGCGCACCCCCGAAGAGGTCGCCCAGGCGGTCCTCGACGCACTGGAACTGCCGGAGCGCACGGACGACCCCGTCACCCCCGGCCGGGAGAACACACGCATGACCGAGCAGGGCCCCACCCGTATCCAGATCGCCGGCAGCGCGGGCACCGACCCGTACGAGGTGCTGATCGGCCGACAACTCCTCGGTGAGCTGCCCACGCTCATCGGCGACCGTGCCAAGCGGGTCGCCGTCCTGCACCCCGAGGCGCTCGCCGAGACCGGTGAGGCGGTCCGTCAGGACCTCGCCGAGCAGGGCTACGAGGCCATCGCGATCCAGCTGCCGAACGCCGAGGAGGCCAAGACCGTCGAGGTCGCGGCCTACTGCTGGAAGGCGCTCGGGCAGACCGGCTTCACCCGTACCGATGTCATCGTCGGCGTCGGCGGCGGAGCCACCACCGATGTCGCCGGATTCGTCGCCGCGACCTGGCTGCGCGGCGTGCGCTGGATCGCCGTACCCACGACCGTGCTCGCCATGGTCGACGCGGCCGTCGGCGGCAAGACCGGCATCAACACCGCCGAGGGCAAGAACCTCGTCGGCGCCTTCCACCCGCCCGCCGGGGTCCTGTGCGACCTCGCCGCGCTGGACTCGCTGCCGGTGCACGACTACGTGAGCGGCCTGGCCGAGATCATCAAGGCCGGCTTCATCGCCGACCCCGCGATCCTCGACCTCATCGAGGAGGACCCGGAGGGTGCCCGTACGCCCACCGGACCGCACACCGCCGAGCTGATCGAGCGGGCCATCCGGGTCAAGGCCGAGGTCGTCTCCAGCGACCTGAAGGAATCCGGGCTGCGGGAGATCCTCAATTACGGCCACACCCTGGCCCACGCCATCGAGAAGAACGAGCGCTACAAGTGGCGGCACGGCGCGGCCGTCTCGGTCGGCATGGTCTTCGCCGCCGAGCTGGGCCGGCTGGCCGGACGCCTCGACGACGCCACCGCCGACCGGCACCGCGCCGTCCTGGAGTCCGTCGGACTCCCGCTCACCTACCGCGGCGACCAGTGGCCCAAGCTGCTGGAGAACATGAAGGTCGACAAGAAGTCCCGCGGCGACCTGCTGCGCTTCATCGTCCTCGACGGCCTCGGCAAGCCCACCGTGCTGGAGGGCCCCGATCCGGCCGTGCTGCTCGCCGCCTACGGGGAGGTGTCGGCGTGACCCGCCGGGTCCTCGTCCTGAACGGGCCGAACCTCGGTCGTCTCGGCTCCCGCGAACCCGATGTGTACGGCGCCACGTCCTACGCCGGGCTCGTCGAGACCTGCCAGGCGCTCGGCAAGGAGCTCGGCTTCGCCGTCGACGTCAGGGAGACCAACGACGAGGGCGAGTTGATCCGCTGGCTCCACGAGGCCGCGGACGGTTCGATTCCGGTCGTTCTCAACCCGGGGGCCTTCACCCACTATTCGTACGGAATGCGGGATGCGGCGGCCCAGCGCACCGCCCCGCTGATCGAGGTGCACATCTCGAACCCGTACGCACGGGAGGAGTTCCGCCACAACTCCGTGGTCGCACCAGTCGCCACGGGGACCGTGGCGGGATTCGGCATCGGCTCCTACCGCCTCGCTCTGCGTGCCCTCGCGGACGAGCTGACCGACTGACGGACCCGTACACCGGACGGCCGCCCCGGCCGGCCGGGCACCGTGGACCGTCCCCGGCCGTTCCCTCAGTGGCGGCCGGGGACGGTACGGTTGCCGTTCCACCAGCGCCAGTTGCCTGTACGAGACGGAGTGGCACCGGATGCAGCACGCAGTGGGGGCCCCGCTGCCGCCGCCCCAAGGCCCCGGAAGCGGACCTGTCGGCTGGACGCACCAGGCCCAGCACCCAGGACAGCCGGGGCCGCCGCCCACCACCCCTCCCGCGCCCCGGGGCTGGAGCGGACCCGCTCCGCAGCATGCCCCGGTGCCGCCCTCCAGGGAGACCGCCGGGCACGTCCAGCTGCCGCCCGGCGGCCCCGTCCCGCTGCCCGCGCCACCCGCCGGGCCCGGCACCGGCAGCGCGACCCTCGCCGTCCTGCTGATCGGTCCCGCGGGCGCAGGCAAGACCACCGTGGCCAAGCTCTGGGCCAGCCGCCGCCGGGTTCCCACGGCTCACGTCAGCCTCGACGACGTCCGTGAATGGGTCTGCTCCGGCTTCGCCGACCCCCAGACCGGGTGGAACGACCACTCCGAGGCCCAGTACCGCCTCGCCCGCCGTACCTGTGGCTTCGCCGCGCGCAACTTCCTCGCCAACGGCATTTCCTGCATCCTGGACGACGCCGTGTTCCCGGACCGTCCGGTCGTCGGCCTCGGCGGCTGGAAACGCCATGTCGGCCCCGGGCTGCTGCCCGTCGTCCTGCTGCCCGGCCTGGAGATCGTGCTGGAGCGCAATGCCGCCCGCAGCGGCAACCGCCGCCTCTCGGACGAGGAGGTCGCCCGGATCCACGGCCGGATGGCCGGTTGGTACGGCTCCGGACTGCCGATCATCGACAACTCGACGTACGACGTGGAGACCACCGCCCGCGTCCTCGACGACATACTCGCCCGCTCCATAGCCAGCCCACCGTCCTGGTGAACCCTCGCCGGGCCGCTCTCCCGGTCCGGTAGGGCCGACCGCGGCCCCCGGTCGGGTGCGCTGACCGAGCAGGCCCGCGCCACCGCTCGTAGGCTCGTGGCATGTCAGACGTGTACGCAGTCCGCCGTGGGCAGCTCCGCGACCGGTGCGCCGCCGTCGGATCCGCGGCCGCTCTGGTCTCCCGCCCCGCCAACGTCCGCTATCTCGCGGGCGGAGCGCCCCCGGGTGCCGTGCTGTTCCTCGGCCCCGGCGAGGACGTGCTGTTCTGCCCCCGCGACCCGGCCGACGATTCCTCCGACGGGCGCACGGACGATCAGCTGCGGGTGTCCCCGCTGCCGGACCGCGACGGCGATCCGGTGGTCGCAGCCGCCGCTCTGGCCGGTTCCTCGGGCGCGGAGTCCCTGGCCGTGGAGGAACACCATCTGACGGTCTCCCGTCACCGGGCCATGGGCTCGGTCGCCCCGCGGCTCCTGCTCGCCGATCTCGGTGCCACCGTCGAGCAGCTCCGGGTCGTCAAGGACGAGGAGGAGATCGCCTGTCTGCGGATCGCCGCCGAGATCACCGACCAGGCCCTGGGCGAACTCCTCGAATCGATCCTCGTCGGCCGCACCGAACGCCATCTCGCCCTGGAGCTGGAGCGCCGCCTGGTGGACCACGGCGCCGACGGCCCCGCCTTCGCCACCTCCGTGGCCACCGGGCCGAACTCCGGCCAGGGGCGCCACCGCCCCTCGGACCGACGGGTGGAGGAAGGGGATTTTCTCTCCGTCTGCCTCGGCGCCAACTATCGTGGCTACCGCTGTGAGATCGGCCGTACGTTCGTCATCGGGACGACGCCCGCCGACTGGCAGATCGAGCTCTACGACCTGGTTTTCGCCGCTCAGCGGGCTGGGCGCGAGGCCCTCGTACCGGGCGCGGCCTACCGCGATGTGGACCGCGCCGCCCGCCACATCCTGGACTCCGCGGGTCACGGCCGGAGCCTCGCACCGTGGACGGGGCACGGGGTGGGGCTCGAAATCGACGAGGACCCGCAGCTGACACCTGCGGCCATGGGTAAACTGGACGCTTGTGTACCGGTCACCGTCGAACCGGGGGTCCACCTCCCGGGCCGGGGCGGAGTCCGGATCGATGACACGCTCGTCGTGCGCCCCGAGGCGGACGGCGGACCCGAGCTACTCACCATTACGACCAAGGAGCTGCTCGCGCTCTAGCGCGCATCCTCGGTCGTTCCACCAGCTTCAGTCCAGGAGATTCCGCAACCGTGGCTTCCACGAACGACCTCAAGAACGGCCTGGTGCTCAAGCTCGACGGAGGCCAGCTCTGGTCCGTCGTCGAGTTTCAGCACGTCAAGCCCGGCAAGGGCCCGGCCTTCGTGCGCACCAAGCTCAAGAACGTGCTGTCCGGCAAGGTCGTCGACAAGACGTTCAACGCCGGCGTGAAGGTCGAAACGGCCACCATCGACCGTCGCGACATGCAGTTCTCGTACATGGACGGCGAGTACTTCGTCTTCATGGACATGGACACGTACGACCAGCTCATGGTCGACCGCAAGGCCGTCGGCAACGCCGCCAACTTCCTGATCGAAGGCTTCACCGCCTCCGTCGCCCAGCACGAGGGCGAGGTGCTCTACGTCGAGCTGCCCGCCGCCGTCGAGCTGACCGTCCAGCACACCGACCCGGGCGTCCAGGGTGACCGCTCCACCGGTGGCACCAAGCCCGCCACGCTGGAGACCGGCTACGAGATCGGCGTCCCGCTCTTCATCACCACGGGTGAGAAGATCAAGGTCGACACCCGCACGGGCGACTACCTCGGCCGGGTGAACAGCTAACCGTGGCTGCCCGGAACAAGGCCCGCAAGCGCGCCTTCCAGATCCTCTTCGAGGCCGACCAGCGCGGTGAGTCCGTGCAGACGGTCCTCGCGGACTGGGTGCGGCATTCGCGGACCGACACCCGTCAGCCGCCGGTCACCGAGTACACGATGGAGCTCGTCGAGGGGTACGCGCAGTACGCGGACCGGATCGACGACCTCATCGTGACCTACGCCGTGGACTGGGAGATCGACCGCATGCCGGTCGTCGACCGGAACATCCTGCGGCTCGGTGCCTACGAGCTGATCTGGGAGGACGGCACCCCGGACGCGGTGGTGATCGACGAGGCGGTCCAGCTCGCCAAGGAGTTCTCCACCGATGACTCCCCGTCCTTCGTGAACGGGCTGCTCGCCCGGTTCAAGGACCTCAAGCCGAACCTTCGCCGGGAGCAGTAGCCTCCGGCGGCGTTCAGCTGCCGAAGGGCCCACGGCCGGATGGCGGTGGGCCCTTCGGCCATGGGTGCGCCGGCTTGCCGCACACCCGGTTGCCACAACGAGAACGCCGTGTCGGCGGGGCACCCGGAAGGGCCCGCGCCAACACGGCGGCACGTTTCTGCGAAGGCGGCTCAGCCCTCGTCGTGGGCGACGGCGCGGCGCGCCTCCGCGTCCAGTACGCCCCAGCTGATCAGCTGTTCCGTCAGCACGGACGGCGACTGGTCGTAGATGACGGCGAGTGTGCGCAGGTCGTCCTGGCGGATCGAGAGCACCTTGCCGTTGTAGTCACCGCGCTGGCTCTGGATCGTCGCCGCGTAGCGCTGCAACGGTCCGGCCTTCTCCGGCGGGACGTGGGCGAGGCGCTCCAGGTCCAGGACCAGCTTCGGCGGCGGCTCGGCGGCCCCGCCGGGCGTCGTACCGGGCAGGAGCTCCTGCACCGGGACCCCGTAGAAGTCCGCGAGCTCGGCGAGGCGCTGCACGGTCACGGCACGGTCGCCGCGCTCGTACGAACCGACCACGACGGCCTTCCAGCGGCCCTGCGACTTCTCCTCCACGCCGTGGAGGGAGAGGCCCTGCTGGGTGCGGATGGCACGGAGCTTGGCCCCGAGCTGTTTTGCGTATTCGCTGGACATAAGGCTCCCCGGACGCTGGGACATTCTGCGGCTCCGCCGCGTGGCTGGTAACTCACTGTGAGGTTACGCAGCGTTACTTGGCTGCGTCAAGCCGAACGGTCCGGACCGGCACCTTCCGGGGGTGCGACCAAGGCCTCGCACAGGCCCTGGTAACGTTGATGACGCAATTTAGACGTCCTTTAAGGTCCGTCCCGTGAGGCGGAGAAGGAGGTCCGTTTCTTATGGACGCACAGCACGAAGCCACCGGCAACGCGGCACGCCCCGTTCTGGAGGCTCCCGACATCGCCCGGGCACTGACCCGGATCGCCCACGAGATCGTCGAACGCGCCAAGGGCGCCGATGATGTGGTGCTCCTCGGCATCCCGACGCGGGGCGTCTTCCTCGCCCGCCGGCTCGCCGAAAAACTCCAGGAGATCACCGGCCGGAAGATGCCGGTCGGCTCCCTCGACATCACCATGTACCGGGACGACCTGCGGCTGCGCCCGGCGCGCGCCCTGGCCCGCACCGAGATCCCCGGCGAGGGCATCGAGGGCCGTCTGGTCGTCCTCGTCGACGATGTCCTCTTCTCGGGCCGTACGATCCGCGCCGCGCTCGACGCGCTGGGCGACATCGGCAGGCCCCGCGCGGTGCAGCTCGCGGTCCTCGTCGACCGCGGCCACCGTGAACTCCCGATCCGTGCCGACTACGTCGGCAAGAACCTCCCCACGTCGCTGCGGGAGACGGTCAAGGTCCAGCTCGCCGAGGAGGACGGCCGCGACGCCGTGCTGCTCGGTGTCCAGCAGACCGCCCCCGCGGGCGCGCAGTAACCGCACTTCACCCGTACGGCGTACCCCGAGCCCGTACGGCCGCCTCCGCGCGCCCGCATGCCTGAACCCTCCAGACCTCCGGAGAACACCCAGATGAAGCGTCACCTCATCTCGGCCGCCGATCTCACCCGCGACGACGCCGTCCTGATCCTCGACACCGCCGAGGAGATGGCACGGGTCGCGGACCGGCCGATCAAGAAGCTCCCGACCCTGCGCGGCCGTACCGTCGTCAACCTCTTCTTCGAGGACTCGACGCGTACCCGCATCTCCTTCGAGGCCGCGGCCAAGCGCCTCTCCGCCGATGTCATCAACTTCTCCGCGAAGGGCTCGTCCGTCTCCAAGGGCGAGTCGCTCAAGGACACCGCGCTGACCCTGGAGGCGATGGGCGCCGACGCCGTCGTCATCCGGCACGGCGCATCCGGAGCCCCGTACCGCCTCGCCACCTCCGGCTGGATCGACGGCTCCGTCGTCAACGCCGGCGACGGCACCCACGAGCACCCCACCCAGGCCCTCCTGGACGCCTTCACCATGCGCCGCCGCCTCGTCGGGGCCGACATCGGTCTCGGCCGCGACCTCGAAGGCCGCCGGATCACCATCGTCGGCGACATCCTGCACAGCCGGGTGGCCCGCTCCAACGTCCATCTGCTGACCACGCTCGGCGCCCACGTCACGCTGGTGGCCCCGCCGACCCTCGTCCCCGTCGGCGTCGAACAGTGGCCGTGCGACATCAGCTACGGCCTCGACGAGGTGCTGCCGAAGTCCGACGCGGTGATGATGCTGCGTGTGCAGCGTGAACGGATGAACGCCGCGTACTTCCCGACCGAGCGCGAGTACTCCCGCCGCTACGGCCTGGACGGCGACCGCATGGCGAAGATGCCCGAGCATGCCGTCGTCATGCACCCCGGCCCGATGGTCCGCGGCATGGAGATCACCGCCGAGGTCGCCGACTCCGACCGGTGCACGGCCGTCGAGCAGGTCGCCAACGGCGTATCGATCCGCATGGCCGTCCTGTACCTGCTGCTGGGCGGCTCCGAGCCCGCCGCCCCGCCCCACCCGTCGCCCGCCACCCGTACCGAGGAGCACAAGTAACCATGAGCAAGATCCTTATCCGCGGCGCGAAGATCCTCGGCGGCGAACCCCAGGACGTCCTGATCGACGGCGAGACCATCGCCGCGGTCGGTACCGGCATCGAGGCCGGCGACGCGACCGTCGTCGAGGCGGAGGGCCGGATCCTGCTGCCCGGCCTCGTCGACCTCCACACCCACCTGCGCGAGCCCGGCCGCGAGGACTCCGAGACGGTCCTCACCGGGACGAAGGCGGCGGCCGTCGGCGGCTTCACCGCCGTGCACGCCATGGCGAACACCTTCCCCGTCGCCGACACCGCCGGCGTCGTCGAGCAGGTCTGGCGGCTCGGCAAGGAGTCCGGCTACTGCGACGTGCAGCCGATCGGCGCCGTCACCGTCGGCCTGGAGGGCAAGAAGCTCGCCGAGCTCGGCGCCATGCACGATTCGGCCGCCGGGGTGAAGGTCTTCTCCGACGACGGCAAGTGCGTCGACGACGCGGTGATCATGCGACGCGCACTGGAGTACGTGAAGGCCTTCGACGGCGTCGTGGCCCAGCACGCCCAGGAGCCCCGCCTCACCGAGGGCGCCCAGATGAACGAGGGCGTCGTCTCCGCGGAACTCGGTCTCGGCGGCTGGCCCGCCGTCGCCGAGGAGTCGATCATCGCCCGCGACGTCCTGCTCGCCGCGCACGTCGGCTCCCGGGTGCACATCTGCCACCTGTCGACCGCCGGCTCCGTCGAGATCATCCGCTGGGCGAAGTCCAAGGGCTGGAACGTCACCGCCGAGGTCACCCCGCACCACCTGCTCCTCACCGACGAGCTCGTACGGTCCTACAACCCGGTCTACAAGGTGAACCCGCCGCTGCGCACCGAGGCCGACGTCATGGCCCTTCGCGAGGCGCTCGCCGACGGGACCATCGACTGCGTCGCCACCGACCACGCGCCGCACCCGCACGAGGACAAGGACTGCGAGTGGGCCGCCGCCGCCATGGGCATGGTGGGCCTGGAGACCGCGCTCTCCGTCGTCCAGCAGACGATGGTCGACACCGGCCTCATCGACTGGGCGGGCGTCGCCGACCGGATGTCGTTCCGTCCGGCCGCCATCGGCCGTCTCGACGGACACGGCCGGCCCGTCTCGGCCGGTGAGCCCGCCAACCTTGCCCTGGTCGATCCGGCATACCGTGGTGTCGTGGACCCCGCGGGCTTCGCGTCCCGCAGCCGCAATACTCCGTACGAGGGTCGCGAGCTGCCGGGCCGAGTGACCCACACCTTCCTGCGGGGCCGTGCCACGGTCGTCGACGGGAAGCTCGCGTGACATCACTCACCCCCCTGTACCTCCAGCTCGCCGCCGAGCAGAAGTCGGCCGAAGTGACCGACTGGCCCGCGCGCATCAGCTGGGTCGTCGGACTGCTCGTCCTCATCGCCTTCGTCTACTGGCTGATGCGCCAGGGATGGAAGTGGCGGGGCAGTCTCCAGTCCGGTCTGCCGGAACTCGGCACCACCCCGGAGGGGTTCGCCGACGGCGAGGAGCTGCTGACGCTGACCGGCCGCTACCACGCCTCGACGACCGCCGGGCAGTGGCTCGACCGGATCGTCGCCCACGGCCTCGGTACCCGCAGCCGCGTCGAGCTCACCCTGACCGACCAGGGCCTCGACGTCGTACGCCCCGGAGCGGCCGACTTCTTCGTACCGGCAGCCGCGCTGCGCGAGGCCCGGCTCGACAAGGGCATCGCCGGCAAGGTCCTCCCCGAGGGCGGCCTGCTGATCATCACCTGGGCGCACGGCGACCAGCTGATCGACTCCGGCTTCCGCTCCGACCGCTCGGCCGAGCACCCGGCCTGGGTCGAGGCCATCAACCATCTCACCAGCACTACGGAAGGCACCGCACGATGACGATCTCCACCCGGGGAGCCGCCCAAGCTCCCGCCGTACTCGTCCTGGAGGACGGCCGCGCCTTCCGCGGCCGTGCCTACGGGGCCGTGGGGGAGACCTTCGGCGAGGCGGTGTTCTCCACCGGCATGACCGGCTACCAGGAGACGCTGACCGACCCCTCGTACCACCGCCAGGTCGTCGTGATGACCGCCCCGCACGTCGGCAACACCGGTGTGAACGACGAGGACCCCGAGTCCGGACGGATCTGGGTCTCCGGCTACGTCGTCCGCGACCCCGCCCGGGTGCCCTCCAACTGGCGCTCGCGGCGCTCGCTCGACGAGGAGCTGGAGCGTCAGGGCGTCGTCGGCATCAGCGGCATCGACACCCGCGCCCTCACCCGCCATCTGCGCGAGCGCGGCGCCATGCGCGTCGGCATCTTCTCCGGCGACGCACTCGCCGACGAGGCCACGCTGCTCGCCCGCGTTCAGCAGGCCCCCGAGATGGTGGGCGCCGACCTCTCCGCCGAGGTCGCCACCAAGGAGGCGTACGTCGTCCCCGCGATCGGCACGAAGAAGTTCACCGTCGCCGCGGTCGACCTCGGCATCAAGGGCATGACCCCGCACCGGATGGCCGAGCGCGGCATCGAGGTGCACGTGCTGCCCGCCACCGCCACTCTGGAGGAGGTGTACGCGGTCGAGCCCGACGGCGTCTTCTTCTCCAACGGCCCCGGCGACCCGGCCACCGCCGACCACCCCGTTTCCGTGATGCGAGGCGTCCTGGAGCGGAAGACCCCGCTCTTCGGCATCTGCTTCGGCAACCAGATCCTGGGCCGCGCCCTCGGCTTCGGCACGTACAAGCTGAAGTACGGCCACCGCGGCATCAACCAGCCCGTGCAGGACCGTACGACCGGCAAGGTCGAGGTCACCGCGCACAACCACGGCTTCGCCGTCGACGCCCCGCTCGACAAGGTGTCCGACACCGCGTTCGGCCGCGCCGAGGTCTCCCACGTCTGCCTGAACGACCAGGTCGTCGAGGGCCTCCAGCTCCTCGACCAGCCGGCCTTCAGCGTCCAGTACCACCCCGAAGCGGCCGCGGGCCCGCACGACGCCGCGTACCTCTTCGACCGCTTCGTTTCCCTGATGGAGGGCCAGCGTGCCTAAGCGCTCCGATATCCAGTCCGTCCTGGTCATCGGCTCCGGTCCGATCGTCATCGGGCAGGCCGCCGAGTTCGACTACTCCGGCACCCAGGCCTGCCGCGTGCTCAAGGCCGAGGGCCTGCGCGTCATCCTGGTCAACTCCAACCCGGCGACGATCATGACCGACCCGGAGATCGCCGACGCCACGTACGTCGAGCCGATCACCCCCGAGTTCGTCGAGAAGATCATCGCCAAGGAGCGCCCCGACACCCTCCTGCCCACGCTGGGCGGCCAGACCGCGCTCAACACCGCGATCTCCATGCACGAGAACGGTGTCCTGGAGAAGTACGGCGTCGAGCTCATCGGTGCCAACGTCGAGGCCATCAACAAGGGCGAGGACCGCGACCTGTTCAAGGGCGTCGTCGAGGCCGTCAAGGCGAAGATCGGTTACGGCGAGTCCGCACGCTCCGTCATCTGCCACTCCATGGACGACGTCCTGGCGGGCGTCGGGACGCTCGGCGGCTACCCCGTCGTCGTCCGTCCCTCCTTCACCATGGGCGGCGCCGGCTCCGGCTTCGCGCACGACGAGGACGAGCTGCGCCGCATCGCCGGCCAGGGCCTCACCCTCTCGCCGACCACCGAGGTGCTCCTGGAGGAGTCCATCCTCGGCTGGAAGGAGTACGAGCTGGAGCTGATGCGCGACAAGCACGACAACGTCGTGGTCGTCTGCTCCATCGAGAACTTCGACCCGATGGGCGTCCACACCGGTGACTCGATCACCGTCGCCCCTGCGATGACGCTCACCGACCGCGAGTACCAGCGGCTGCGTGACATCGGCATCGCCATCATCCGCGAGGTCGGCGTCGACACCGGCGGCTGCAACATCCAGTTCGCCATCGATCCGGCCGACGGCCGGGTCATCGTGATCGAGATGAACCCGCGCGTCTCCCGCTCCTCGGCGCTCGCCTCGAAGGCGACCGGTTTCCCGATCGCCAAGATCGCCGCCAAGCTGGCCGTCGGCTACACGCTCGACGAGATCCCGAACGACATCACCGAGAAGACCCCGGCCTCCTTCGAGCCGACCCTCGACTACGTAGTGGTCAAGGCCCCGCGCTTCGCCTTCGAGAAGTTCCCCTCCGCCGACTCCAGCCTCACCACCACCATGAAGTCGGTGGGCGAGGCCATGGCGATCGGCCGGAACTTCACCGAGGCGCTCCAGAAGGCGCTGCGCTCCCTGGAGAAGAAGGGCTCGCAGTTCTCCTTCACGGGTGAGCCCGGCGACAAGGCCGAGCTGCTGGCCGAGGCGGTCCGCCCGACCGACGGCCGGATCAACACCGTCATGCAGGCGATCCGGGCCGGCGCCACCCAGGAGGAGGTCTTCGACGCCACGAAGATCGACCCCTGGTTCGTCGACCAGCTCTTCCTGATCAAGGAGATCGCCGACGGGCTGGCCGCCGCCGAGGAGCTCGGCCCCGAGCTGCTCGCCGAGGCCAAGCGGCACGGCTTCTCCGACGCCCAGATCGCCGACATCCGCGGCCTGCGCGAAGACGTCGTGCGCGAGGTGCGGCACGCCCTCGGTATCCGCCCGGTCTACAAGACGGTCGACACCTGCGCCGCCGAGTTCGCCGCGAAGACGCCGTACTTCTACTCCAGTTACGACGAGGAGTCCGAGGTCGCGGCCCGCACCAAGCCCGCGGTGCTCATCCTCGGTTCCGGCCCCAACCGCATCGGTCAGGGCATCGAGTTCGACTACTCCTGCGTCCACGCCTCCTTCGCGCTGAGCGACGCGGGCTACGAGACCGTGATGGTCAACTGCAACCCGGAGACCGTCTCCACCGACTACGACACCTCCGACCGCCTGTACTTCGAGCCGCTGACGCTGGAAGACGTCCTGGAGATCGTGCACGCCGAGACCCTCGCGGGCCCGGTCGCCGGTGTCATCGTCCAGCTCGGCGGTCAGACCCCGCTGGGTCTGTCGCAGGCGCTCAAGGACAACGGCGTGCCGGTCGTCGGTACGTCCCCGGAGGCCATCCACGCCGCCGAGGACCGCGGCGCCTTCGGCCGCGTCCTGGCCGAGGCCGGGCTGCCGGCCCCGAAGCACGGCACCGCCACCACGTTCGCCGAGGCCAAGGCCATCGCCGACGAGATCGGCTACCCCGTCCTCGTACGCCCGTCGTACGTGCTCGGCGGCCGCGGTATGGAGATCGTGTACGACGAGACGCGGCTCTCCTCGTACATCGCCGAGTCCACCGAGATCAGCCCCACCCGGCCGGTCCTGGTCGACCGTTTCCTCGACGACGCGATCGAGATCGACGTCGACGCGCTCTACGACGGCACCGAGCTCTACCTCGGCGGCGTGATGGAGCACATCGAGGAGGCCGGCATCCACTCCGGCGACTCCGCCTGCGCCCTGCCCCCGATCACCCTCGGCGGCTACGACATCAAGCGGCTGCGCGCCTCCACCGAGGGCATCGCCAAGGGCGTCGGCGTCCGCGGGCTGATCAACATCCAGTTCGCGCTCTCCGGCGACATCCTGTACGTCCTGGAGGCCAACCCGCGCGCGTCGCGCACCGTCCCCTTCACCTCGAAGGCGACCGCGGTCCCGCTCGCCAAGGCCGCCGCCCGGATCTCGCTGGGCGCGACCATCGCCGAGCTGCGCGCGGAGGGCCTGCTCCCGGCGAACGGCGACGGCGGCACCCTGCCGCTCGACGCGCCGATCTCGGTCAAGGAGGCCGTCCTGCCGTGGTCGCGCTTCCGCGACATCCACGGCCGCGGCGTCGACACCGTCCTCGGCCCGGAGATGCGCTCCACCGGTGAGGTCATGGGCATCGACGCGGTCTTCGGCACGGCGTACGCCAAGTCGCAGGCCGGGGCGTACGGCCCGCTGCCGACGAAGGGCCGCGCGTTCATCTCGGTCGCCAACCGCGACAAGCGCTCGATGATCTTCCCGGCACGCGAACTCGTCGCCCACGGCTTCGAGCTGCTCGCCACCTCCGGCACCGCCGAGGTCCTCAAGCGCAACGGCATCAACGCCACGGTCGTGCGCAAGCAGTCCGAGGGCGTGGGCCCGCAGGGCGAGCGGACCATCGTCCAGCTGATCCACGACGGCGAGGTCGACCTGATCGTCAACACGCCGTACGGCACGGGCGGCCGCCTCGACGGCTACGAGATCCGTACCGCGGCCGTGGCCCGGTCCGTGCCCTGCCTGACCACGGTCCAGGCGCTCGCAGCCGCCGTACAGGGCATCGACGCGCTCACCCACGGAGACGTCGGCGTCCGCTCCCTCCAGGAACACGCGGAGCATCTGACCGCGGCCCGCGACTAGCAGCCGAGAGGGGGACACCGGAAACGGTGTCCCCCTCTCCGTGAGGACACCGAGGACACCCCGATGTACAAATTCTTCTTCCAGCTGGTCTTCAAGCGGATGGACCCGGAGCAGGCGCACCACCTGGCCTTCGGCTGGATCCGCCTCGCGGCCCGCATCCCCGTGCTGCGCACCTTCGTCGCCGCCGTGCTCGCCCCCCGCCACAAGGAGCTGCGCACCGAGGCGCTCGGCCTGCGGATGCACGGCCCCTTCGGCCTCGCCGCGGGATTCGACAAGAACGCCGTCGCGATCGACGGCATGTCGATGCTCGGCTTCGACCACATCGAGATCGGTACGGTCACCGGCGAGCCGCAGCCCGGCAACCCCAAGAAGCGCCTCTTCCGTCTCGTCGCGGACCGCGCGCTGATCAACCGCATGGGCTTCAACAACGAGGGCTCGGCCGCCGTGGCCGAGCGGCTGGCCGCCCGCAGGCCGGTCTTCAGTACCACGGTCGGCGTCAACATCGGCAAGACGAAGCTGGTGCCGGAGGCCGAAGCGGTCGGCGACTATGTGAAGTCCACCGAGCGGCTCGCCCGCCACGCCGACTACCTCGTCGTGAACGTCTCCTCGCCCAACACGCCCGGCCTGCGCAACCTCCAGGCCACCGAGGCGCTCCGCCCCCTGCTCAGCGCCGTGCGCGAGGCGGCCGACCGGACCGTCACCGGGCGGCGGGTCCCGCTGCTCGTCAAGATCGCCCCGGACCTCGCGGACGAGGACGTCGACGCGGTCGCCGATCTCGCGGTCGAGCTGGGACTGGACGGCATCATCGCCACGAACACCACCATCGCCAGGGACGGCCTCGGGCTGAAGTCCTCGCCGTCCCTCGTCGCGGAGACCGGCGGTCTCTCCGGCGCGCCCCTCAAGGCACGCTCCCTGGAGGTCCTGGGCCGCCTGTACGCGCGGGTGGGCGACCGGATCACCCTGGTCGGTGTCGGCGGCATCGAGAACGCCGAGGACGCCTGGCAGCGCATCCTCGCCGGCGCCACGCTCGTCCAGGGCTACAGCGCCTTCATCTACGAGGGCCCGTGCTATGCCCGGGCGGTCCACAAGGGCCTGGCCGCACGCCTGGCCGCATCCCCGTACGCCACCCTCGCCGAAGCCGTCGGCGCGGAGACCAGGAAGGCCACCGCATGATCCCGGAACCGTTCGGCGCACGTCTGCGCCACGCCATGGACACCCGCGGGCCGCTCTGCGTCGGCATCGATCCGCATGCCTCGCTCCTCACCGCCTGGGGCCTGAACGACGACGTCACGGGCCTGGAGCGGTTCACCCGTACCGTCGTCGAGGCACTGGCCGACAGGGTCGCCGTGCTCAAGCCGCAGTCCGCGTTCTTCGAGCGCTTCGGCTCGCGCGGCATCGCGGTCCTGGAGAAGGCCGTCGAGGAGGCGCGCGCGGCCGGCGCGCTCGTCCTGATGGACGCCAAGCGCGGCGACATCGGCTCCACCATGGGCGCCTACGCGGCAACCTACCTGGACAAGGACTCGCCGCTGTTCTCCGACGCGGTCACCGTCTCGCCGTACCTCGGCTTCGGCTCGCTGCGCCCGGCGCTCGACGCGGCCGTCCTCTCCGGCTCGGGCGTCTTCGTGCTCGCCCTGACGTCCAACCCCGAAGGGGCGCAGGTGCAGCGCGCCACGGCCGCCGACGGGCGCTCGCTGGCCCAGCTCATGCTCGACCACATGGCCGCCGAGAACGAGGGGGTGACCCCGCTCGGCTCCGTCGGCGCGGTGGTCGGCGCCACGCTCGGGGACGCGGGTGTGAATCTCGCCATCAACGGCCCGCTGCTCGCGCCCGGGATCGGGGCCCAGGGCGCGACGCCCGCCGATCTGCCCGGGGTGTTCGGCGACGCGGTGCGCAATGTGGTGCCCAGTGTGAGCCGCGGCGTGCTGAGCCGGGGACCGGACGTGACGGGGCTGCGTGCGGCGGCGGATCGGCTCACGGACGAGGTCCGGACGGCCGTCGCACGTACATGACCATGCCACGTATCAGGTTGTTGACTGAATCCTGACCAAAAAACTCGGTTGTTATGCACGAAATGTCCTGGTCGGTTGAGGCTGACCAGGACTTTTCGTTGGTTCTCGCTGACTGGGACGGCCTTGGCCGCTAGTCTCCGTCGAGAGCCGACGTACACATGTTGTCCGTCGCTCACCTGGTGTGGAGCGCCCAGCTTCCGCACCGGTCCGTATCCGACAGATCGACATCCGAGGTGACGTAGGCGTGGCTCTTCCGCCCCTTACCCCTGAACAGCGCGCAGCCGCGCTCGAAAAGGCCGCCGCGGCTCGCCGGGAGCGGGCCGAGGTCAAGAATCGACTCAAGCACTCCGGCGCCTCGCTCCACGAGGTCATCAAGCAGGGCCAGGAGAACGACGTCATCGGGAAGATGAAGGTCTCCGCCCTCCTGGAGTCCCTGCCGGGCGTGGGCAAGGTCCGCGCCAAGCAGATCATGGAGCGGCTCGGCATCTCCGAGAGCCGCCGGGTCCGGGGCCTCGGCTCCAACCAGATCGCATCCCTGGAGCGCGAGTTCGGCGGCAGCGCCGCCTGAGGTTCTCAGGCACTCCTGAGAACCTGGATAATCGCTCCATGGCTGCAACATCCCGGGGGACGTCCCCCGCACCCCCGGACGTACGTCCGCGGCTGACCGTGCTCTCCGGCCCCTCGGGGGTCGGCAAGAGCACGGTCGTCGCCCATATGCGCAAGGCCCACCCCGAGGTTTGGCTCTCGGTCTCGGCGACGACCCGCAAGCCGCGCCCCGGCGAGCGCAACGGTGTCCACTACTTCTTCGTGGACAACGACGAGTTCGACAAGCTGATCGCCAACGGCGAGCTGCTGGAGTGGGCCGAGTTCGCGGGCAACCGGTACGGCACGCCCCGACGCGCCGTGCTGGAGCGCCTGGAAGCGGGCGAGCCGGTGCTGCTGGAGATCGACCTCCAGGGTGCCCGGCTGGTCCGGCAGTCGATGTCGGACGCCCGGCTCGTCTTCCTGGCACCGCCGAGCTGGGAGGAGCTGGTCCGACGGCTCACCGGCCGCGGGACCGAGTCCGCCGAGGTGATCGAGCGCCGGCTCGCCGCTGCCAGGATCGAACTGGCCGCCGAATCCGAGTTCGATACGACGCTGGTCAACACCTCCGTCGAGGACGTGGCCCGTGAGCTGCTAGCCTTGATGCTGGAGGCTTCCGGCCACCGTGTCGACTAACGACTGACGGTCGGCACACGCGCATCACGGAACCACACGCATCACGGAACCAACGCGCATCACGGAACTCCGCACTGTCAAAGATTTCTTTGATCTTTACCCCCTTCGGAAGGCAGAGAGTGTCCTCTTCCATCACCACGCCCGAGGGCATCATCAACCCGCCGATTGATGAGCTCCTAGAGGCCACCGACTCGAAGTACAGCCTTGTGATCTACGCCGCCAAGCGCGCGCGCCAGATCAACGCGTACTACTCGCAGCTCGGCGAGGGTCTCCTGGAGTACGTCGGTCCGCTCGTCGACACCCACGTGCACGAGAAGCCGCTCTCGATCGCGCTCCGCGAGATCAACGCGGGCCTGCTCACCTCCGAGGCCATCGAGGGCCCCGCGCAGTAAGCAGGGTTTGCACCTTCACCACAGGCCCGGCGGCCACGGCCGCCGGGCCTGTGGCGTGTCCGGGGCCTGCGTGGCGTGTCCGGGACTTCGCGGCGTGTCCGGGGCGGCAGCCTCGGACCGGTCGCGGTGAGGCAGCATGGGGGGTGTTCGTATCCGAGTGCGGGGAGACGCAGTGGACAAGCCGAAGGTCGTTCTTGGGGTCAGCGGGGGCATCGCCGCGTACAAGGCGTGCGAGCTGCTGCGCCGGCTGACGGAGTCCGGTCACGATGTGCGCGTCGTCCCGACCGGGTCGGCGCTGCACTTCGTGGGGGCGGCCACCTGGTCGGCGCTCTCCGGCCACCCGGTCTCCACGGAGGTCTGGAACGACGTCCACGAGGTGCCGCACGTCAGGGTCGGCCAGGGTGCCGACCTCGTCGTCATCGCCCCCGCCACCGCCGACCTGCTCGCCAAGGCCGCCCACGGCCTCGCCGACGACCTCCTCACCAACACGCTCCTCACCGCCCGCTGTCCGGTCGTCTTCGCGCCCGCCATGCACACCGAGATGTGGGAGCACCCCGCCACCCAGGAGAACGTCGCCACGCTGCGCCGCCGCGGCGCCGTCGTCATCGAGCCCGCCGTCGGCAGGCTCACCGGCGTCGACACCGGCAAGGGCCGGCTCCCGGACCCCGGGGAGATCTTCGAGGTCTGCCGCCGGGTGCTGGCCCGCGGAACCGTCGAAGCCGACCTGGCCGGCCGCCACGTCGTGATCAGCGCGGGCGGTACGCGGGAGCCGCTCGACCCGGTGCGCTACCTCGGCAACCGTTCCTCCGGCAAGCAGGGCTATGCCCTGGCCCGTACCGCGGTCGCCCGCGGCGCCCGGGTCACCCTCGTCGAGGCCAACACCGGCCTTCCCGACCCGGCCGGCGCCGACGTACTGCACGCCGGGACCGCCATACAGCTGCGCGAGGCGGTGCTGAAGGCTGCGGCGGACGCGGATGTGGTCGTGATGGCGGCGGCGGTCGCCGACTTCCGCCCCGCGGAGTACGCGACGGGAAAGATCAAGAAGAAGGACGGCCAGGAGCCCGCGGCCGTCAAACTGGTCCGCAATCCGGACATCCTCGCCGAGGTCGCCGGTGAACGCGCCCGCCCGGACCAGATCGTCGTCGGTTTCGCCGCCGAGACCGACGACGTCCTCGCCAACGGCCGTGAGAAACTCCGCCGCAAGGGCTGCGATCTGCTCGTCGTCAATGAGGTGGGGGAACACCGGACCTTCGGCTCCGAGGAGAACGAAGCGGTGGTCCTCGCAGCCGACGGCGGTGAGACTCCGGTGCCCCACGGCCCCAAGGAAGCGCTGGCCGACACGGTCTGGGATCTCGTGTCGTCGCGGCTCGGATGAATGTCCCTTCTCCCGTCTTCGTGCAGGCCGAAACCCTTGAAATATGGGCGTAAACGGCTTTCTCGGCAGCTGATTTCCCCACCGTCACGGGACGTGCCACAGGTCACAGAACTACCAAAGGGCGAGACACGTTGTCCGCCGAACGGAAGTGACCGATAAACTGGCCTGCGGACCGTGTCGGGCGCAGCTCCCGGCCGTCCGCCAAATGATCAGCCAGCAGCCGCTGCAACCCCAGGGAGCGATGTGTCCCGCCGTCTCTTCACCTCGGAGTCAGTCACCGAGGGTCACCCCGACAAGATCGCTGACCAGATCAGCGACACCATTCTCGACGCACTGCTCCGTGAGGACCCCCGGTCCCGCGTCGCCGTCGAGACGTTGATCACCACCGGTCTGGTGCATGTTGCGGGTGAGGTCACGACCAAGGCCTACGCCGACATTCCGACCCTCGTTCGCAACAAGGTTCTCGAAATCGGCTACGACTCCTCCAAGAAGGGCTTCGACGGCGCTTCCTGCGGTGTCTCGGTGTCCATCGGCGCGCAGTCGCCCGACATCGCGCAGGGTGTCGACACCGCGTACGAGAAGCGGGTCGAGGGCGATGAGGACGAGCTCGACAAGCAGGGTGCCGGCGACCAGGGCCTGATGTTCGGCTACGCCTGCGACGAGACGCCCGAGCTCATGCCGCTCCCGATCCACCTCGCGCACCGGCTCTCGCGACGGCTCTCCGAGGTCCGCAAGAACGGGACCATCCCGTACCTGCGTCCGGACGGCAAGACGCAGGTCACCATCGAGTACGACGGCGACAAGGCCGTCCGTCTCGACACGGTCGTCGTCTCCTCGCAGCACGCCAGCGACATCGACCTCGACTCGCTGCTCGCGCCGGACATCCGCGAGTTCGTCGTCGAGCACGTGCTCGGGCAGCTGATCGAGGACGGCATCAAGCTGGACACCGACGGCTACCGGCTGCTGGTCAACCCGACCGGTCGCTTCGAGATCGGCGGCCCGATGGGCGACGCCGGTCTGACCGGCCGCAAGATCATTATCGACACCTACGGCGGCATGGCCCGGCACGGCGGTGGCGCCTTCTCGGGCAAGGACCCGTCGAAGGTCGACCGCTCCGCCGCGTACGCCATGCGCTGGGTCGCCAAGAACGTCGTCGCCGCGGGCCTCGCCGCCCGTTGCGAGGTACAGGTCGCCTACGCGATCGGCAAGGCCGAGCCCGTCGGTCTGTTCGTCGAGACGTTCGGCACCGCCGCGGTCGAGACCGAGAAGATCGAGCATGCCATCGCGGAGGTCTTCGACCTCCGCCCGGCCGCGATCATCCGCGACCTCGACCTGCTGCGCCCGATCTACGCCCAGACCGCGGCGTACGGCCACTTCGGCCGTGAGCTTCCCGACTTCACCTGGGAGCGCACGGACCGCGTGGACGCGCTGCGTACGGCGGCAGGGCTGTAACGACCTGGGGCGAACGGAGCCCGCTCTCTGTCGCCGGTGAGGTCGTAAGCCTGCCGCTCTCCGTCTGTACGCCGGGCCCGGACGCCGCACGCGGTGTCCGGGCCCGGCGCGTGCGGGTCGCCGGTGCGCTCGCGCCGGGGCCGCTGTCAGTGGTGTCTGGTAGGAATTTGGCTGTGAGCAGCGACAACGAGCGATCCGAGGACCCCGGGACCGGGGCCCCGGAGCAGCTTGCGCTGATTCGGGAGACGGTACGGAAGGCGAAGGTGCCGCGGGCCAAGCCGCGGACCTGGCGCGGCGCCGCGCTCGCCAAGGAGCGGCCCGTCGCCCGGGTGCTGGTCAACAAGGGCGTGCTCCATCTCGACCAGTACTTCGACTACGCCGTCCCCGAGGAGCTCGACGCCGACGCGCAGCCCGGGGTGCGCGTGCGGGTGCGATTCGGGGCCGGGGCGCGCAATGTCCGCGGCGGCCGGCGCGAAGGCGGCGGACTGATCGACGGGTTCCTCGTGGAGCGGCTCACCGAATCGGACTACCCCGGTGCCCTCGCCGCGCTCGCCTACGTCGTATCCCCCGAACCAGTGCTGGGCCCGGAGCTGCTCGGCCTGTCGCGGGCCGTCGCCGACCGCTACGCGGGCAGCCTCGCTGATGTGCTGCAGCTCGCAGTGCCGCCCAGGAACGGACGGGCCGAGGCCAAGCCCTCGCCCGAGCCGCTGCCCCCGCCGCCCGCCCCGACGGCGGGGAGCTGGGAGCGATACGCACAGGGGCCCGCGTTCCTGCGGGCACTGGCCGAGGGCGGTGCGCCCCGGGCCGTCTGGACCGCACTGCCCGGCCCGCACTGGCCCGAGGAGATCGCCAGGGCCATGGCCGCGACCCTCGCCTCCGGGCGCGGCGCACTCGTCGTGGTGCCCGACGGCCGGGCCGCCGGCCGGGTGGATGCCGCGCTCACCGAGCTGCTCGGCCGGGGACGCCACGCCCTGCTGACCGCCGACTCCGGACCGGAGAAGCGGTACCGGGAGTGGCTCGCCGTGCGGCGCGGTTCCGTGCGGGCCGTCGTCGGGACGAGGGCCGCGATGTTCGCCCCGGTCGCCGATCTCGGCCTGGTCGCCGTCTGGGACGACGGGGACTCCAGCCACAGCGACGACAACGCCCCCTTCCCGCACGTCCGGGAGGTGCTCGAACTACGGGCCGCCTACGGCCGGTGCGCGTTCCTGCTCGGCGGTACGAACTGCACCGTGGAGGCCGCCCAGCTGGTGGAGAGCGGCTGGGCGCTTCCGCTGCGCGCGGACCGGGAACAGCTGCGGATCGCGGCGCCCCTGGTGCGTACGGTCGGCGACGGGGAGCTGGCGCGGGACGGGGCCGCGCGGGCGGCCCGGCTGCCCAGCCTGGCCTGGCAGACGGTACGGGACGGGCTGCGCGAAGGCCCCGTCCTGGTCCAGGTGCCGCGCCGCGGATACGCGCCCCGCCTCGCCTGCGAGCGCTGCCGTGAACCCGCTCGTTGCCGGCACTGCGCCGGACCGCTCCAGGCACCGGATCAGCGGGATCTCGACTGTGCCTGGTGCGGACGGGCCGAGACCGCCTGGCACTGCGTCGCCTGCGGCGGGAGCCGGCTGCGGGCCCAGATCGTCGGCGCCCGTCGCACCGCCGAGGAGCTCGGCCGGGCGTTCCCGGCCGTGCCCGTCCGGACGTCGGGCCGCGATCACATTCTGGACTCGGTGCCGGATGTGCCCGCCCTGGTCGTCAGCACCCCGGGCGCCGAACCCGTCGCCGAGGGCGGCTACGCGGCCGCGCTGCTGCTGGACGGGTGGGCGATGGTCGGCCGCCCCGACCTGCGGGCCGGCGAGGAGGCGCTGCGCCGCTGGACGGCCGCGGCGTCGCTGGTGCGCGGGCAGCCGGAGGGCGGCACGGTGGTGATCGTCGCCGAGCCGACCCTGCGACCGGTGCAGGCCCTGGTGCGCTGGGACCCGGTCGGGCACGCCCGCCGCGAGCTGGCGGAGCGGGCCGAGCTCGGCTTTCCGCCGGTCTCCCGGATGGCCTCGGTGACCGGTCCGCCGGAGGCGCTAGCCGCGTTCCTCACGGCCGCCGAACTGCCGCCGGACGCCGAGGTGCTCGGTCCGGTGCCGGTGCCTGGCGCCGAAACCGGCAGGCCCCGCAGGCCCGGGGACGCGCCGCCGGGCGAGTCGTGGGAGCGGGCGCTGCTCAGAGTGCCTCCGGGGAGCGGGGCGGCGCTGGCGGCGGCGTTGAAGGCGGCGCAGGCGGCACGGATGGCCCGGGGGAGCGGTGAGCAGGTCCGGATCCGGATGGATCCGCCGGACATCGGATGACGACGGGACCGGGGCCGCGGACGCGGCTGCCCCGCCGGGCGTGGGGCGCGGCGGGGCAGGAAGCGGGGTGGCGCGGTCAGCCGTTGCGTGGGCCGGGGAACGCGCCCGGGCGCAGATCCTCGCGCAGTGCCGGGCGGTCCGCCGACGGCTGCGGTGGCATGGAGCGTGCGGCGGGCACGGCGGGCATCGGCGGCGTACCCGTCGAGCCGGGTGCCATGGGCAGGGGATGCGTCACCGCGGTCTCCGCCGTGGCCTCGGCCGCCGCTCCCGGCTGGCGGGCGTTGCGGCGAGCGCCGTAGCGGCGGTGCACCGCCTGCTTGGTCACCCCGAGCGCGGAGCCCACCGCGTCCCAGGAGAAGCCCAGCGAGCGGTCGAAGTCCACTGCCGCGGTGACCAGGGTCTCGACGCTGTCGCGCAGCTCCTGGGCCAGCCTGACGGTGGGGGCCGGGGCCCGGCCGTAGACGACGAAGCCCGTGGACGGGCCGGAGCGGCGCGGACGGTAGACGTTGCCCAGTTGGGCGGTGAGCGTGCGCAGCGCGTCCACCTGCCGCCGGACCCGCTCGATGTCCCGCACCAACAGATGCAGGCTGGCCCTCGCTTGGGCGTCGTGGGTTGCGTGGTCGGCCATGAAGAAGCCTCTCGAACCGGCGTTGAAAGGGATCGGGCCGCACCGTGGCGGCTCGCTTCGGTCAATCTCTCTTGACCAACGCATCAGCTGTGGATCTGGTCACGCTGGAGGGGCGCATGCGCATATCGAAGGGGCGCACAGTGATGCGTACGCCCCCCGGGCGTCCGGCCCATAGACTTGTGCGTTGCTCGTCACCGTACGTTTCGGCCTGAGAGGCAGTCAGCCACCCATGAAGCTCGTCTTCGCAGGCACCCCCGAGGTAGCCGTACCCGCCCTGGACGCCCTGATCGCCTCCGGCCGGCACGAGGTGGCCGCCGTCGTCACCCGGCCCGACGCCCCCGCCGGGCGAGGCCGCCGGCTGGTCGCCAGCCCCGTCGCCGAGCGGGCCGAGGAGGCCGGGATCGAGGTGCTCAAGCCGGCCCGCCCGCGCGACGAGGACTTCCTGGCGCGGCTGCGGGAGATCGGCCCGGACTGCTGTCCCGTCGTCGCCTACGGTGCGCTGCTGCCCAGGACCGCGCTCGACGTACCCGCCCGCGGCTGGGTCAACCTCCACTTCTCGCTGCTGCCCGCCTGGCGCGGCGCGGCCCCCGTACAGCACGCGATCATGGCCGGGGACGAGGTGACCGGTGCGTCGACCTTCCTGATCGAGGAGGGGCTCGACTCCGGCCCGGTGTACGGCGTCCTCACCGAAGAAGTGCGGCCCACCGACACCAGCGGCGACCTGCTCACCCGGCTGGCGTTCGCCGGTGCGGGGCTGCTCGTCGCGACCATGGACGGCATCGAGGACGGCACGCTGCACGCCGTACCGCAGCCCGCCGACGGCGTCACCCTCGCACCGAAGATCACCGTCGAGGACGCCCAGGTGCAGTGGTCCGCCCCTGCCCTGCGGGTCGACCGGGTGGTGCGCGGCTGCACACCCGCTCCGGGGGCGTGGACGCAGTTTCGCGGGGAACGGCTGAAGCTGATCCAGGCGGTGCCGGTACTGGACCGGGCCGACCTGGCCCCCGGCGAACTGTCGGCGGCCAAGAACAACGTGTACGTGGGCACCGGATCACATGCCGTCGAACTGCTCTGGGTCCAGCCGCAGGGCAAGAAGCCGATGCGGGCCGCGGACTGGGCCCGCGGGGTGCGCATCGTCCACGGCGAGCTGCTGGGGAGCTAGTACCCCTCCCGGCAAGCTTTGCCCCCTCGCGCCACCCAGCACGCACTCCCCCAAGGCATTGAGGGCCAGGGGGACCCCCTTCCGCGTTGGCCAAAAGCCCTGGTAGCTCCTTCCTCGAGCTCTCAACTCCGTTCGAGCGGGGGAGGCCCCGTCCAGGGCTTCCGGCCGCCTTGCGATCGCACGCACTGGACGACTCCCCTTCCGGGCAAACATTGCCGGTCACGGCACCAGGAGACCCCGGACCGGGGCGGCGACGTAGGCTGGGAGGGTTCGTCCTCTCACCATCAGCGGAGCACCTTTCACGTGAACGACCAGCAGCGTCGCCGTCCCGCCAAGCCGCATCGCCGGCCCAAGAAGGACCCCGTCCGGTTCCTCGCATTCGAGGCGCTCAGGGCCGTCGACGAACGCGATGCGTACGCCAACCTCGTCCTTCCCCCGCTGCTGAAGAAGGCCCGGGCCAAGGGCGACTTCGACAGCCGGGACGCGGCCCTGGCGACCGAGCTGGTCTACGGGACGCTGCGCCGCCAGGGGACGTACGACGCGATCGTCGCCGCCTGCATCGACCGGCCGCTGCGCGAGGTCGATCCGCCGGTCCTCGACGTGCTCGACCTGGGCGTGCACCAGCTGCTCGGCACCCGCATCCCCACCCACGCCGCCGTCTCCGCCAGCGTGGAGCTGGCCCGGGTGGTGCTCGGCGAGGGGCGTGCCAAGTTCGTCAACGCCGTCCTGCGGAAGGTCGCCGCGGACGATCTCGACGGCTGGGTGGCGCGTGTCGCCCCGCCGTACGACGAGGACGCCGAGGACCACCTCGCGATCGTGCACTCGCATCCGCGGTGGATCGTGTCCGCCCTCTGGGACGCGCTGGGCGGCGGCCGCGCCGGGATCGAGGACCTCCTCGAAGCGGACAACGAACGGCCCGAGGTCACGCTCGTCGCCCGCCCCGGCCGCTCCACCACCGAGGAGCTGCTCACCGCCCTCGGTGAGGGGAACGGCCTGCCCGGCCGCTGGTCGCCCCATGCCGTACGGATGGGCGAGGGCGGCGAGCCCGGCGCCCTCGCGGCCGTGCAGGAGAGCCGCGCCGGAGTCCAGGACGAGGGCAGCCAGCTGGTGGCCGCCGCCCTCGCCAACGCGCCGGTGGAGGGCAACGACACCCGCTGGCTCGACGGCTGTGCCGGGCCCGGCGGAAAGGCCGCCCTGCTCGCCGCCCTCGCCGCCGGACGCGGCGCCACCCTGCTCGCTGCCGAGAAGCAGCCGCACCGGGCCCGCCTCGTCGAACGCGCACTGGCCGGCAACCCCGGCCCGTACCAGGTGATCACTGCCGACGGCACCCGCCCGCCGTGGCGGCCCGGCACCTTCGACCGGATCCTGATGGACGTGCCGTGCTCGGGTCTCGGCGCGCTGCGCCGCCGCCCGGAGGCCCGCTGGCGGCGCCGCCCCGAGGATCTGGAGAGCTTCGCACCGCTGCAGCGCGGGCTGCTGCGCGAAGCGTTGAAGGCGGTACGGGTCGGCGGCATCGTCGGTTACGCGACCTGCTCGCCGCATCTCGCGGAGACCCGGGTCGTCGTCGAGGACGTGCTCAAGGGCCGGGGCGGAGAGCCGGTCGACGCGGAGTGGGTCGACGCCCGCCCGCTGATGCCCGGCGTGCCCGCGCTCGGCGACGGCCCCGATGTCCAGCTGTGGCCGCATCTGCACGGCACGGACGCGATGTACCTGGCACTGCTGCGGCGCACCGCCTGACGGGTCCGACGCGGGCGGAAAAGCCCGGATCGCGCGGAGTGGGCGGTCCGGACCGAGCGAACTGTAATGATCCCGTGAGGCTTTGGCCCGCACCGGGGCGGGGAAGTGGCGCCGAGCATGGCAGGCTTGGCACATGGCCCAGATCAACCCCAGCATTCTGTCCGCCGATTTCGCCCGTCTCGCCGAGGAGGCGAAGGCGGTCGAAGGTGCCGACTGGCTCCACGTCGACGTGATGGACAACCACTTCGTGCCCAATCTGACCCTCGGCGTGCCGATCGTGGAATCGCTCAGCCGGGCCACGGACACCCCGCTCGACTGCCATCTGATGATCGAGGACGCGGACCGCTGGGCGCCGCAGTACGTCGAGGCGGGCGCCGGTTCCGTCACCTTCCATGTCGAGGCGGCGGCGGCCCCCGTACGGCTGGCGCGGGAGATCCGGGCCAAGGGCGCCCGCGCCTCCATGGCGCTCAAGCCCGCGACGCCCATCGAGCCGTACGAGGACCTGCTCCCCGAGCTCGACATGCTGCTGATCATGACGGTGGAGCCGGGCTTCGGCGGCCAGTCGTTCCTGGACATCATGCTGCCGAAGATCCGCCGCACCCGTGAGCTGATCTCCAAGCACGGCCTCGAACTCTGGCTCCAGGTCGACGGCGGCGTCTCCGCGTCCACCATCGAGCGGTGCGCCGAGGCCGGTGCGGACGTGTTCGTCGCGGGTTCGGCGGTGTACGGGGCCGAGGACCCGGCCGAAGCGGTGCGCGCACTGAGGACCCGGGCCGACGCGGCCACCGCGTCGGCGGCCTGGGCATGCGGCCACTGAGGCCGGGAGCGGAGCCGGCAGCCGCTCCGGCCCCCGATTGCGGGTCGGCCCGGCCAAGGGCAGATGAACGTGGTCCGACGGGACCGATCAAGGATCGCCGGATCTGACAGGATGAACGGCGTATCGAGAGTGTGAACAGCAGTGAGGAGAGCGCGGTGTCTGCAATGTCGGCGGGCCGGTCCGCCCTGCGGATGGGGCCCGCGGAGCTGGTGCAGGCGGCGGCCATGGCCCGCCGCTTCTACCTCGAAGGAAAGTCGAAGATCCAGATCGCCGAGGAGTTCGGCGTCAGCCGCTTCAAGGTGGCCCGGGTCCTGGAGACGGCACTGGAACGCGATCTGGTGAGGATCGAGATCCGGGTCCCCGCCGAGCTGGACGCCGAGCGCTCCGACGCGCTCCGGGCCCGCTACGGGCTGCGTCACGCGGTCGTCGTCGAATCCCCCGCGGAGGAGCAGGACGACGCACCCGACCCGGAGAACCTGGGGGAGGTCGCGGCCGATCTCCTCGGCGAACTGGTGAACGAGGGCGATGTGCTCGGCCTGGCCTGGGGCCGCTCCACGATCCACATGGCGGCGGCCCTCGACCGGCTGCCGCCGTGCACGGTCGTGCAGCTCACCGGGGTGTACGACGCGGGGACGGCCGAGCGCGGCTCGGTCGAGGCGGTCCGCCGGGCCGCCCAGGTGGCCGGCGGTGAGGCCCACCCCATCTACGCCCCGATGCTGCTGCCCGACCCGGCCACGGCCGCCGCGCTGCGCCACCAGACCGGTATCGCCCGCGCCTTCGAGTACTTCGACAAGGTGACGGTCGCCGCGGTGTCCATCGGCTCCTGGGAGCCGGGCATCTCCACCGTCCACGACATGCTGTCGGACGAGGAGCGTGCGCACTACGCGTCGCTCGGCGTCGCCGCCGAGATGTCCGCGCACCTCTTCGACACGGAGGGACGGCGGGTCGGCCGGGACCTGGGGGAGCGGTGCATCACGGTCGAGGCGGACCGGCTGCGCCGGATCCCCGAAGTGGTGGCGATCGCGGGCGGCCAGCGCAAGGCCGCAGCGATCGGGGCCGTGCTGCGGTCCGGTCTGGTCACCAGCCTGGTGACGGACACGGCGGCGGCGGACTACCTGCTGACCGAGTCGGCGGCGCCGCGGCGGCCGGCGCTGGAGCGGGCGGATCCGGACGGGGTCTGAGCGGGTGCGGGCGGCGGACGGCGGTGACTGGTACCGGGGCCGCCCGGTGGCTGTTTCGCCCCCGGACGCCGGATGCCGGACGCCGGACGGGGGCGCAGGTCCCCGGACACGGCCGAGCCGTGCGGATGACGGCGAGTGAACCGCCCGGACAGCGGGGTGTGCTGCCCGGGAGTTGTCCGGCCCGGCGGTTTCAGTTCTGGGCCACGCCCAGGACCGTGGCCTCCAGATACTGCTCCGGCTCCTCGTACTGGCTCACATCGGCCGGGTTGTAGCAGGGGGTCTGCCGGGACCAGGCCGCGCATCCAGCTCCGCATCCCGTCCAGGTACGGCGTGAGCATCCAGGACAGCTGCGGGGACGCGGCAGAACCGGGCACGCCAGTGTGGGGCTGCGGTCGGCGTCGTCCGTTCCCACAGATCGACCAGGGCGACCACGGCGGCGGGGAGCTCCTCGTCCGGTACGCCGCCCGTACCGTTGCCCTCGATCACGGAGCGCATCACCGCGACCACGTCCCGCACCCGCTCCGGGCTGCGGCCGAGATGGCCGTCGTCGAGCTGGTCGTCGACGAGAAACAGCCACACGAACCAGTCGGCGACGAGTTCGAGATTCTTGCCGTCGGCGGTCGGATACACCATGCCGACGAACGCTCCGAAGTCCGCCTGCTCGAAGCGTTCCCTGGCTGAATCCCGGTGCACCAGACCGGTGTTGCGGATCCAGGCGTCGAGATGGAGTCTGGTGTCCCCGACGTGAGGATTCGTCTGCTGGGGGAACGGACAGTAAATGTCCGGCAGTTGACTCTCCGCGGGTGGGGCGTGATCCTCTCCGGTCGTATGGGTGACGGAAGTTGTGACCCTTCTGCATGTTCCTCCGGGGCGACGTGGCGACCCGCGGGACCTGCGGGGTGCGAAGCTGCCCGACCCCTTGTCACCAAATCCAGGGAAGGTGATCGCGAATGATTCGGACGTGGCTCGGGTAGGGTTCGCCGGTAAGGCAGGTTCCACTTGCCCGGGACTCCCGCCCGGTTCCTTTGGGGGAACATACGAACGCGGGGGACGTTTGCTGTGTCTTCGTGGAGGCGACCTGCTCCATTTCGTGTGAAAAAATGAGTGTTATGCGTTTTCTTGAGCCCGGCACCGGTCGCTACACAGACTCCCCCTCGGTCCCGTACGACCTCACGTACGACGATGTCTTCATGGTCCCGGGCCGTTCGGCGGTCGGATCCCGCCAGGGTGTCGATCTCTCCTCACCCGACGGCACCGGCACCACCATCCCCCTCGTCGTGGCGAACATGACGGCCATCGCGGGCCGCCGGATGGCCGAAACGGTCGCCCGCCGCGGCGGGCTCGTCGTCATCCCGCAGGACATCCCGATCGAGGTTGTCGCCGACGTCGTCTCCTGGGTGAAAACGCGCCATCTGGTGCTCGACACGCCGATCGTGCTGGCCCCCGGCCAGACGGTCGCCGACGCCCTGTCCCTGCTGCCCAAGCGCGCGCACGGCGCCGGCGTCGTCGTCGACGCGGAGCAGCGGCCCGTCGGTGTCGTCACCGATCACGACCTGACCGGTGTCGACCGCTTCACCCAGCTCTCCGAGATCATGTCCAGGGACCTGGTGGTGCTCGACGCGGACATCGACCCGCGCGACGCGTTCAACAAGCTCGACGGCGCCCACCGCAAGCTCGCCCCCGCGGTCGACGCGGACGGCCGGCTCGTCGGCATCCTCACCCGGAAGGCCGCGCTGCGGGCCACTCTGTACACCCCGGCCACCGACGCCGGCGGCAAGCTGCGGATCGCCGCCGCCGTCGGGATCAACGGCGATGTCGCGGGCAAGGCCAAGCAGCTCCTCGACGCGGGCATCGACGCGCTCGTCGTGGACACCGCCCACGGCCACCAGGAGTCCATGATCAACGCGGTCCGGGCCGTTCGCGGGCTCGACCCGCAGGTGCCCGTCGTCGCGGGCAACATCGTCGCCGCCGAGGGAGTGCGCGACCTCGTCGAGGCCGGCGCGGACATCATCAAGGTCGGTGTCGGACCGGGCGCCATGTGCACCACCCGGATGATGACGGGCGTAGGACGGCCGCAGTTCTCCGCCGTCCTGGAGTGCGCCGCCGAGGCGAAGAAGTACGGCAAGCACGTCTGGGCCGACGGTGGTGTCCGCCACCCGCGCGATGTCGCGATGGCGCTCGCCGCGGGTGCGTCCAACGTGATGATCGGCTCCTGGTTCGCCGGTACGTACGAGTCGCCCGGCGACCTCCAGCAGTCCGCCGACGGCCGCTTCTACAAGGAGTCCTTCGGTATGGCGTCCGCCCGCGCCGTGAAGAACCGTACGTCGGACGAGTCGGCGTACGACCGGGCCCGCAAGGCGCTCTTCGAGGAGGGCATCTCCACCTCGCGGATGTTCCTCGACCCGGCCCGGCCCGGCGTCGAGGACCTGATCGACTCGATCATCGCGGGCGTCCGCTCCTCCTGCACCTACGCCGGTGCGGCTTCTCTGGAGGAGTTCGCCGAGAAGGCGGTCGTTGGGGTGCAGAGCGCCGCCGGTTACGCCGAGGGCAAGCCGCTGCACGCCAGCTGGAGTTGATCCCGCAGTCCCGCAACACCGTTGCCCCTCACGGCCGTTCGAGCCGTGGGGGGCAACGGTGTTTCCAGGTGTCCTCGCGGTGTGCACGGATGTCCGATTCCGGCCCCCGGATCCCGCCCTGATCCACCTCAATCTCGTTGGGATGTAAGTAATATGAAGCCCAATCAGCCGCCCGTTCCTCTGTGGTAAGGGATCTCATGTCCTTCTTCACCGATCTGGCCCATCAGTACATCGACGGCGAGTGGAGGCCGGGCAAGGGGTCCTGGGACATCATCGACTTCAATCCGTACAACGGGGAGAAGCTCGCCTCGATCACGGTCGCCACGGCCGACGAGGTGGACCAGGCGTACCGGTCCGGCGAGGCCGCGCAGCGGGCATGGGGCGACACCAACCCGTACGCCCGGCGGCTGGTGCTGGAGCGGGCGCTGCGCGTCGTCGAGGAACGTGAGCCCGAGATCAGTGACGCGATCGTCGCGGAACTGGGCGGCACCCGGCTGAAGGCGGCCTTCGAGCTGCATCTCGCCAAGGAGTTCCTGCGGGAGTCGATCCAACTCGCGCTGCGGCCCGTCGGACAGATCCTGCCCTCGCCGACCGAGGGCAAGGAGAACCGCGTCTACCGGGTGCCCGTCGGCGTCGTGGGCGTCATCAGCCCGTTCAACTTCCCGTTCCTGTTGTCGCTGAAGTCCGTCGCCCCCGCACTGGCGCTCGGCAACGCGGTGGTGCTCAAGCCGCACCAGAACACCCCGGTCTGCGGCGGCACGCTGGTGGCGAAGGTGTTCGAGGAGGCGGGGCTGCCGGCCGGTCTCCTGAACGTCGTGGTCACCGACATCGCCGAGATCGGTGACGCGCTGCTGGAGCACCCCATTCCGCAGGTCATCTCCTTCACCGGTTCGGACAAGGTGGGACGGCACGTCGCCACGGTGTGCGCGGCGAACCTCAAGCGCGCCGTGCTCGAACTCGGTGGCAACAGCGCGCTCATCGTCCTCGACGATGCCGATCTGGACTACGCCGTGGACGCGGCCGTCTTCAGCCGGTACGTGCACCAGGGCCAGGTCTGCATGGCCGCGAACCGGATCCTGGTCGACCGGGCGGTGGAGAAGGAGTTCACCGAGAAGTTCGTCGCCAAGGTCGCCTCGCTGCCGGTCGGTGACCCGGCCGACCCGGAGACCGTGATCGGCCCGCTGATCAACTCCTCGCAGGCCGAGGCCATTTCCTCGCTCGTCGACCAGACCGTCGAAGCCGGTGCGACCGCCCTGCTGCACGGCCGGGCCGACGGCAACCTGGTGAGCCCGTCCGTGCTGACCGGGCTGGCCGCCGATTCCCCCGTCCTCTCCCAGGAGATCTTCGGGCCGGTCGCACTCCTCGTGCCGTTCGACGGTGACGACGAGGCGGTACGGATCGCCAACGACACCCCGTACGGCCTGAGCGGCGCCGTGCACACCGGCGACATCGAGCGCGGGGTACGGATCGGGCAGCGCGTCCACACCGGCATGATCCACATCAACGACGGCACGGTCCACGACGAGCCGATCGTCCCGTTCGGCGGCGAGAAGAGCTCCGGCCTCGGCCGGCTGAACGGCGATTCGATGGTCGACGCCTTCACTACGCAGAAGTGGATCTCGGTGCAGTACGGCCGTTCGCGGTTCCCGTTCTGACCGGTCACCGGATGAGGTGAGCGCGCCCGGCGGGCGGCGCCATGGTCTACTTCGGGGGCGGCTCCTGCCGCCCCCGAAGCAGATCATCGCAGAGAAGTGAACCGCCCGAAGTGCGCCTGAACGACCTCGACGAACGCATCGTCCACGCCCTCGCCGAAGACGCCCGGCGCTCCTACGCGGACATCGGCGCGATCATCGGCCTGTCCGCGCCCGCCGTGAAGCGCCGGGTGGACCGGCTGCGCGCCGAGGGCGCGATCACCGGCTTCACGGTGCGGGTGGACCCGGCGGCGCTGGGGTGGGAGACCGAGGGGTTCATCGAGATCTACTGCAGCCGGAACACGTCGCCGGAGGCGATCAAGCGGGGGCTCGCCCGGTATCCGGAGATCGCCTCGGCGTCCACGGTGACGGGCGAGGCCGACGCGATCGTGCAGGTCTTCGCCGCGGACATGCGCCACTTCGAGCAGGTGCTGGAGCGGATCGCGGGCGAGCCGTACGTGGAGCGGACGAAGTCCGTGCTGGTGCTTTCGCCGCTGCTCAGGCGGTACTCGTCGGGGACGCCCGAGTAGGGCGCCGCGCGACGGCCGGTGGCAGCCCCGTCCTCGATCGCCGGACGGCCTTGATCCGCGGGCGGGCCGAGACCTGTGGCACCTGCTTGACCTGCGAAGACGTCGAGCGCAATGAATCGCCGTCACCGGCCGTCGGCGCGCAATGGATCGATGGTGTGCGCGCAACGGTCGCGCCTTGTCGGGCCCACGCGGCGGACCGTACCGTCTGGGAGAACACTGAAGATCTCGGCCCGGCCGAGATCTTCAGCACCCTCCTACGTCCCCGCCCCGCCCGAGGTCAGCCATGCCACCGTTGCGCACCGCCCTGCTCCAGAACTCCGGACGAACCGGGCACGTGGACGAGAACCTCAAGGTGCTCGACGGAGCGGCGCGGCGGGCTGCGGAGGCCGGAGCCCGGCTGCTGGTCTGCCCCGAGCTGTTCCTGACCGGGTACGCGATCGGGGCCGATGTTTCCCGGCTGGCCGAGCCGGCCGACGGTCCTTCCGCCCGGGCGGTCGCCGAGATCGCCGTACGGCACGGCCTCGCGGTCCTCTACGGCTACCCGGAGCGTGCGGGCGAGAAGATCTTCAACGCCGCACAGCTCATCGGGCCGGACGGCGCGGCGCTCGCGAACTACCGCAAGACCCACCTCTTCGGCTGCTTCGAGCAGGAGTGGTTCACCCCGGGCGAGCAGCCCGTCGTCCAGGCCGAACTCGACGGCGTCCGCATCGGGATCGTGATCTGTTACGACGTCGAGTTCCCGGAGAACGTCCGTGCGCACGCCCTCGCGGGCACCGGTCTGCTGCTGGTGCCCACGGCGGTGATGCACCCCTTCCAGTTCGTCGCCGAGTCCGTCGTGCCAGTGCGCGCCTTCGAGAGCCAGCTGTACGTGGCGTACGTCAACAGGACTGGCCAGGAAGGCGAGTTCGAGTTCGTCGGGCTGAGCTGCCTGGCCGGTCCCGACGGCGCCGTCCGCGCCCGCGCCGGACGTGGCGAGGAGCTCGTCATCGGTGAGGTCGACCCCGAGTTCCTGAGCGCGTCCCGCGCCGCCAACCCGTATCTGCGCGACCGCCGCCCCGGTCTGTACAGCTCCCTCGTCTGAACCCGTCACCCCGCCCCGGTCTGTACGGCTCCCTCGTCTGAACCCGTCACCCCGTCCCGTCCTTTTTGCGCAAGGAGTCCGTACCCCATGACGTCCACGGTGCCCAACGCCGTCCAGCACACCGACGCCACCGAGCCGATCACCATGTTCGGGCCGGACTTCCCCTACGCGTACGACGACTTCCTTGCGCACCCCGCGGGCATCGGGCAGATACCGGCGACCGAGCACGGCACCGAGGTCGCCGTCATCGGGGGCGGGCTCTCCGGCATCGTCGCCGCGTACGAGCTGATGAAGATGGGGCTCAGGCCCGTCGTCTACGAAGCGGACGAGATCGGCGGCCGGCTGCGTACCGTCGGATTCGACGGCTGCGGCCCCGAACTCACCGCCGAGATGGGCGCGATGCGGTTCCCGCCGTCCTCCACCGCGCTCCAGTACTACATCGATTTGGTCGGCCTGGAGACGAAGCCGTTCCCCAACCCGCTCTCCCCGGCCACCCCGTCGACCGTCGTCGACCTCAAGGGCACCTCGCACTACGCGCGGACCGTCGACGATCTGCCGCAGGTCTACCGTGAGGTGATGGACGCCTGGAACCGGTGTCTGGAGGAGGGCGCGGACTTCTCCGACATGAACCGGGCGATGCGCGAACGCGATGTGCCGCGCATCCGGGAGATCTGGGCGGAGCTCGTCCACAAGCTCGACAACCAGACCTTCTACGGATTTCTCTGTGACTCCGACGCGTTCAAGTCGTTCCGTCACCGGGAGATCTTCGGCCAGGTCGGCTTCGGTACCGGCGGCTGGGACACCGACTTCCCCAACTCCATCCTGGAGATCCTGCGCGTCGTCTACACCGAGGCGGACGACCACCACCGCTCCATCGTCGGCGGCAGCCAGCAGCTCCCGCTGCGGCTCTGGGACCGCGAACCGCAGAAGATCGTCCACTGGCCGCTCGGCACCTCGCTGTCCTCGCTGCACGGGGGCGAACCGCGCCCCGCCGTGACCCGGCTGCACCGCACCGCCGGAAACCGGATCACCGTCACCGACGCCACCGGCGACATCCGCACCTACCCGGCCGCCGTCTTCACCGGGCAGTCCTGGCTGCTGCTCTCGAAGATCGACTGCGACGACGCGCTGTTCCCGATCGACCACTGGACGGCGATGGAGCGCACCCACTACATGGAGTCGTCGAAGCTGTTCGTCCCCGTCGACCGGCCGTTCTGGCTGGACCGGGCCGTCGACGGCGCCGGGGAGCCGACCGGGCGGGACGTCATGTCGATGACGCTCACCGACCGGATGACCCGGGGGACGTACCTCCTGGACGACGGCCCCGACCGGCCCGCCGTCATCTGCCTCTCGTACACCTGGTGCGACGACAGCCTGAAGTGGCTGCCGCTCTCGGCGAACGAGCGCATGGACGTCATGCTCAAGTCGCTGGGCGAGATCTATCCGGGCGTTGACATCAGGAAGCACATCATCGGCAACCCGGTGACGGTCTCGTGGGAGAACGAGCCGTATTTCATGGGGGCGTTCAAGGCCAACCTGCCGGGTCACTACCGGTATCAGCGGCGGTTGTTCACCCACTTCATGCAGGACCGGCTGCCCGCCGACCGGCGGGGGCTGTTCCTCGCGGGCGACGACATCTCCTGGACGGCCGGATGGGCCGAGGGCGCCGTACAGACCGCGCTCAACGCCGTCTGGGGCGTGATGACCCGGTTCGGCGGCGCGACCGATGCGACGAACCCCGGCCCCGGCGACGTCTTCGACGACATCGCCCCGGTCGAACTCCCGGAGGACTGAAGGCGGTTCGGCGCTACGCGGGTCGGCAGACGCTGCGCTGCCGGCCCAGGCCCGAGAACTCGACCTCCATCACATCGTCCGGACCCAGAACCGGCACGCCCGGCGTCTACCGGGGCTCGGGGTGGCAGGAGTTCGGCAGTACCTCCACCGAGGGGACGCCGGCTGTCCCGGCCGTCTCCGGGGCGTTCCGGGTCCGCGAGGCCACCGCGCGGGACGCCGCGGAGGTGGCCGCCCTGCACCATGCGCACCACGCCTGTGGCGCTCGACCTGTGCGGGCGGCTACAACATCGAGACGGGGGACATCGCTCTCGCCCAGTCCGGTGGCTGCAAGCCCGGGCCCAGCTACTGCGCCGAGGGCAATGTCGTGCGCGCGCTCGGCGGCGACCCGACGAAGATGCGTTTCACCATTGCATACACCGTGAAGATCGAGAACGGCGCCCGCGCCCCCGAGATGAAGCTGGTGTGCAGGCAGTGCGCCCTACGCCCTGCCCGTCGGATCCTGTTCGTCGTAGGCCGACGTCCCCGAGTCCAGCAGGGGCTCCTGGGTCTTGAGGTGCGCCGGGGCGAAGGCCCGCAGTACGTGGTAGCCGGTGATCACCACGATGGTGCCCAGCGCGATACCGCTCAGCTGGAAGGTGTCGGTGATCTTCAGGCTGACCCCGCCGACGCCGATGATGATGCCTGCGGCGGCCGGGACCAGGTTCAGCGGATTGCGCAGATCGACCTTGGCGTGCAGCCAGATCTGGGCGCCGAGGAGGCCGATCATGCCGTACAGGATGACGGTGATGCCGCCGAGCACACCGCCCGGGATGGCGGCGACGACCGCGCCGAACTTGGGGCAGAGACCGAAGAGCAGGGCGAAGCAGGCGGCGGCCCAGTACGCGGCGGTGGAGTAGACGCGGGTCGCGGCCATGACGCCGATGTTCTCGGAGTACGTGGTGTTCGGCGGGCCGCCCACTGCGGTCGACAGCATCGACGCGGCGCCGTCGGCGGCGATCGCGGTGCCCAGCTTGTCGTCCAGCGAGGCGCCGGTCATCTCGCCGACGGCCTTCACGTGCCCGGCGTTCTCGGCGATCAGCGCGATGACCACGGGCAGGGCGACCAGGATCGCCGACCACTCGAAGCTCGGCGCGTGGAAGGACGGGAGCCCGATCCAGTCGGCCTCGGCGACACCCGACAGGTCGAGCCGCCAGTGGTCGACGGCCTGGGCGCCGCCCACCGGGGAGTGGATCTTGCCGAAGACCAGGTCGAGGACCCAGGACAGCACGTACCCGAAGACCAGGCCCAGGAAGATCGCGATACGCGAGAAGAATCCGCGCAGGCACACCACGGCCAGTCCGGTGAACAGCATCACCAGCAGCGCCGTCCACTGGTCCTGCGGCCAGTACGTCGACGCGGTCACCGGAGCCAGGTTGAAACCGATCAGCATGACGACGGCGCCGGTGACCACCGGCGGCATCGCCGCGTGGATGATCCGGGCGCCGAACCGCTGCACCGCGAGACCGGCGAGGAAGAGCACCACACCGACGACGAAGACCGCACCGGTGACCACGGCGCTGGACCCGCCGCTCGCCCGGATCGTTGCGGCGACCCCGACGAAGGAGAGCGAACAGCCGAGGTAGCTGGGCACCTGGCCGCGCGTCGCCAGCAGGAAGATGGCCGTCGCGACACCCGACATCATGATCGCCAGGTTCGGATCCAGGCCCATGAGTACCGGAGCGACGAACGAGGCACCGAACATCGCGACCACGTGCTGGGCGCCCAGTCCGAACGTACGGGGCCAGGAGAGCCGTTCGTCCGGCCGGACCACGGCCCCCGGCGCGGGGGTCTTCCCGTCTCCGTGCAAGGTCCAGCGCACGCCGAGGCCCATGGTTACCCCCTGTGTGTAGATACGGAGTCCACTGCCTGGCCCGGCATGGTGCTCACCGCAGAAATGATCAGCGCCATGATAGTGCCGGATCACGGCGCGCCCGCGGCCGGGCCGCGGGCGGGGGAGCGCCGCCGCTGTGCGGGCCGGGGGCCCGCGCCCCGCACAGCCTTCGGCTCAGGGGCGCGGCTCGGCCGCCGCCGCGCTCGCAGCGCCGGTGCCCGAGGACGGCACGGCCCTGCGGTCGGCCGCCCGCAGCACCCCGGCCCCCAGCACCAGGCCGAACGCCAGTACCGTCACCAGGCCGAACGAGACGACCAGCGACGTCGCCTCGGCCAGCGAGCCGATCGCGGACGGGGCGATGAGCCCGGAGGTGTACGTGATGGTGGCGACGCCCGCGATCGCCTGACTCGGGTTCGGGCCGCTGCGCCCGGCCGCCGCGAAGGCGAGCGGGACGACCACGGCGACACCGAGGCCGAGGAGCCCGAAACCGCACATCGCCAGTACCGCGTTCGGTGACGCGACCACGAGCAGCCCGCCGAGGGTCGCGAGGACGCCGCCCACCCGTACGGTCCGGACCGCGCCGAAGCGGTCGACGACCTTGTCGCCGGCGATCCGGGCGACCGCCATGGTGAGCGCGAACGCCGTCGTGGACGCCGCGGCGAGCCCGGCGGAGGTGTCCATGATGTCCCGCAGATAGACCGCCGACCAGTCCAGGCTGGCACCCTCCGCGAATACCGCGCAGAAGCCCACCGCGCCGATGATCAGCGCGGACTTCGGCGGCAGCGCGAAGCGCGGCGGCGGCTCCTCGTCCGGTTCGCTGCGCAGATCCAGTACGCCCTGGCAGGCGATCAGGCCCAGCGCGGTGAGGACGAGCGCGGCGATGGAGTGGTGCAGCCGGGCGTCGGCGCCCAGATGCGCGGCCACCGTGCCCGCGGCCGAACCGATCAGGGCGCCCACGCTCCACATCCCGTGCAGCCCGGACATGATCGACTTGTCGAGGCGGTTCTCCACCTCCACGCCGAGGGCGTTCATCGCCACGTCGGACATGCCGGCCGATGCCCCGTACACGAAGAGCGCCGCGCACAGCGTCAGCAGGTTGGGGGCCAGCGCGGGCAGGATCAGCGCCAGCGTCCACAGGGCCAGCAGCCCGCGCAGTGCGGTCCGGGCGCCGAAGCGATGGCTGATCGCGCCGGCCAGCGGCATCGACAGTGAGGCACCGATCGCGGGGAAGGCGAGGGCCAGGCCGAGCTGTCCGGCACTGACCCCGGCGTGGTCCTGGATCCAGGGCACCCGGGTGGCGAAGCTGCCGGTGACCGCGCCGTGCACGGTGAAGACCGCGGCGACGGCGAATCTGGCCCGCCTCACCTGCTCCATGCCGAAGACCGCCTCTGTGGAATCCGTTGTCATACCGCCGTGCCCTCCCCTGGGAATCCTCTGCCGCCGGCGATCCCGGCGCCCGCCTCCACGGTGCCGAGGTAAATTATCAGGAACCCTGCCTGATAAATAGTGCATCTGCTCAGTCCATGCCTTCATCCCGTGCGGCAGTGACCTGGAAGGATCCCGGTATGCCCGCATCACCGAGCACCGCCCGGGCCATCAACGACCGTCTCGCCCTGCGACTGCTCCAGCAGGACGGCCCGTTGACGGCCACGCAGCTGAAGACCCTGACCGGCCTCTCCCGGCCCACCGTCGCCGACCTCGTCGAACGGCTTCAGGGGGCCGGTCTGATCAGGGTGGTCGGTGAGGCGGGCGCCGAGCGCCGCGGCCCCAACGCCCGCCTGTACGGGATCGCCGCCGACCGCGCGCACCTCGCCGCGCTCGACGTACGCACCGGCAGCGTCGCCGTGGTCGTCGCCGATCTCCTCGGTGCCACGCTCGCCGAGGCCACCCTGCCCATCGGCAGCGACACCGACACCGAGTCCGCCGCCGAACAGGCCGCCGCGCTGCTGGAGCGCACCGCGCGCGAGGCGGGCGCCGCCCCGCTGCACAGCGTCGGCGTCGGCGCGCCCGGCCTGATCGACCCGGTCACCGGGGAACTGCGCGACACCACCGGGCTGCCCGCCTGGCACCGGCGGCTGGTCCGGGTGCTCCAGCAGCGGCTGCCCGCCACCGTGCTGGTGGAGAACGAGACCAATCTCGCCGCCGTCGCCGAACATCGCAGCGGCGCGGCCCGTGACCGTGACACCTTCGTCCTGTTCTGGCTCGGCAACGGCGTCGGTGCGGCCGTCATGCTGGACGGGAAGCTCCGGCGCGGGGCCTCCGGCGGCGCGGGCGAGATCGGCTTCCTGCCGGTGCCCGGCGCGGCCGGTACCCCCTCGGCCGTCAACTGCGACGGCGGGTTTCACTCCTTGGTGGGTTCTGCCCCGGTCTGCGAACTGGCCGGCACCCACGGCATCGTGGTGCCTGCGGACACTGCCGACGGGGACAAGGAGCCGGGTGCTGCGTTCGCGGTACGGGCCGCCCTGGCGGGGGAGGGGGACAGCGAGGCGTTCCTGGACGCCCTCGCCGGACGTCTCGCGCTGGGTGCCGCCGCCATCGCCTCGGTCCTCGACCCGGGCTGTGTGCTGCTCGCGGGCGAGGTCGGCCACGCGGGTGGCGACGCGCTCGCGGCCCGGGTCGAGGAGCGGCTCACCACGATGTCCCCCTTGCGTACGGAGGTCAGGGCCGGGTGGCTGGGTGGCGCCGCGGTGCTCCGCGGCGCGCTGCTCGCGGCCCGGGAGGCGGCTCAGGACGAGCTGTTCACTCCGGTCGGCTGAGCATGGCCGGGCCCGGCGGCGACCGGGGGCGAACCGGTCACCGCCGAGCGGTCGGAGGAGGGGGCAGCAGGCCCCGAGGTCCTGCCGGACACCCCGGTCACCGGTGGAGCCGGGCGTCTTGCCCTTCGTCCACCACGTGGTTTTCCGGCCCCGGCCCGGGGTCCTTGTGAGCCACCCCACAAGTACTCACCCATATGGCCCATCGGTGGGCATGGCACACTGATCGGGTACCAGCAGCAGCGCACTCCGGGGTCGGTGCAATTCCGAACCGGCGGTTATAGTCCGCGACCCGTCCGCATCCAGCGGCCGGTTGACCAGGTGGGATTCCTGGACCGACGGTTAAAGTCCGGATGGGAGGCAGTGCGCGGCGGGCCGTTTCACGGGTACGCCGCCGTCGGCGGATGGTTTTCGGGCAACCGATCCATCCGTTTGTTCCGGCTTTCGGCGTTCCCCTGTTGCGTTCCCGCTTCATCTGTCGTTGTCGACAGGCCCCGGAGTCCGTGCCCGAAGAGGCAGGAGGACCCGGTGGACACCGCAGCCGACATCACCGCCATGCGCCGAGCGATCGCGCTCGCCGCCCGCGGTCTCGGCTCCAGCAGCCCCAATCCGGTCGTCGGTTGCGTCATCCTCGACGCCGCGGGCCAACCGGCCGGCGAGGGCTTCCACCGGCGCGCCGGTGGGCCGCACGCCGAGATCCACGCCTTGCGCGGCGCGGGCGACCGCGCCCGTGGCGGCACCGCCTACGTCACCCTCGAGCCCTGTAACCACACCGGCCGCACCGGCCCCTGCGCCCAGGCCCTCATCGAGGCCGGTGTCGCCCGGGTCGTCTACGCGGTCGGCGACCCGAACCCGCAGGCCACCGGCGGTGCCGACACCCTGCGCGCGGCCGGGATCAAGGCCGAGCAGGGGCTCCTCGCCGACGAGGCCGTGGCGGGCAACGCGGCCTGGCTGACCTCGGTGCGCCTGGGCCGCCCGTACGTCCTGTGGAAGTACGCGGCGACCCTCGACGGCCGGATCGCGGCCGCCGACGCCACCAGCCGCTGGATCACCTCGCCCGAGTCCCGCGCCGACGTCCACCGGCTGCGCGCCGAGGCCGACGCCGTCGTGGTCGGTTCCGGCACCGCCCGTACCGACGACCCGCAGCTCGGCGTACGGGGCATCGAAAGCGCCGTACAGCCCCTGCGGGTGGTCGTGGACACCGGCGCCGCCGCCGTGCGCCCCGGCGCCCGCGTCCTCGACGACACCGCGCCCACGCTGATCGCCGTCGCCGCCGACGCCGACGCCGACCACCTCCCCGAAGAAGCCGTACTGCGGCTGCCGCGCGCCGCCACCGGCCCCGGCCTGGACATCACCGCTCTGCTCAGCGCCCTGTACGGGCGGGGCGTTCGCTCCGTACTCCTCGAAGGCGGCCCGACCCTGGCCGGGGCCTTCGTCGCCGCGGGAACAGTCGACAAGGTCGTCGGCTATCTCGCCCCCGTGCTCCTCGGCGCCGGCCCCGCGGCCCTCGCCGACGCCGGAATCACCACCATCGCCGAGGCGTTGCGCCTCGATGTCACCGAGACCGTCCGTATCGGCCCCGATCTGCGTATCACCGCCGTACCCGGCCCTGCCCGGAAGGGAATCTGAGTGTTCACCGGAATTGTCGAAGAACTGGGTGAAGTCACCGCCGTCGAGAAGCTCGGCGACGCCTCCCGCTTCCGCCTGCGCGGTCCCGTGGTCACCGAAGGCGCGAAGCACGGCGACTCCATCGCCGTCAACGGCGTCTGCCTCACCGTCGTCGACCTGGGCGAGGGCGAGTTCACCGCCGACGTGATGGCCGAGACCCTGAACCGGTCCAGCCTCGGCGCCCTGGAGACCGGCTCCCGGGTCAACCTGGAACGCCCCATGGCGCTCGGCGGCCGGCTCGGCGGCCACATCGTCCAGGGCCACGTCGACGGCACCGGCCGCATCGTCGAGCGCACGATCTCCGAGAACTGGGAGATCGTGAAGATCTCCCTCCCGGCGGACCTGACCCGCTATGTGGTGGAGAAGGGGTCGATCACCGTCGACGGCGTCAGCCTGACCGTGGTGGACGCGGGACCCGACTACTTCACCCTCAGCCTCATCCCCACCACCCTCGCCCTGACCACCCTCGGCATCAAGAAGCCCGGCGACCCGGTCAACCTGGAGGTGGACGTCATCGCGAAGTACGTCGAGCGGCTGCTCGGCGACACCGCCCGGGACCCCGAGGAGCCGGTGAAGTGACGGCGCTGAACTGGCTGAACTCGGAGGCGTTCACCGTCTTCGGACAGCACATCATCTGGTCCGACATGATCGGCAACACCGTCGGTCTGATCGCGCTGACCCTGGGCTGGCTCCGCTCGATCTGGACCTGGCCCGCCCAGCTCCTGTCCGGCGTCGTCCTGGTCGCCGCCAACGTCTCCGTGCACCAGGCGGGCAGCGTCGGCAAGCAGCTCGTCGTCATCGCCGTGGCCGTCTGGGGCTGGCAGCAGTGGACCCGGGGCAGGCGGCAGGCCCAGGACGGCTCCATCGCCGTACGGTTCGCCACCTGGCGCGAGCGCGGCTACCTGCTGGGCGGCGCCGCAGTCGGCACCCTCGCGGTCGGCGGCCTGTTCACCGCGTTCCCCTCGCTCTCCTGGAGCCCGTGGGCGGACGCGTACATATTCGCCGGGACACTCGTCGCGATGCTCGCCCAGGCCCGCGGCATGGTCGAGTTCTGGTTCGCCTGGCTGCTGGTCGACCTGGTCGGCGTACCGCTGAACTTCCACAGCGGCCTCGCCTTCTCCGGTCTCATCTACGTCGTGTACGGCGCCCTCGTCCTGTGGGGCATGCGCGACTGGTGGCTGCGTTCGCGGACACCCGCTCTGGAAGGAGCCACGGCATGACTGCCCAGCCCGCCTGGTTGCACCGGGAACACGAGAGCGTCGTCGAGGACCTCACGCTCGACCCCATCGAGCAGGCGATCCGCGACATCGCCGCCGGACGGCCCGTCGTGGTCGTCGACGACGAGGACCGGGAGAACGAGGGCGACCTCGTCATCGCGGCCGAGAAGGCCACCCCCGAGATCGTCGCGTTCATGATGAGCGAGTGCCGCGGCCTGATCTGCGCACCCATGGAGAACGACGAGCTGGAACGGCTCGAACTGCCGCAGATGGTCGCCCACAACACCGAGTCGATGCGTACGGCGTTCACCGTCTCCGTCGACGCCTCGGCGGCGCACGGCGTGAGCACCGGCATCTCCGCCGCAGACCGGGCCGCCACGCTCCGGCTGCTGGCGGGCGGCGAGGCGGGCCCCGGCGACTTCGTACGGCCCGGCCACATCTTCCCGCTCCGCGCCCGCTCCGGCGGTGTGCTGGTCCGCAACGGCCACACCGAGGCCGCCGTCGACCTCGCCCGGCTCGCCGGACTGCGGCCCGCCGGAGCGATCGTCGAGATCGCCGGCGAGGACGGCGTGATGCTGCGGCTGCCGCAGCTCGTCCCGTTCGCCCGCAAGCACGGCCTCACGATCATCTCCATCGAGGACCTGATCGCCTACCGCCGCTCCTCGGAACCGACCGTCCGCCGCGAGGCCGAGGTACGGCTGCCGACGGGCTTCGGCGCGTTCACCGCGTACGGCTACCGCTCCACGGCCGACGGCGTCGAGCATGTCGCGCTCGTCCACGGCGACGTCGGCGGCGGCGACGACATCCTGGTACGGATCCACTCCGAGTGCCTGACCGGCGACATCTTCCAGTCGCAGCGCTGCGACTGCGGGCCCCAGCTCCATGCCTCCATGCGCCGGATCACCGAGGAGGGCCGCGGCGTCGTCGTCTATCTGCGCGGCCACGAGGGCCGGGGCATCGGCCTGCTGTCCAAGCTGCGCGCCTACGAACTCCAGGAACGCGGCAGCGACACCCTCGACGCCAACCTGGAACTCGGCCTGCCCGCCGACGCCCGGGACTACGCGGCGGGTGCCCAGATCCTCAAGGACCTCGGCGTCCGGAGCCTGCGGCTGATGACCAACAACCCCGACAAGACGGCCGCGGTCGTGCGGCACGGTCTGGCCGTCACCGGCCGCGAACCGATGCCCGTCCAGGCCGGCGAACACAATCTGCGCTACCTGCGCACCAAGCGCGACCGCATGGGGCACGACCTGCCCTGGCTCGACGCCGCCACGGCGTCGACCTGCGGCAACCAGTGAACGATCACGAAACGAGCGGTAGGAGAAACATGAGCGGCAAGGGCGCACCCGAACTGTCCGTACGCAACTGCGGCGACCTGCGCGTGGCGGTCGTCGCCGCGCAGTGGCACGAGAAGATCATGGACGGACTCGTCGACGGTGCCCTGCGCGCCCTGCACGAGCTGGGCATCGACGAGCCGACCCTGCTCCGGGTGCCCGGCAGCTTCGAGCTCCCGGTCGTCGCCAAGGTCCTCGCCGGCCGCGGCTACGACGCGATCGTCGCCCTCGGCGTGATCATCCGCGGCGGCACCCCGCACTTCGAGTACGTGTCCCACGGCGTCACCAACGGCCTCACCCAGGTCGCCGTCGACACCGGAGTCCCGGTCGGCTTCGGCGTACTCACCTGCGACACCGAGGAGCAGGCCCTCGACCGGGCAGGACTGGAAGGCTCCAACGAGGACAAGGGACACGAAGCGGTCACCGCGGCCGTCGCCACCGCCGCGACGCTGCGCACCGTCAGCGAGCCCTGGCGCTGATCGGAGGTCCCGGACCCCGTAGTCTAAGGACCATCATGGCGAACAAAACCTTCGAAGAGCTCTTCGCCGAGCTGCAGCTCAAGGCCGCCGACGGCGATCCCTCCACCTCCCGCACCGCCGAGCTGGTGGACAAGGGCGTCCATGCCATCGGCAAGAAGGTCGTCGAGGAGGCCGCCGAAGTCTGGATGGCCGCCGAGCACGAGAGCAAGGACGCCGCCGCCGAGGAGATCTCCCAGCTGCTGTACCACGTCCAGGTGATGATGGTCGCCCGCGGAATCTCCCTCGACGACGTCTACGCCCATCTCTGAGCACGACCTCCGCACCACGCACATCCGCACACCGCACCGGACTCCCTCCTCGCAAAGGAAACCTGACCTCATGCTGCGCATCGCCGTTCCCAACAAGGGTTCACTCTCCGGGCCTGCGATGGCGATGCTCCATGAGGCCGGCTACCAGCAGCGCAAGGAGTCCAAGGAGCTCGTCCTCGTCGACCCCGAGAACGAGGTCGAGTTCTTCTACCTGCGCCCCCGCGACATCGCGATCTACGTCAGCTCCGGCCGCCTCGACATCGGCATCACCGGCCGCGACCTGCTGCTGGACTCCGGTGCCGACGCCGAGGAGATCCTCCAGCTCGGCTTCGCCCGCTCCACCTTCCGCTACGCCACCAAGCCCGGCACGGCCCAGGGCCCGCAGGACTTCGACGGCAGGACGATCGCCACCTCCTACGAGGGCATCGTCGCCAAGCACCTCGCCGACCTCGGCGTCAACGCTTCCGTCGTCCACCTCGACGGCGCGGTCGAGACCGCCATCGAGCTCGGCGTCGCCCAGATCATCGCCGACGTCGTGGAGACCGGCACCAGCCTGCGCAACGCCGGACTCGAAGTCATCGGCGAGCCGATCATGACGTCGGAAGCCGTCGTCATCCGCCGCACCGGCGCACCGGACGACGACCCCAAGGTGCAGCAGTTCCTCCGCCGCCTCCAGGGCGTCCTGGTCGCCCGCTCCTACGTGATGATGGACTACGACTGCCGCGTCGAGCACCTGGAGCGCGCGGTCGCCCTCACCCCGGGCCTGGAGTCGCCGACCATCTCCCCGCTGCACCACGAGGGCTGGGTCGCCGTCCGCTCCATGGTCGCCGCCCGCGAGGCCCAGCGGATCATGGACGATCTGTACGACCTCGGCGCCCGCGCCATCCTCACCACCGCCATCCACGCCTGCCGCCTCTGACGGCCGGGCGACCACCCGGAAGACAGAAGAACACCATGTCCGCCCCCGCGCCCCGGTCCGAACTCCCCACCCTCCCGGTCACCTTCCGGCCGACCCGAACCCGGGTGGTCCTGCTGACCGTGGGGGCGGCGATGTTCGTCGTCATCACCGTCATCGCCCTGACCCTGGAGCAGCTGAGCCCGGGGGAGCGGTCCAGCTTCGTCTTCACCGCGCTGCTGTTCTTCGGCGTGCTCGCGCTGCTCAGCCGCCCGAAGATCGTCGCGAACGAGGACGGGGTGACCGTGGTCAATCTCACCCGGACGCGCCGACTGTCCTGGGCAGAGATTCTCCGCGTCAACCTGCGTGTCGGCGATCCCTGGGTCTTCCTCGACCTGAGCGACGGGACCAGCATGCCCGCCCTCGGCATCCAGCCGGGAATCGACAAGCAGCAGGCCATCCGCGACGCCCATGCGCTCCGCGCCCTGGCCGAGAACCACGGCACCGGTACGGACAACGGCTGAGCCCCCTGCCCCGTACGGCCTCTTCTTGATTACTCTGGAGGGCGGCGGCGCCCTGTGCGTGCCCCGCCCCGCACGAGAGGTCCACGAGACCGGCGGGGCTTTCCTGCGACCCAAGGAGTGACTCCTTCCAGCAATGGACGGATCGTCCGGTAGTACCTGCGCCGCCCCCTCCCCGGAGGCGGCGGCATGACCATCCCCCTGCTGCTTCTGAGCGCGGCATTCCTTCTCATCCTCGCCAACGGATTCTTCGTGGCAGCCGAGTTCGGGCTCGTCACGGTCGAGCGGCCGGACGCCGAGCGCGCCGCCGCCGAGGGCGACCGGCGGGCCCGCACCGTCGTCGAAGCCCTGCGCGAACTCTCCTTCCAGCTCTCCGGCACCCAGCTGGGCATCACCATCACCTCGCTGGTCGTCGGCATGCTCGCCGAACCGGCACTCGCCCAGCTGCTGGACGGCCCCCTCACCTTGACCGGGCTGCCCGACGGCGCCGTTCCCGGCGTCAGCGTGGTCATCGGGATGATGGTGGCCTCCGCCGTCCAGATGGTCATCGGCGAACTCGTGCCCAAGAACTGGGCGGTCTCCCGGCCGCTCCAGGTCGCTCGCTTCGTCGCCGGCCCCCAGCACCGTTTCTCCGCCGCTCTTCGACCGGTGATCAGCCTGCTGAACACCGTCGCCAACCGGCTCGTACGGCTGCTCGGCGTCGAACCCACCGACGAGCTGGCCTCCGCCCGCACCCCGGGGGAACTGGTCTCCCTGGCCCGGCACTCGGCCGAGGCCGGCACCCTCGAACAGGACACCGCGGACCTCTTCGTACGGACCCTGTCCCTCGCCGGGCTCACCGCCCAGCACGTCATGACCCCACGGCTGAAGGTCAGCGCCCTGCAGACCTCGGCGACCGCGCAGGACGTCCTCAACCTCACCCGCGCCACCGGCCTCTCCCGCTTCCCGGTCTACCGGGAGCGCATCGACGAGGTCGTCGGCATGATTTACCTCAAGGACGCCCTCGCCGTGCCCGCCCAGGAGCGGCTGCGCACCCCGGCCGGCCGGATCGCCGTACCGCCGCTGCTGGTGCCGGAGACCCTGCCCGTCGAACAGCTGCTCCAGCGGCTGCGCAACGAGCAGCCGATCGCCGTCGTGGTCGACGAGTACGGCGGCACCGCCGGAGTCGTCACCCTTGAGGACATCATCGAGGAACTCGTCGGGGAGGTCAGGGACGAGCACGACGCCGAGGGCGCCGACCGGCCCGAGCTGGCCCCCGCCGCTCCGGAGGACGGCCGTCCGGCCTGGGACGCCGAGGGCAGCTGCCGGGTCCTGACCCTGCGCCGGATAGGGCTCGACGTCCCCGACGGCCCGTACGAGACCGTGGCCGGGCTCGTCGCCGATCTGCTGGGGCGTATCCCGGCCCCCGGTGACCGGGCCGAACTGCCCGGCTGGCGGATCTCCGTACGCCAGGTGGGTCACTACCGGGCCGAGAAGGTCCGCTTCGTACGCACGGCCGAGGCGACCGACCCCCTTACCCCGGTCCCGCTGACCCAGGACGCCCTGGAGGCCGTGCGATGAGCCTGGTCCAGCTGATCTTCGCCGGACTCCTCGTGCTGGCGAACGGCTTCTTCGTCGGTGCCGAGTTCGCCCTCGTCTCCGTACGGCGCAGCCAGGTCGAACCCCTCGCGGCGGCCGGGTCGGGCCGGGCCCGCCAGGTGCTGTACGGACTGGAGAACCTGCCGCAGATGATGGCCGCCGCCCAGTTCGGTATCACCGTCTGCTCGCTGACCCTCGGCGCCGTCGCCGAACCGACCGTCGCCCAGCTGCTGGAGCCGGTCTTCCACGCGGTCCACCTGCCCGAGGGGCTCATCCATCCGCTCGGCTACTTCCTGGCGCTGGTCTTCGTGGTCTTCCTCCATCTCGTCATCGGCGAAATGGTCCCGAAGAACCTCGCGATGGCGGCGCCGGAGAAGACCGCACTCTGGCTCAGCCCCGGCCTCGTGGGCTTCGCCCGTCTGTGCCGCCCGGTCACCTCCGCATTGGGCGCCTGCGCCCGGCTGGTGCTCCGGCTCTTCGGCGTCGAGCCGAAGGATGAGGTGGAGGCCGTCTTCACCAGCGAGCAGCTCAACCGGCTCGTCGAGGACTCCGGCCAGGCCGGGCTGCTGGAGCCGGAGGCCCAGGAGCGGCTGGAGGACGCACTGGAGCTGGGCAGCAGGCCCGTCACCGATGTGCTGCTCAGCCGGGCCTCACTGGTGACGGTGGACCCCTCCGTCACCCCCCACCGGATCGAGCAGCTGACCGTACGCACCGGCTACTCACGCTTTCCCGTGTGCGCGGAGGGCGGCGGTCCGTTCATGGGCTATCTGCACGTCAAGGACGTCCTGGACCTGGACGACGGCGAACGGGCCGTCCCCCAGCACGTCTGGCGCCCGATGGCCACCGTGCGGGCCGAACTCCCCCTGGACGACGCCCTGACCGTGATGCGCCGCGCGGCGACGCATCTGGCGCAGGTCGCCGACGCGTCGGGCCGGATCCTCGGCCTGGTCGCCATGGAGGACGTCCTGGAGATGCTCGTCGGTGAGGTGCGCGATCCGGCCCACCGGGTCTCCGTACCGCGCCGGACGGCGGACACGACGACCGGCACCGGCGAACTCACCGCGTCGGTCCACTGAATCCCGGCCGCCGGACGGGCTGAATCTCCATTCCTCAGCCCGTCCGGCGATCGAGGACAACGGCTGCCCGGCCCCTGTGGCCCCCTCACAACCCCGGCGGTTCCTGTGGCCCCCGGTCCACCGGCCCCCGGCCGGACAGCACCTCGCCGTACGCCTGCATCAGATCCGGCAGCCGCAGCGTGGCCAGATCGTCCCGGCTCGGCAGAGCCGCGTAACCGGAGAGCCGCAGATCGCGGTAGGCACAGCTCTTCTCGTACAGGGTGCGCAGGAACCTCCCGTTGCCCAGCTCGTCGATCCAGCCCTGGTCGACGACATGAGCGCTGATGGAGCGCAGCTCCTCCAGGGACTCCTCGTCCCACGCGTCGCCGGTCTCCGCGGCGAGCACCTCACCGATCGAGGTGAGCTCCAGCGGCCGGTAGCTCGGGAAGTCCACCCGGGTGGTGAAGCGGGAGGAGAGCCCCGGATTGGTGGCCAGCAACCGGTCCATGCCTTCCGGATAGCCCGCGAGGATCACGACGAGATGGTTCCGGTTGTCCTCCGCGCGCTTGAGGAGGACCTGGAGCGCCTCGTCGCCGTACGCGTCGCCCTTGCTGTAGCCGGTGTTGGAGAGGCTGTACGCCTCGTCGACGAACAGCACCCCGCCGAGCGCCGAGTCGATCAGCTCATTGGCCTTGACGGCGGTCTGACCGAGGAACTCGCCCACCAGATCCGCCCGTTGGGCCTCCACGAGATGGTCGCCGCCGAGCAGACCGAGGGCGTAGAAGACCCGGCCCAGGATGCGGGCCACGGTGGTCTTGCCGGTACCGGAAGGGCCCGAGAAGACGAAATGGCGTTTCGGTGGCTGCACGGGAAGCCCCTGACCGGCCCGCAACCGCGCCATGTTCAACTGTGCGGACAACGCCTTGACCTGGCGCTTGACGGGCTCCAGACCGACCATCCGCTCCAGCTCCGCCAGCGCCTCGGCGAGCAGCACCGGATCGCTGGGCCCGGCAGGAAAGGGGGACGGCGGCTGGCCGGGCACCGCCGTCTTCCGGCGCGCGCCGTCGGGCGGTGGCGGCCCCCCGAGGCCCACGAGCCCCGGGGCCTCGCTGCCCGGCCGCAGCTCCCGGCCGTCCACCACGTCGGTGCCGAGCAGCGCGTCCCCGTCCGGCTGCGCCTCCGCCACGGCGTCCGTACCCAGGCCGGCCAGGGAGACGGCGGTCAGACCGGCGGCCTCGTCGGTGCCTTCGAGACCGTCGTAGTCCGCGATCGCGGCGAGCCGGGCCGAGGTGTCCATGAAAGCCGGGTCGATCCGGTGCACTGCCCTGTAGAGCGGCAGGGCGGCGGCGCTGCGGCCGGTGCCCTCGTGCGCGCGGGCCAGCCAGTAGCGCAGCTCCTTGCGCTGTGGCTGTTCGCTGCGGCAGCGCATCAGCGCGGTGGAGAGCAGTGGCTCGGCCTGCCCGTACATCTCCAGCCGCACCCGCGCCATCCCGCCGAACAGCCCCGCCTCGATGCCGAGCAGCGGATCGTCGATCAACTGCTCGGTGTTGCGGACGAGCTGCTCCCAGTCCTTGACGAGATAGGAGCGGCAGGCGTGCAGGAAGCGGACCTGCGGGTCCGCGTCCACCGGCGGCAGGCCGGCCAGCGCGCGGTCCAGCTCGGGGACATGGCGCCCGTCCAGCCAGTGCGAGGCGTGCGCGAGAAGCAGATCACGCGGGCTCTCCAGCACCGGCTGCACCCACCAGCCCAGCCAGTACCAGGAGTTGAGCGTGCGTCGATGGCGGGTGCGCTGCTCGCCGAAGCGTTCGCGATGGCGGTACATGTGCAGCAGAGCCGTCGTCGTGTCGACCCGCAGCGCGTGGAGGCCGAGCCAGCCGTCCGCCATGCCGGGATCGATCCGTACCGCGGCTCTGAACTCCTCTTCGGCCTGTGGGTAGGCGCCCATGGTGTAGGCGTCCACGCCGCGTAGCCAGGCGAGGTCGGCCGGGGCCTGTGCGCCCTGCGTGCCGATGTCCATCTGGTCCCCCACAAACCGTGCCCCCAGGATGTCCCGCCGCACGACCTGCCCGCCGAGGCGCGCTGAATCACTGTGCCACGGACGGGAATTGACCGCACCGAGAGGCATCGTACCTGCGCAGGGAGTGTGCGACTAAGAGCGCCGCAGGCAGAAGGAAGACCGTTACCGAGGGTAGGCGGAATGCGGTGTGTCTGCGGGGGAAAGGTCGCGCGAAGGCAGAACGAAGCCCCCGATCACGGGGGAACAACCGGGGGCTTCGTGTCCGCGGGGGCTCCGAAAAGCCGCACATTGAGAACGTAAGACCTGTACCGCCCTCGGGTCAAGCAGAGTTGGGGTACTTCCGGGACGTTTTCTCACCACTCAGCTCGGTGGCGCAATGCGCTCACGTTCCGTGACGGAATGGTTCGCTCCTGCTGCCGCGCCGGGTCCCTCCAGCCACTCGTACCCCACTGGCAACTGCCGTACCAGAGTGTTCGCGCGGGGGCGCGAGGGATCGGCCGAGAAATGCACCGCCTCGGCCGCCGTCCACTCGTCCCAGAAGGCCGAAAGGGCCGGTCCGTCCCGGCGGCGCCCCCGCTCCCAGGACTCCGTCGCACCGAGATCCATCCACAGCAGCCGCGCCAGATGGGGCCGCAGCGCCCGGCGGCCCGCACCGACCCCCTCGATCAGGACCACCGGCGCGGGTTCCAGGGCGCGCGGCGCCGCGAACGCCCGCGCGGTCCAGTCGTACGGCGCGTAATAAGCGCACTGCCCGCGCGACAGCGGTCCGATCACCTGCTCCCGCAGCCGGTCCACCCAGGCGAAGAAGGACTCATGGGTGGCCAGATCGTCCAGACGCAGTACGGGGGCGCCGTCGAGCGCGGCGGCGAGGCGGGACGCGAAGGTGCTCTTCCCCGATCCGGCGTGGCCGTCGACGGAGATCAGCCGCACCGGTCCGCAGGACGGCGCCAGGGTGTGCAGCCGCGCGGCGAGGAGCGAGAGGTCGTTCATGCGCCCCAGCCTACGAGCCCGTCCGAAGCAAGCGCAGGTCACGCCAGTGGACCAGACCAATATTGGTTTGCCGACGCGAGTCGAACCACTGGCCGAATCCGGCTACGACCCGCAATAGTTGGCGCACTGTCGTGCACCTGCAAGCACCATTCCGCTTACGTCCGGGGGTCTCGCCCATGAACAGACCGACCTCACGCAGAACCGTGCTGACCGCCGCGCTCGCGGTAGCGGCCACCGCCGGTACGGTGTCGTCCGCCGGCTCCGCGACCGCCGCCGTTCCCACCGCGGCCCAGCCCACCGTCGGCCCGCCCGCCCCCTCCTCGGCGGCCGCTTCCCTCGTGGACAACCACTCCTGGAACACGTTCACCGACTGGCGCAGCGGCTCCGGCGCCGGGACGCGCGCCGTCGCGGGCCGCCGCCCCGGTCTGGTGATCGGTCACGCCGAGGGGAGTGCCGACTACACCGATCCGCACACCGGGAGGACCGCCGCCTGGGAGTACGCGACCTGGACCTCGCAGGTCCACCGGTCCGCGGTCCCGGCGACCGAGGTGATCGCCTCGTGGAACGCCGACACCCCCGCGGGCACCTGGATCCAGATCGAGCTCCAGGGCCGCTACTCGGACGCCACCTGGACGCCCTGGTACGTGATGGGCCGGTGGGCCGCGGGCGACGGCGACATCCGCCGGACGTCCGTCGACGACCAGACCGACGGCAAGAGCTCCATCTGGACCGACACCTTCTCGGTGGACGACGCGGCGAGCGGCCTGCGGCTGGTCTCGTACCGGCTGCGGCTCACCCTCCACCGCGCCCCGGGCACCCGTCTCTCGCCCACGGTGTGGCGGCTCGGCGCGATGGCGTCCGACATACCGGACCGCTTCACCGTGTCCGCCAGCACCCCTGGCCTCGCCCGGGAACTTCCGGTGCCGCGCTACTCGCAGAACGTCCACGCGGGGCAGTACCCGGAGTACGACAACGGCGGCGAGGCCTGGTGCAGCCCCACCTCCTCGCAGATGATCATCGAGTACTGGGGACGCAGGCCCTCCGCCGAGGAGCTCGCCTGGGTCGAGCCCGGCCTGGCCGACCCGCAGGTCTGCCACGCGGCCCGGTTCACCTACGACTACCAGTACGAGGGCTGCGGCAACTGGCCGTTCAACGCCGCGTACGCCGCGACGTACGACGACATGAGCGCGGCCGTGACCCGGCTCGGCTCGCTGACGGACCTGGAGACGCTGATCCGGGCAGGTATCCCGGTCATAACGTCGCAGTCCTTCCTCAAGGAGGAGCTGACCGGCGCGGGATACGGAACCTCGGGCCATCTGATGACCGTGATCGGGTTCACCGCGGACGGCGACGTGATCGCGAACGACCCGGCCTCGCCGAACAACGAGGCCGTGCGGCGCGTCTACAAGCGCGAGGAGTGGGAGACCATCTGGCTCCGCACCAAGCGCTACGACGCGAACGGCAAGGTCAGAAGCGGTACGGGTGGTGTCTGCTACGTCTACTGGCCCGCCGCGCCGACACCGGGTCAGCGCCGGGCCCTGAAGTCGCTCGGCCTGCTGTGAACAAGGCGCGGCGCGACGGCCGCCACGACGGCGTGACGACCTGACGGCGTGTGGACGCAACGACCTGAGGGCAGCGTTCCGGGCCGTCCTGGGGGAGATGGCCGTACCGGTCCGCCGTGGCCTTGACCGAGCAACGCCCGAGCCGGGGGACACCCCCGTGAACGGACATGCCGCGCGTCGAGGTCACGGTGGACCCTGAGTGCCGCACGTCGTACGGATGGTGTTCAGGCGGTCCGAGTCGCCGGGGCGTCATCGACCGTCTCGCCTCATGTCTTGTGCGAATTCCTGGCCGGCCCCCGCCGCGCGCCGGCCCCCGCCGTGCCGCGGACGATCACTCCGGGGGATGCGGGGGCGACCGGTGCTGGGAGACGATGGAGGGGCTCCGGGGCGCACGCAGGGCACGACAGCGTGGGTCCGAGTCGGGACATCGAGCCGCCGCGGTGGGCGGAAGGGAGTCCGGGATGAGTGCCTCCGAACCATCCCGGGTGGGGCCCGGCCCGGCAGGGCCTGCTTCGTCCGCACCCGGCGGGCTGCTCGACGTGCTGGGCGTTGCCGCCGTCGTCCTGGACGAGGACGGGCGGATCGTGCTGTGGAGCCCGCAGGCCGAGGCGATCTTCGGTTACACCTCCGACGAGGCCCTGGGCCGGTTCGCGGGCCGGCTCCTGGTCCACGAAGAGCACCTGGAACAGGTCATGGACCTGTTCGCCCAGGTCATGGGGGGCAATGGCAGCTGGGCCGGGATCTTTCCCATTCGGCGCAGGGACGGCGGCACGAAGCTGGTGGAGTTCCGCAATATGCGGCTGATGGATGACCGGAAGGGCCTGTACGCCCTGGGACTGGCTTCAGAGCGGACCACCTTGCGGAGGGTCGAACGGGACCTGGCCCTGTCCGCGGGACTGGTGTCGCAGTCCCCGATCGGCTTGGTGGTCATGGACACCGAACTGCGGTTCGCCGCGGTCAACCCGGCGCTGGAACGTATGGACGGCCTGCCCGCCGACGAGCTGATCGGCCGGCGCACCCACGATGTCCTGCCGTTCCTGGACACCGAAGCCATCGATTCCTCGATGCGCCAGGTCCTGGACACCGGCGTCCCGATCCTGGACCTGGAGGTCGTCGGACGCACCGCCGCCGATCCGGATCACGAGCGTGCCTGGTCGGCTTCGTATTACCGGCTGGAGGATCCGGTCGGCAAGGTGCTGGGAGTGGCCGGGTCCATCGTGGACGTCACCGACCGGCACCGCATGGCCGCCGAGGCACACCATGCGCGCCGGCGCCTCGCCCTCCTCGCCGACGCCTCCGTACTCATCGGCACCACCCTCGATCTCCACCGGACCGCCCACGAGCTCGCCGGCATTGTCGTGCCCGACCTGGCCGACGTCGCCACGGTCGACATCCTCGATACCGCCCTGAACAGCCGCAGCACCTCACCGTCCCCGCTGCAGGGGCACGCCCGGTTCCGGGCGCTCGCCATGAAGGCGGCCTGCCCCACCGAAGCCGTCCGTGCCGCCGACCCCACCGGGGACATCGCCGACTACGGCGCCGACCGCCTGGTCACCCAGTGCGTCACCACCAGCAACCCGATCCTCGTCCCGCACGTGGACGGCGGAGATCTGCGGCGGATCGCCCGGTGTCCCGAAGCCGCCACCGCCCTGGCCCGCGCCGGGCTCCACTCCTACCTCGTGGTGCCGCTCATCGCGCGGGGCGAAGTCCTCGGTGCCCTGGACCTCAAACGCTTCCGCAACCCGCTCCCCTTCGACGACGACGACCTCATCCTGGCCAGCGAACTGGCCGTCCGGGCCGCCGTGTCGATCGACAACGCACGCTGGTACCAGCGGGAACGCGACGCCGCTCTCACCCTCCAGCGCAGCCTGTTGCCCCAGCACCCGCCGCACCGGCCGGGGCTGGAGATCGCCTACCGCTACCAGCCGGCGGAGGCCGCCCGCGAGGTCGGCGGCGACTGGTTCGACGTCATCCCTCTTCCCGGCGACAAGACCGCCCTGGTCGTCGGAGACGTCATGGGCAGTGGCATCCCCGCCGCTGCCACCATGGGGCAACTGAGCAGTGCCACCCGCGCACTTGCCGACCTCGACCTCGACCCCAGCCGGGTCCTGCATCACCTGGACCGCAGCTCAATCGGCCTCGATCAGGCCATCGCCACGTGCGTGTACGTCGTCCACGATCCGCACCGCGCGCACTGCCGCATCGCCCTCGCCGGACATCTGCCCCCCGTCCTGGTACGTCCCGGCCGGGCCCCCGAACTGCTCGACCTGCCCACCGGCGTGCCCCTCGGCGTCGGTGGGGTTCCCTTCCGCACCACGTGCATCGCCCTGGACCCCGGTGACAAGCTCGTCCTGTACACCGATGGCCTGGTCGAAACCCGCGACCAGGCCATCGACGCACGCCTGGCCACCCTCCTCGGCCTCCTCGGCCAGCCGGACCGGCCTCTGGAAGCGACCTGCGACCTGCTCCTGCACGCCCTGCGCCACCCGGACGACCACGACGACACCGCCCTCCTCATCGCCCGGGCCGAGCCCGCGCGGGGGCCGGGAGCGGCCTGAAGCAGGCGCGTCAGCGGCGGTCTCGTCGCGCGTACGCGACGGTGCGTCGGTGCCCGCCGGTGAGTGTCTCGCCGAGCAGCGCGGATTAGTTCACCCGGCTCCACTGCGCCGAACTCGTCGAAAGGCCGGCCACCAGCTCTTTTCCACCGCGGCGAACATGCCGGTCCACTTCTGCAATCCCGCGGGCCCCTGGCGGCGCGGCTCGAACGAGAACACGAACGGCCTGCTCCGGCAGTACGGCCCCTCAAGAGCACCGGCCTGTTCCGACAGACCCGCGAGCACCTGGACGCCGTCGCGGCCGAACTCAGCAGCCGCCCACGTAAGGCGCTGGGCGGGAAACCCCGGCCCAGCGCCTCTCCCGGCCAATGATCACGAAACCGTGAACCGGCACCGCCGGCGCATCATGGGCATATGGAAATCCAACTGCTCTACTTCGACGGCTGCCCGAATCTGCACACCGCCGAAGAACGGCTCACCGAAGCACTCACGCTGGTCGGACGCCCGGGCCAGAGCGTGAACCTCCGCGCCGTCGAGACGGACCAGGACGCCCAAGCCCAGCACTTCACCGGATCACCCACGATCCGAGTCGACGGCAACGACCTTTTCCCGCCCACAGCCGGCACTTACGGACTGACCTGTCGCGTCTACGCGACGCCGGACGGACTGGCCGGGTCACCCACCGTCGAGCAACTCGTCCAGGCGCTCAACTCAAACGACCAAGAGGCCGCACGGTAGGCACGGTGGCGGTACGTCGGTAGCAAGGCAGGAACGAAACGGGGCGGAGGGCCAGTTGGCCCGCCGCCCCGATCCCGCTGCCGTGACTGATCGTGACCGGCCGCGACCGGTCACGGCCGGCCGGGACTAGTTGATCGCCTTGATCAGTTCGCCGTCGGTGGTGTCACCGCTGAGCTCCCAGAAGAAGGTGCCGCCCAGTCCCTGCTGGTTCTTGTAGTTCATCTTGGTGGCGATGGTGGCCGGGGTGTCGTAGCTCCACCAGTTGGTGCCGCAGCGCGCGTACGCCGTACCGGCGACGGTGCCGGTCGCGGGGCAGCTGTTCTTCAGGACCTTGTAGTCCTCGATGCCCGCTTCGTACGTGCCGGGGGCCGCTCCCGTGGCGGCGCCGCCGGGCGCGTCCTGGGTGACGCCGGTCCAGCCGCGGCCGTAGAAGCCGATGCCGAGCAGCAGCTTCGAGGCCGGGACACCCTGCGCCTTCAGCTTGTTGATGGCCGCTTCGCTGTTGAAGCCGTCCTTCGGGATGCCTTCGTAGGAGGTCAGCGGGGAGTGCGGGGCGGTCGGGCCCTTCACGTCCCAGGCGCCGAAGAAGTCGTACGTCATCGGGTTGTACCAGTCGACGTACTTCGCCGCGCCGCCGTAGTCGACGGCGTCGAGCTTGCCGCCGTCGGAGCCGTCGGCGGAGATCGCCGAGGTGACCAGGTTGTCGGCGCCGAACGTGGAGCGCAGCGCCGCCAGCAGGTGGCCGTAGGCGTCACGTCCGCTGGTGTCGCAGGTCAGGCCGCAGGCGTTGGGGTACTCCCAGTCGATGTCGATGCCGTCGAAGACATCGGCCCAACGGGGGTCCTCCACCAGGTTGTAGCAGGACTCGGCGAACGCGGCCGGGTTCTTCGCCGCCTCACCGAAGCCACCGGACCAGGTCCAGCCGCCGAACGACCAGATGACCTTGAGGTCCGGGTGCAGCTTCTTCAGCTTGCGCAGCTGGTTGAAGTTGCCGCGCAGGTCCTGGTCCCAGGTGTCCGCCACGCCGTCGACCGACTGGTCGGCCGTGTACGCCTTGTCGTAGTCGGCGTACGAGTCGCCGATCGCGCACTTGCCGCCGGTGACGTTGCCGAAGGCGTAGTTGATGTGCGTGAGCTTGTCGGCCGAGCCCGAGGTCTCGATGTTCTCGACGTGGTAATTGCGCTGGTAGACACCCCAGTTGGTGAAGTACCCGACCACCTTGTCGCCGGCCGCTGTGGGGGCGGCCACGTCGGTTGCGAGGGCCGCGGCCCGCGTGGTGGTGGGGGCCGCGCCGGCCGACGCGGTGCCCGCGACGCCCAGCAGGGCGGCTCCGAGGGCGGCGGTACAGGCGGCTGCGGCGAGCGCCCGGAAACGGGCGCGGGAGCGATGCGGTCCAGACATCTTGTCTCCTCGTGGGGGAGGGAACTCGCGAGTGGGGGGCGTACTGCCGGCCGTTCGCAAACTTGGCATGAACGCGAAAAGGACGACTCGAAGGGAGCCGTAGATGGACTAGACCAGTTGGGTCAATGGTTCGGACCAATTCCGGTGATTGCCCCGCCCGTCCCCGAGTCGCTCCGTCACCCCGTGACGGATATCGTCCGATCGGGCATACTCAAGCCGCCGCAGCCGCTGGCCGGCAGCTCTCGTAATCCGAGAGGCGGGCAACGGCTGCGTAGTAAGTGCTCTTCCGGGCCCTGCCCGGAAGTCCCCCCGGCGGCGCCGTCCACACCCCGCGCGCGCGACCGTCGCAACGCCCGACAGGGAGGAGAGCGCCGTCATGTCCGACCGTGCCCCGCAATTGGTGGAACGCCGTCTACCCACCGAGGAGTCCAGGCAACTCATCGCACTCGTCCGCGACATCGCCCAGCGAGAGATCGCGCCACGAGCAGCCGAGGAGGAGGACGCGGGCCGGTTCCCGCGTGAAGTCTTCACGCTGCTCTCGGAGTCCGGACTGCTCGGACTGCCCTACGACTCCGCCCACGGCGGCGGCGACCAGCCGTACGAGGTCTACCTCCAGGTCCTCGAAGAACTCGCGGCCGTCCGGCTCACCGTCGGTCTCGGTGTCAGCGTCCACTCCCTCGCCTGCCACGCCCTCGCCGGATTCGGCACCAAGGAGCAGCAGGCCGAACACCTCCCGGCGATGCTCGGAGGGGGCCTGCTGGGCGCCTACTGCCTCTCCGAGCCCGCCTCGGGCTCCGATGCCGCCTCGCTGCGCACGAAGGCCGTACGGGACGGCGACGACTGGGTCATCACCGGCACCAAGGCGTGGATTACCCACGGCGGCATCGCCGACTTCTACACGGTCCTGGCCCGCACCGGTGTCGAGGGCGCCCGCGGCATCACGGCCTTCCTGGTCCCCGGCGACGCCGAGGGGCTGAACGCGGCCGCCCCCGAGAAAAAGATGGGCATGAAGGGTTCGCCCACCGCCCAGTTGAACTTCGACGGCGTACGGGTCGCCGACGCGCGCCGGATCGGCGAGGAGGGCCAGGGCTTCGCGATCGCCCTGTCCGCACTCGACTCCGGACGCCTGGGCATCGCCGCCTGCGCGATCGGCGTCGCCCAGGCCGCCCTGAGCGAGGCCGTCGCCTACGCCACCGGCCGCCGGCAGTTCGGGCGGCCCATCGCGGACTTCCAGGGCCTGCGCTTCATGCTCGCCGACATGGCCACCCAGATCGAGGCGGGCCGGGCGCTCTACCTGGAGGCGGCCCGGCTGCGTGACGAGGGCAAGCCCTTCTCGCGCCAGGCGGCCATGGCCAAGCTGTTCTGCACGGACGCGGCCATGCGGGTCACCATCGACGCCGTCCAGGTCCTCGGTGGCTACGGCTACACCCTCGACTTCCCCGTCGAGCGGCTGATGCGCGAGGCCAAGGTGCTGCAGATCGTCGAGGGGACCAACCAGATCCAGCGGATGGTCATCGCGCGCCACCTCGCAGGTCCTGAGACGCACTGATCCGCAGCGGCCGCTCCGACCACACGGGCGTCGCCATGATCCGGTTCCACTCCTGGTCGTGGCGGCCCGGCAGGGTCCGTCCGGCACTCTCCCAACGACGCAGCAGGGCCCGGTAGATGGGTGGATCGGTGGAGTGCGGCACCGGACGCGGCGTCGACCGGGGCGGCGCGGGCTGCGGCACCGGCTGCGAACCGGGCTGCGGAACCGATTCTTCGGCGGTCGGAGCGGTGAGACGGCGACGACCGGGACCGGCCGTTGAATGCAGCAGGGTCATGCCTGGCCAACGGTGCGGGGCGGGCCCTGGTCACTGCCGGGCCGATTCGAGAGCCCGTTCGCCGGGTCCCCGGCGGCGGAGCCTCCGGGGGAGCGGGCACCACGCCGACCGGGCCGTCGTGGTGCGGCGCAATTCGTGCGGGACGAGCCCGGACGGGGTCCGGGCGGCCTCGCGCGGGGCCGGAGCGGCCCTCTCAGGCGGCGTCGCGCCGCATCTGCGGCACCCGCAGCGGGCGCGAGCCCGGGCCGCCGGCGTGCGAGAACGGCTGCATTCTCCAGTCGAGCCCTTGAGGGAGCGTCAGCAGCAGGGCCGTCTCCTGCTCCTGGACGTCGAGCGAATCGTCGGCGGGCCGCGTCTGCGACGCCGCGCGGCCCGTACCGGCACAGACGGTCAGCACGAACGGGTTCCACGGAGTCGGGCACAGCGCGTGCTCCGGCAGCACGTCCTCGTCCGCCAGCAGCGCGATCGGCTGCACGCAGTCCGGGCAGATCACCCGGTACATCTCGAGCATGTCGTAGGCGTCGTGAGCGGTGTCCTCGACGGGATCGACGGGATCCGGTTCGGTACGTCCGGTGAGTTTCAGGCTCTGCATGGGAAATTCCCCCCTCGGGTGGGCCGACAAGGCGCCACGGCCTCGACCACAGCAAGCACTTCCCGTCGCGCATCCGCCGTAACCGCCAAGGGGGTGGCTACCCGTCCGTAAACCTGTGGCATTCGTCACATGCCCGCCGCAGGTGCCCTTCCGGAGCCCTTGCCGCTGTGCCCGGAGGCATCAGTGGCAATAGGTTGATCCGTATGGAGGAGCTGGACCGACAGATCGTGGAGTTGCTCGTCAAGGACGGGCGGATGAGCTACACCGACCTGGGCAAGGCCACGGGCCTGTCCACCTCGGCGGTTCATCAGCGCGTCCGCAGGCTGGAGCAGCGCGGGGTGATCCGGGGCTATGCCGCGGTCGTCGACCCCGAGGCCGTCGGCCTGCCGCTCACCGCGTTCATCTCGGTGAAACCCTTCGACCCGAGCGCACCGGACGACATCGCGGAGCGGCTCGCGGGCGTTCCGGAGCTGGAGGCGTGTCACAGCGTCGCCGGTGACGAGAACTACATCCTCAAGGCGCGGGTCGCGACCCCGCTGGAGCTGGAGCACCTGCTCACCCGGATCCGTTCGCTGGCCGGTGTCTCCACCCGGACCACCGTCGTCCTCTCCACGCCGTACGAGGCCCGGCCCCCGCAGATCTGAGAGGGGCCGCGGACCGCGCGGCTCCGGGCAGGCGCGAGACTGGTCCCATGACCGAGAGCACCGCCCCCCAGAGCGACCACCGCACCGTGCTGCTGCGCGGTGGAGACGTCCACAGCCCCGCCGACCCCTTCGCCACCGCCATGGTCGTCGAGCGCGGCCATGTCGCCTGGGTGGGCTCGGAAGGGGCCGCCGACGCCTTCGCGAGCGGCGTCGACGAAGTGATCGACCTCGAAGGTGCGCTGGTCACCCCCGCGTTCACCGACGCCCATGTCCACACCACCTCGACCGGCCTGGCCCTCACCGGCCTCGATCTCTCCGGTGCCCGGACGCTCGACGAGGCGCTCGGTCTGCTGCGCGCGTACGTGGCGGCGCACCCCGCGGACCGGGTCGTCCTCGGTCACGGCTGGGACGCCACACGCTGGCCGGAGCAGCGTCCGCCGACGCGCGACGAGCTCGATGCGGCCGCCGGTGGCCGGCCGGTCTACCTGCCCCGTATCGATGTGCACTCCGCGGTCGTCACCACCGCCCTGCTCGACCTGGTCCCGGGCGTCACCGCGCTCACCGGATACCACCCCGACACCCCGCTGACCGGCGCCGCCCACCACGCGGTGCGCTCCGCGGCCCACGGCGCCGTCTCGGCGCGACAGCGCGCCGACGCGCAGCGCGCCGCCCTGCGTCACGCCGCGTCGCTCGGCATCGGCACTGTCCATGAGTGCGGCGGCCCCGACATCTCCGACGAGGAGGACTTCGTCGCGCTGCTGAAGCTCGCCGCGGCGCAGAGCGGGCCGCGGGTCTTCGGCTACTGGGCCGAGCAGGTCGCCGACGAGAAGGACGCCCACCGCATCCGGGAACTCGGCGCGATCGGCGCGGCCGGGGACCTGTTCGTCGACGGCTCCCTCGGCTCGCACACGGCCTGCCTGCACGAGCCGTACGCCGATGGCCCGGCCGGGCACACGGGCGCCGCGCACCTGGACGCGGCGCAGATCGCCGCCCATGTCACCGCCTGCACCGAGGCCGGCCTGCAGGCCGGCTTCCACGCCATCGGCGACGCGGCGGTCTCCGCCGTGGTGGAGGGCGTCCGGGCCGCCTCAGAGACGCTCGGCCTGGCCCGGGTCCGAGCCGCCCGGCACCGTATCGAGCACGCCGAGATGCTCACCCCGGAGACCGTCGCCGGCTTCGCGGAGCTGGGGCTGACCGCCTCCGTGCAGCCCGCCTTCGACGCGGCCTGGGGTGGAGAGGAGGGCATGTACGCGCGGCGGCTCGGCGCCGAGCGGGCCAGGACCCTGAACCCCTACGCGGCGCTCCTGCGGGCCGGTGTGCCCCTGGCCTTCGGCTCGGACAGCCCGGTGACCCCGCTGGACCCCTGGGGGACCGTACGGGCTGCCGCCTTCCACCGCACGCCCGAACACCGGATCTCCGTGCGAGCCGGTTTCACCGCCCACACCAGGGGCGGCTGGCGAGCCGTCGGCCGCGACGACGCGGGGACCCTGGTGCCCGGTGCTCCGGCCGACTACGCGGTCTGGCGCACCGATGACCTGGTGGTTCAGGCGCCGGACGACCGGGTCGCCCGCTGGTCGACCGACCCGAGGTCGGGAACGCCCGGCCTGCCGGACCTCACCCCGGGCGCGGCGCTTCCGGTCTGCCTGGGCACTGTGGTCTTCGGACAAACTGTCTACGCGCATCCGAACGGGTGACGTCCAGACATTTCGTACCGCCGATCGAAGCGTCCCCCGGTCCGCCGCGACCTGCGGATCTTCGCTACTGACCAGGCAAGTTCCGGGAACATTGCAGGTCAGGCAGCTATTGACAGAACGCGCCCACCGGCCGGTAGGTTCGGCCGAGTCCACCACAGGACGTCCGACCGGTTAAACCTCCACGCAGTCGTCGAACGCCGCTGGGTCATGGAGTGGTGTGCCGCACCGGCGCACCACTCCTGACAGCCAGGTTCAGCGCCCGCGCCTCGGGGGCGAGGGAAGGTTTCAGCCGGACGGTAGGTGCGACCCGGGTGGGGCCCGGACGTTCAGTAGACAACGGCTCTAGGTCGACCCGCAGCCGGCGGGTCCCAGGTCGGCCCGAAGGGCGCCGGGCCCCCATTCGCAGTTCCCGCACATTCCCTCAGGGAGTCTGTCCGTACTTCCCTCCTTCTGTCCGTGGCGGTGCCCGTTCCCGCCCGACCGCGTCGGCATCCGGCCCCCGTCCGCTGGATATGGTGTGCATCTGCGTACGGACTTAAGGGGCAGTAAGTGAACGACGGCGGTCAGCGGCGGTACGGCCCGCTCGGCAGAACCTTGGTGATCATTCCGACCTACAACGAGGCCGAGAACATCAAGCCGATCGTCAGCCGGGTGCGCGCCGCTGTGCCGGAAGCCGACATTCTGGTCGCCGACGACAACAGCCCCGACGGAACCGGCAAGGTCGCCGACGAGCTCGCCTCCGCCGACGAGCAGGTGCAGGTGTTGCACCGCAAGGGCAAGGAAGGACTGGGCGCCGCCTACCTCGCGGGCTTCCGCTGGGGCATCGAGCACGGCTACGGCGTACTCGTGGAGATGGACGCCGACGGCTCCCACCAGCCCGAGGAACTGCCCCGGCTGCTCACCGCGCTCAAGGGAGCCGACCTGGTGCTCGGCTCCCGCTGGGTGCCGGGCGGGCGCGTGGTCAACTGGCCCAAGACCCGGGAAATGATCTCCCGCGGCGGCAGCACGTACTCCCGCGTCCTCCTCGGGCTGCGGACCAGGGACGTCACGGGCGGCTACCGGGCCTTCCGCGCCGAGACCCTCGAGGGCATCGGCCTCGACCAGGTCGCCTCGCAGGGCTACTGCTTCCAGGTCGACCTGGCCCGCCGTGCCGTCGACGCCGGATATCACGTCGTCGAGGTCCCGATCACCTTCGTGGACCGCGAGATCGGCGACTCGAAGATGAGCCGCGACATCCTGGTCGAGGCGCTCTGGCGGGTCACCTCCTGGGGCGTCACTGCCCGTACGAACCGGGTCCTCGGCCGCAAGGCGATCTGACCCGCCGTGTGCGGCGGGCTCCCGCGCGTCGCCCATGATCACCCCCTTACGCCGCTTGGACGCCCGTACGGGCACACTGGGGACCATGACGACCGGCACACCGCCCCCGACCGCCCCCAGGCGCTCACGCGCCCGTACCCTCGTTCCGCTCGCCGTCGCCGCCTGGGCGGTGCTGGAGATCTGGCTGCTCACCGTCGTGGCGAACGCGGCGGGCGGGTTCACCGTGCTGCTGCTCCTGGTGGCGGGAATCGTGTTCGGCGCCGCCGTGATGAAGCGGGCCGGCCGCCGGGCTTTCCGCAACCTCACCGAGACGCTCCAGCGGATGCCGGGGCAGCCCGGGACGGCCGCCGCGCCGCAGGCCGCATCCCCGGGCACCGAGGGCAACGGCTTCCTGATGCTCGGCGGGCTGCTGCTGATGATCCCGGGGGTGATCTCGGACGTGGCGGGGCTTCTGCTGCTCGTGCCGCCGGTCCGTTCGATGCTCGGCCGGTACACGGAGCGGTCGCTGGAGCGCCGGATGCGCGCCGCGGGCCCCGGCAGCCTCTCCGACGCCTTCCAGCAGGCCCGTATTCACCGGCCGGACGGAAAGATCGTGCAGGGCGAGGTCATCCGTGAGGACGGCGCACAGCCGGGCTCCCGCGCCGACGAGGGCCCCCGGCCGCCGCTGACCCCCTGACACCGGATCCGGTACCGGGTCCGCGACCACCGCGCCCGGTACCGGGCCACGACGCGACAGAGCCGCGGGCTGTGACACACACTCGGTGTGTCACAGCCCGCGGCTCCGTCGTACGGCGGTGTCAGGCGGTCAGGCAGACTTCCTGCTGTCCCGCGGATGCACGGCGATGTTCATGGCTCCGGAGCGCAGAACCGCCAGCCTCTCGGCCAGCACCTCCTCCAGCTCCTCGCGTGTGCGCCGTTCCATGAGCATGTCCCAGTGCGTACGCGCAGGCTTGCCCTTCTTCTCCTCGGGGCCATCCCCGTCCACCAGGAGTGCCATGGCGCCGCACGCCTTGCACTCCCACTCCGGCGGAATTTCCGCCTCTACCGAGAACGGCATCTCAAATCGATGTCCGTTCTGGCATGCGTACTCCACCGCCTGGCGCGGGGCCAGATCGATGCCGCGGTCCGTCTCGTAGCTGGTAACCACGAGTCGCGTGCCGCGGAGAGCTCGCTCACTCATGAATCGTGCCTCCCGGGCTTGTCGCCCACAGGACAGGTGTCGCTGTCGTCGTCATCCGGTCAACGTCCGGTCGGCGGTAAAGATTCCCGTTGCCGGTCATGCGTCGCCCGTCGTGCCGCTGCTTATTTCAGGTTTCCCAGGGTCCAAGTACCCGCCAATGCCCGGTTTGTCACATCTGGCAGAAGTTGTCACCCAAGGGTTTGGCTTCTTCCACTCGCAGTAACGGTCCTCCGGGCAGGCCAAAGGCGTACACTACCGGCCTTTCACTTCAACGTCTAAATCCGTTCGGGTACGGGATTGCCCGCGGCCGCCACGGCCCGCCGGATCGGCACCCTCGCGAGCAGTACGGAACCGGCCGCGAAGAAGATCACCAACGAGATGATCGCATCCCGGTAGCTCCCGGTCAGCTGATACGCGAGCCCGAACACCAGTGGCCCCAGCCAGCTCAGTCCGCGGTCGCTCATCTCGTACGCGGAGAAGTACTCGGCCTCCTTGCCGCTCGGCACCAGATGGGAGAACAGCGAGCGGGAAAGCGCCTGGCTGCCGCCGAGCACCAGGCCGATCGCCGAGGCCAGCACATAGAAGAAGACCGGCGCGTCGGCGGGCAGGAAATATCCGGCGACGAGAATCAGCGTCCAGACGACGAGCGAGCCGAGAATCGTGCGCTTCGCGCCGTACACCCGCGCCAGCCGGCCCATCCCCAGCGCTCCGGCCACCGCGAGCACCTGCACCAGCAGCACGGCCGTGATCAGCGTCGTCTGGTCCAGGCCCAGTTCCTCGGAGCCGTACACCGACGCCTGGGAGATCACCGTCTGCACGCCGTCGTTGTAGACGAGGTACGCCAGCAGGAAGGAGAGCGTCAGCGGATGTCGGCGCATGTCGCGCAGGGTGTTCATCAGCTGCCGCCACCCCGAACCGACCGCCCCTTCGCCGCCCGGCGTCACCCGTCGGTCGCGCAGCCGGCGCAGTGGTACGAGCGTGAAGGCGCCCCACCAGACGCCGGCCGACGCGAGACAGATCCGCACCGCGTCGGACTCGGAGAGACCGAAGGAGTCGTGGCCCGTGTACAGCACCAGGTTCAGGACGAGGACGAACGCGCCCGAGGTGTATCCGAACGCCCAGCCGCGCGAGGAGACCGCGTCCCGCTCCTCCGGTTCGGCGATCTGCGGCAGATAGGCGTTGTAAAGCACCATCGACACCGAGATCGAGGCGTTCGCCACGATCAGCAGGAACGCGCCCAGCAGATAACGGTGACCGTCCAGGAAGAACATGCCGGTGGTGGCGGCGGCCCCCACGTAGGCGGCGGCCGCGAGCAGCGGTTTCTTCCGTCCCGTACGGTCCGCCGCGGCGCCCACGACCGGCATCACGAGCACCGCGACCACCACCGACACGGAGACCGCGTAGGCGAAGAGCGACCCGGCGCGCACCGGTATGCCCAGCGGGTGCACGAAACCGTCGGCGTCGGCGGCCGCCTTGGCGACCGAAGTCAGATAGGGGCCGAGGAACACCGTCAGGACACTGGTCGAGTAGACGGAGCAGGCGAAATCGTAGAAATACCAGCCGCGCTGTTCCCGTCTGCGGCTCGCGGCGTCTGCGGAACCCGTCGCGAGCTCCGTCGGCTCGGCCGTATCCGCGGTCTCGGCGCTCAAAGCGCTCCCCCTCGTCTCTCCCCGTGGAGACCTCGCACGACCGGCGTCAGGCCCAGGCCCCGCGCTCGCTCAGCACCGTACGCAGCGTCTCGATGTGATCGGTCATGATGCCATCCACGCCGAGGTCGAGGAGCGCTGCCATCCGCTCAGGTTCGTTCACCGTCCAGACGTGCACCTGGAGTCCGCGTGCGTGCGCCTCGCGCACGAAGCGGCGGTCGACCACCCGGATGCCGTTCTGACTCTCCGGCACCTGCGCGCACACGGCGCCGGCCCGCAGTGCCGCCGGAACGCCGAACGAGCGCAGCCGCAGGCCCAGCACGCCGCGGACGCCGTAGGAGGTGGCGAGCCGGGGCCCCGCGAGACGATGGGCCCGGGCGACCCTGGCCTCCGAGAACGAGCCGACGCAGACCCGGTCCCAGGCATGCGTCCGGCGGATCAGGTCGACCAGCGGGACCAGGGCCGGCCCGGCCTTGATGTCGACGTTCCAGCGGGCTTCCGGGAAGGTCTCCAGCAGCTCCTCGAACAGCGGCAGCGGCTCCCGGCCCGCCACCCTGGCCCGCCGCACCTCGCTCCACGGCAGCTCGGCTATCCGGCCCCGGGCGTCCGTCACCCGGTCCAGCGTGGCGTCATGGAAGGCCACCAGGCGGCCGTCCGCCGTGGTGTGCACATCGGTCTCGAAGTAGCGGTATCCGGCGTCGGCGGCCCGGCGGAACGCGGCCGTCGTGTTCTCGATCCCGTCGGCGGCGCCGCCTCGGTGGGCGAAGGGGATCGTCGAGGGATGGTCCAGATAGGGGTGGCGTACGGAGGTCACTTCGGCAGTATCGCCTGCTCCGGTGTCGGGGTGGTGACGGTGGTGTCGCCATTGTCCCGCGCGGGTGCGAGGGCCGCCTCGTCGTCGGCTCCGGCGGCGGTCTCCCCGGCCGTCCGGCCGTCGACCGCGAAGAAGTGCAGGAAGAACTGGGCGAGCGGGCCGATGGCCAGGGCATAGAGGACCGTGCCCGCGCCGAGTGTGCCGCCGAGTGCGAAGCCGGTCGCCACCACCGCCACCTCGATCAGGGTGCGGACCCGCCGGATGGAGCGGCCGGTACGCAGATGCAGACCGGTCATGAGTCCGTCGCGCGGTCCCGGGCCGAACCGCGCCGCGATGTACAGCCCCGTCGCGACACCGTTGACCACGACCCCCGCCACCATCACTGCGATCTCCGCGGCGAGACCGTGCACGTCGGGCACGAGCGCCAGCGTGCCGTCCATGGCGATTCCGACGGCGAAGACATTGGAGACGGTGCCGAGCCCCGGACGCTGCCTGATCGGTATCCACAGCAGCAGGACGGCGGCGCCGACGATGATCGAGACGACTCCGATGGACAGCCCGGTGCGCTCCGCGAGCCCCTGATGCAGCACTCCCCAGGGTTCGAGACCGAGCCCGGCACGGACCAGGAGCGCCGAACTCGCTCCGTACAGCGCGAGACCGACGTACAGCTGAATCAGCCTTCGGGGGAGGCGCGCCCCGCGAGGGACGGGAGTGATGGACAAGAGGTGCCCCCTGGAGTGGTGGTGGTGGACTGCCGCATGTCACTCTGTGGCAGGGGATTGGTCGCCAACTATGGCCAATCCGAGGAAGGTGGACTGATTTCGATGGCGCAGTGGACTTCGGCAGTCGGTGCGGCACAGCTCGCCCGGCAGCTCCAGGCCCAACAGCCCCGGCCCGCCGGACCGGGCACCCGCAGGCCGCCCGCCTATCGTGCGCTGGCCGACGGGGTCCGTCTACTCGTCCTGGAAGGCCGGGTGCCGGTGGCCGCCCGGCTCCCCGCGGAGCGTGAACTGGCGCTCGCCCTGTCCGTCAGCCGCACCACCGTCGCCGCCGCGTACGAGGCGCTGCGCACCGAGGGGTTCCTGGAGTCCCGCCGCGGCGCCGGCAGCTGGACGGCCGTACCCGCGGGCAACCCGCTGCCCGCACGCGGCCTGGAACCCCTTCCGCCGGAATCGCTCGGTTCGATGATCGACCTGGGCTGCGCCTCGCTGCCCGCCCCCGAACCGTGGCTGACCCGGGCGGTCCAGGGCGCCCTCGAGGAACTGGCACCGTACGCCCACACCCACGGCGACTACCCGGCCGGACTGCCCGCGCTGCGGCAGATGATCGCCGACCGCTACACCGAGCGTGGCATCCCGACCATGCCCGAACAGATCATGGTCACCACCGGCGCGATGGGCGCGATCGACGCGATCTGCCACCTCTTCGCGGGCCGCGGCGAACGGATCGCGGTGGAGTCCCCGAGCTACGCCAACATCCTCCAGTTGATGCGGGAGGCGGGTGCCCGGCTGGTGCCGGTGGCCATGGAGGAGGGGCTCGCCGGCTGGGACATCAACCGGTGGCGGCAGGTGCTGCGGGACGCGGCGCCGCGGCTCGCCTACGTCGTCGCCGACTTCCACAACCCCACCGGCGCGCTGGCCGACGAGGACCGGCGGCGCGACCTGGTGGACGCCGCCCGCTCCGCCGGCACGGTCCTCGTCGTCGACGAGACCATGAACGAGCTGTACCTCGACGACGACGTACGGATGCCGCGCCGGGTCTGTGCCTTCGATCCGGCGGGCTCCACCGTGCTCACCGTCGGATCGGCGAGCAAGGCATTCTGGGCCGGTATGCGCATCGGCTGGGTGCGTGCCGCCCCGGACGTGATCCGCAGCCTGGTGGCCGCCCGCGCCTACGCCGACATGGGCACGCCCGTTCTGGAGCAGCTCGCCGTCAACTGGCTGATGCGCACTGGCGGCTGGGAGCAGGCCGTGCAGGTCCGCCGTGAACAGGCGCGGGAGAACCGGGACTCGCTGGTCGCCGCGCTCCGCCGGGAGCTGCCGGACTGGGAGTTCTCGGTTCCGCGCGGGGGGCTGACGCTCTGGGTGCGGACAGGCGGCCTCTCGGGCTCCCGGCTCGCGGTGGTGGGGGAGCGGGTCGGTGTACGCGTTCCCTCCGGTCCCCGGTTCGGTGTCGACGGCGCCTTCGAGGGGTACGTACGGCTGCCGTTCACGGTCGGGGGGCCGGTCGCGGACGAGGCGGCGGTGCGGCTCGCGGCGGCGGCGCGGCTGGTGGGTTCGGGGGCGGGTGCGGGGGTGGAGGCGCCCCGTACCTTCGTCGCCTGACCGCCTGACCGCCTGACCGCCTGACCGCCTGACCGCCTGACCGCACGACGGCACGGGACCGGCGGGCCGGGCGGTTCGTCGACCCCGCACCGTCCTGTGCCGTTCAGTCGCCGACCCGCACACTCTCGACAGCCACGGCCACGGCCGCGGTCAGCGGATGCGGCATCACCGGTTCCGGGACGCCCGGCTCGATGGGAGCGGCCTCCTGGGCCTCCTCCGCCGGGACCGTGGCCTCGGCCGGCGCCTGCCGTTCGGGGAGCAGACCGAGAACCGCCTGCCGCTGTGCCTCGCTGGTCGCCTCGTCGTACGGATCGGGCGTGGCCGGAACCTGGAGCCGCAGCACGGGACCGGTGCCCAGCCGCGCGTACCCCCGGCCGGGCGGGGCGTTCGGCGTCGGGGTGGTGTGCGGCTCCGTGCCGAGCACCGACTCGACCTGGTCGCGGGAGCAGTGGCCGAGCACGGCCCGGGCCCGGGTGTGGGTCCTGAGCGTCTCGCCGAGGGCGTCCAGGCTGTCGAACTGCTCGGTGACGACCACGGTGACGTTGGCCGCCCGGCCGTGCCGCAGCGGCACCTGGAGCAGCTCCTGGGGATCGGGCCTGCCATCGGCGGCCGCCAGGTGGCCGAGGACGCTGGGCCGGTCCAGCAGCACCCAGAGCGGGCGCTTGGTGTCGTCGGGGGCGGGGTGGCCGGACTGCCGGGCCCGGTTCGACGCGATCAGCCGCCGCTCCGTCTCGTGGGCCGCCCACTCCAGGGTCGCCAGCGCGCCGGCCAGGTCGCACTCGACGGCCAGCACGCCGTCGCGCCCGGTCAGGCAGGCGTACTCGCCGGTGCCGCTCCCCTCGATGATCAGGATGTCGCCGTGCTGGAGCGCCTGCAGGGCGATGGAGCGCATCAGCGTGGTGGTGCCGCTGCCGGGCTGCCCGACGGCCAGCAGATGCGGTTCGGTGGAGCGGGCGCCGGTCCGCCAGACGACGGGCGGGGCGTCGCGGGTCGTGTCGCCGTCGCTCACGGGAACGGTGCGCTGTACCGCGTCGCCGTCGGTGAAACCGAGCACCGTCTCGCCCGGTGCGGTGACGAAGCGCTGGGCGCCGATCGAGGTGGGCAGGGCGTCGAGCACGCTCATGACGAGCCGGTTGCCCTCCTCGTCCCAGGAGAAGTGGTACTCGCGGCCGCGGCCCGACTTCGCGTGCAGCAGCTGCTCGATCCGGTTGCGGGAACCGGCCTCGCTGTCGGTGAAGTAGGCGGGGTACGTCACCTGAAGACGCGTCAGGCGCCCGTCGCCGTCGAATGCGTACTCGCTGAAGGCCTTGTCCCAGTCGCCGCCGTGGGCGAACAGCGGACTGGGGTCGTCGGCCGTGGAGAAGTACGGCACGAGCGCCTCGTACAGGGACCGCAGCCGTCCGGTCTCCGCTTCGTCGGGGCCGGTCTTCACGGGGTTCCGCTCCCGCCCCTTCCAAGCGGCGGCCCCCATCACCGCGACCAGGGCGAGTACGGATCCGTAAGGGAGGAGCGCGACCACCATGACGCAGGCCGCGACGGAACAAAGCACCGGACCACGCTTGTCCTTGGGCGTCGCGGCCCACTTCTGCCGTCCGGCTCCGGCCAGCAGCCGCAGACCACGGGTGATCGTGATCAGCGGATGAAGGACGTCCGTGGCGTTGTCGGCGGCCGTGCGCGCGAACTCGCGGCTGCGAGTGATCGATGCGGTGCCGCTGCTCAGAATGCGGGGGAGTGGTCGCCGGGCCACGTCGGTCTCCTGAAGGGGTGGGAGCGGTCGCGGAGGATCAGAATTTGATCCCGCCCAAGAGGCCGGCGAGACTCGCGCCGCCCGCGGTGATGCTCGGTGCGATGGCGGTGCCTGCCAGATAGAAGCCGAACAGGGCAGTGACGAGGGCGTGCGATGCCTTGAGGCCGTCCTTCCTGAAGAACAGGAAGACGATGATGCCGAGGATGACTACGCCTGACATGGACAGGATCATGAGAGGTTCTCCTGATTGGGGGGACAGTCACCATGAGTCCTTCCAGGTTCACCGGAAGTATCTATACGATAAAAGCTGCATTCGAGTGAAAAGTCAGTATTTTCACTTGATTGGCCGACAAGGGGCTCGGGAAGGGTGTCGGCGGAACACCGGGGGGACGGAACATTCGGTGTCGCGTCCTGTTCCGTCACCCTCGGACGTGGTCCGTCGCGGCGGGCGGGCCGGGTCGTGGGCGCGGTTGAGCAGTACCCTGTCGATTCACTCGTACGGCCCCCACGGCGTACGCCCCCGCAGGTCAACAGTGGTGAAACCGATTTATGGAAGGCGGTCCGTGCGATGAGCGAAACCCCCGATCCCGAGGTGGTCGAGCTGGCGACCAAGGTTTTCGACCTGGCCCGCCGCGGTGAGAGCGACGCGCTCGCCGCGTACGTCGACGCGGGTGTCCCCGCGAACCTCACCAACGACCGGGGCGATTCGCTGCTGATGCTCGCCGCGTATCACGGTCACGCCGCCGCGGTCACCGCCCTCGTCGCCCGGGGTGCCGACCCGGACCGGGCCAACGACCGCGGGCAGACCCCTCTCGCCGGAGCCGTCTTCAAGGGTGAGGGCGCGGTGATCGAGGCACTGCTCGCCGCGGGGGCCGACCCGGCGGCCGGAACGCCCTCCGCGCTGGACACCGCACGCATGTTCGGCAAGGCCGACCTGCTGGAACTCTTCGGCGCCCGCTGACCGGGTACGTCGTAAATGTGGTCGCGTTGGCGAAATGGCTGGGTCATCATGACGTCGCGGGCCCGATTCGGGCCACCGACGAGAGGCAGAGGAAGATGGTCTACACCAAGCAGAAGACGGCGGTCGGCCGATCATGTTGCTGCGCGGCTTAGTGCCCCACCCGGCACTTGGAACTGCACAGTCCCGGTTGCGTCGACAGCTTGATGTGAGGCTTTTTTCATGTTTGATCCGTTCATAGCGCCGAGCGGCACCCTGCTCGGCCTGCTGCAGAGGGGCCGTGGCGACGGCACGCTCCACGCGCTCGCCGCACCACGCCCCGAGGCCCTGGCGGCTCTCAACCACTGCGTCCTGAGCGATCCGCGCCACGACTGGCAGGTGGAGAACCGCTCGCTCTACTACGCACGCCTGTATCTCGACCTGGACGGCGGCATCGAGGAGATCGAGCGCCACCTGCGCGATCCCGACGACCACCTCGACACCGACGACTCGCGCACCGGACTGGCCCTCGCCGTACTCGGTCACCTCGCCTCGTACGGACGGGGCGACGCCCTGGCACTGCTGCGGCGGTACGCCGCGACCGGGGCCAACTGGGCCTGGGCCCTCGACGAGCTCGCCCTGCGCGACGACGACGCGGGGCTCCGTGCCCTCGCCGTACCCGTCCTCGGCCGGTTCCCGGCCACCGAGGAGGGCGCCGCCGAGCTGGCCGCCGCCGTGCGGGACGCCTTCGAGCCACGCCCCTGGCGACTCTGGGCCGACGACCCCCGCGACGAGGTCGGCGCCCGGATCAGGGCCGCCTCCGAACAGGGCTCCTTCGACCGCTGGCAGCGCCAGATGCGACCCGGCGGTCCCCGCCCCGGATGGAGTGTCCAGGCCGTCTTCGACTGGGCCCAGCAGGCGCTGGAACGAGGCAGTGTCCTCCATGTCCCGGCCGCCCGCTGCCTCACCGCCGTCGCCGGCCCCGAGGACCGGTCCACCATCATCGAGGCCGCCCGCAGCGGCCCGGACGGCGCGCGCTGCGCCGCCCTGCACTATCTGGCCGAGGCCAGGGAGCCGGCCGTACTCGACCTGATCGAGAGCGCCGCGGCCGGCACCTCGCGCACCGTCGCCGACGCGGCCGTCGCCGCCTTCGAGCGGATGTGCGGCGACGCGGCGGTCGAGCGTGCCAGGCGCTGGGCCCGGCGGCCCGACGCGCTCGGCGCCTCCGCGGCCGGCGTGCTCGCCTGCCGGGGCGTCGCCCAGGACGCCCCACTGGTCCTCGGCGCGCTCCGCGAGGCCGTACGGGGCGAAGGCCCGGACGCGCCACGTCTGTGGACCCTCGTCGACGGCACGGGCAGGCTGGGCATCGCCTGCGCCGCACCCGTACTGCGCCATGTCTACCGGGAGACGTCCTCCTCGCACCTGCGCGGCCGAGCGGCCCGCGCGCTGGCCGCGACCGATCCCTCCTTTGCCACCGGATTCGCCGTCGAATGCCTGTGGGACTGCGAAGAGACCACCCGTGAGGTCGCCGCGCTCCACGCCGAGACCGGCGACATCAGGGTCGCCGAGCGACTGCGCAGGCTTGCCGCGGACCCGGCCGAGGAGGCCGAGGTGCAGACGGCGGTACGCAGCCGGATCGGGCCCGACGCCCCGGCGGTCTGACCGGAACACGCACAGCGCCGCGCGTCGGGGGGCGTGCGGAGCTGTGTGGTCGGCGGCGCGCGGTGCGAACGGTCCGGGCCGCACCGGGCGCACTGCACGCCGTACCGCCGGCCGGTGTGCCGGGGAACCGGTCGTGACGTCCGGTCCGTTGCCGGTGCCGGCGGGTCAGTATGGGGGCATGACTGGACGCTGGGAGTTCTGGATCGACCGTGGCGGGACGTTCACCGACGTAGTGGGCCGGGATCCCGAGGGGTACCTGGTCACCCGCAAACTGCTCTCCCACGACCCGGACCGCTATCGCGACGCCGCCGTGGCCGGAATCCGGGGGCTGCTGGGTCTCGGCCCGGCCGACCCGGTCCCCGCCGACCGGGTCGGCACGGTGAAGATCGGTACGACGGTCGCCACCAACGCCCTGCTGGAGCGGCGCGGCGAGCCGACCGTCCTGGTCATCACGGAAGGCTTCCGGGACGCCCTGCGCATCGCGTACCAGAACAGACCGAGGCTCTTCGACCGCCGCATTCTGCTGCCCGAAGCGGTGTACGACCGGGTGATCGAGGTCCCCGAACGGGTCGACGCCCACGGTCGCGTCGTGACACCCCTGGACCGGGAAGCGGTGGCCGAGCGGCTGCGGGCCGCCCGGGCCGACGGCCTGCGCAGCGCGGCCGTCGTCCTGATGCACGGCTACCGCCACTTCGCGCACGAGCGCGCCGTGGCCGCCGAGGCCCGCGCCGCCGGCTTCACCCAGATCAGCTGCTCGCACGAGGTGAGCCCGCTCATCAAGCTCGTGCCACGCGGTGACACCACCGTCGTCGACGCCTACCTCTCACCGATCCTGCGCCGGTACGTCGACGAGGTCGCCCACGAACTCGACGGCATCCGGCTGATGTTCATGCAGTCCAACGGCGGGCTGCGCGAGGCCTCCCACTTCCGCGGCAAGGACGCGGTGCTCTCCGGACCCGCCGGTGGCGTGGTCGGAATGGCCCGTACGTCCGGGCAGGCCGGATTCGACCGGGTCATCGGCTTCGACATGGGCGGCACCTCCACCGATGTGTCGCACTACGCGGGCGAGTTCGAGCGCGAACTCGGCACACAGGTGGCCGGGGTGCGGATGCGCGCCCCCATGATGAACATCCACACCGTCGCGGCCGGCGGCGGTTCCGTCCTGCACTTCGACGGCCACCGCTACCGCGTCGGCCCCGACTCGGCAGGCGCGATTCCCGGCCCGTCCTGCTACCGCCGCGGCGGGCCGCTGACCGTCACCGACGCCAATGTGATGCTCGGCCGCGTCCAGCCCGCCCACTTCCCGGCCGTCTTCGGACCGGACGGCGACCTCCCGCTCGACGCGGACCTCGTCCGCGACCGCTTCGACGCGCTCGCCGAGGACGTGGCGCGCGCCACCGGGACACGCCGCACCGCGGCCGAGGTCGCCGCCGGATTCCTGGAGATCGCCGTCCTCAACATGGCGAGCGCGGTCAAGAAGATCTCCGTGCAGCGCGGGCACGACATCACCCGCTACGCCCTGACCGGTTTCGGCGGCGCCGGGGGCCAGCACGTCTGCGCCGTCGCCGACGCCCTGGGCATCGACACCGTCCTCGTACCGCCGCTGGCCGGCGTACTGTCCGCGTACGGCATCGGTCTCGCCGACGCCACCGCGATGCGCGAACAGTCCGTCGAGGCGGAACTGCACGAGGCGACGCGCACCGCCGTCGGTGAACTCTGCGACGAGCTCGCCCGCCGCACCCGCGCCGAACTGCGCGCCGATGCCATCCCCGACAGCGCCATCAGCACACACGCCCGCGTGCTCCTGCGCTACGCCGGTACGGACTCCAGCCTGCCGGTCGGCCTGGACACGACGGCCGCCATGGCCGAGGAGTTCACCGCCCAGCACCGCGCCCGCTACGCGTTCACCATGGACCGGCCCCTGATCGTCGAGGCGGTATCGGTCGAGGCGACCGGGACGGCGGGACAGCACCGGCCGCCCCCCGCCGACCGCACACCCCGGGAGAACGCCGAGCTTCAACCGCGCGACCTCGTAAGGATGTTCGCCGACGGCCGATGGCAGGACACCCCGCTCCACCGGCGCGAGGAACTGCACCCCGCGGACACCGTGACCGGACCCGCCGTGATCGCCGAGGCGGATGCCACCACCGTCGTCGACCCCGGCTGGCAGGCCGCTCTCACCGCCACCGGCCATCTGCTGCTCACCCGGGTCCGCCCGCGCCCGGACCGCACGGCCGTCGGCACCCGGGTCGACCCCGTCATGCTGGAGGTCTTCAACAACCTCTTCATGTCGATCGCCGAACAGATGGGCGTGCGCCTGGAGAACACGGCCCATTCCGTCAACATCAAGGAGCGGCTCGACTTCTCCTGCGCACTCTTCGACGCGGACGGCAATCTCATCGCCAACGCCCCGCACATTCCCGTGCACCTCGGCTCGATGGGGGAGTCCATCAAGGAGGTGCTGCGGCGCAACGGCGGAGCGATGCGGCCCGGTGACGTGTACGCCATCAACGACCCGTACCACGGGGGCACCCACCTGCCCGATGTGACCGTGGTGACACCCGTGTTCGACGTCGACGAGACCGCCGACGAGAGGCCCCGACTGCGGTTCCTGGTCGCCTCCCGCGGACACCACGCCGAGATCGGGGGCATCACCCCCGGCTCCATGCCCGCCTTCAGCCGTACCATCGACGAAGAAGGAGTGCTGTTCGACAACTGGCTTCTGGTACGGGACGGCAGATTCCGCGAGGGCGAGACACGCGAACTGCTCACCACCGCCGCGTGGCCCTCCCGCGACCCGGACACCAACCTCGCCGACCTCCGCGCCCAGATCGCCGCCAACGAGAAGGGCATCGCCGAACTCCGGCGCATGGTGGAGCAGTTCGGGCCCGACGCCGTCGCCGCCTACATGCGACACGTACAGGACAACGCTGAGGAGTCCGTCCGCCGGATCATCGCCACACTGCACGACGGCACCTACCGCTACGAGACCGACAACGGCGCGGTCATCGAGGTCACCCTCACCGTGGACACGGCCGCCCGAAGCGCGGTCGTCGACTTCACCGGCACCTCACCTCAGCAGCCGGGGAACTTCAACGCGCCGAAATCCGTGGTCATGGCGGCCGTGCTGTACGTCTTCCGGACCCTGGTCGCCGACGACATCCCCCTCAACAGTGGCTGCCTCAAGCCCCTGGAGGTCAGAATTCCGGAAGGCTCCATGCTGGCCCCCGTCCATCCGGCGGCCACCGTCGCGGGAAACGTGGAGACGTCCCAGGCCGTCACCGGCGCCCTGTACGCGGCACTCGGCATCCAGGCCGAGGGTTCGGGCACCATGAACAACCTCACCTTCGGCAACGAACGGGTCCAGTACTACGAGACGGTGGCGAGCGGCTCGGGCGCGGGCGACGGCTTCGACGGCGCCGACGCCGTACAGACTCATATGACCAACTCCCGCCTCACCGACCCCGAAGTCCTCGAATGGCGCTACCCCGTGCTGCTGGAGAGCTTCCGGGTACGGGGCGGCAGCGGGGGCGGAGGGCGTTGGCACGGCGGCTGTGGCGTGGAGCGGCGCATCCGCTTCCTCGAACCCGTCACCGTGGCACTGCTCTCCGGCCACCGCCGGGTGCGGCCGTACGGCATGGCGGGCGGCGAACCCGGCGCGCTGGGCGACCAGCACATCGAGCGCGCGGACGGCCGGACAGTCACACCGCTGCGCGGCTGCGACACCGCCGGCCTGGAGCGGGGGGACGTCCTGGTGCTCCGCACGCCGGGTGGCGGGGGCTACGGAACCCCGGAACAGCGCGGCGGCGACCGTACGGAGCGCGGCGGCGGACAGCCGTGAGGCCGCGGCCGGCCGGCTTCGGGCAAGGGGTCGCTTCTGCGCCGTTTCGACCGTTGTCAGTGTGAGGACCTAATCTGTGCAGCGTGACTTCGCCTGCCTACACGGACAACGCTGCGCCCCAGCTCAGCGCGGGGCCGCGGCCCGCCCCGGGCCCGGCCGCCGACGAGGGGCTCTCGCGGCGGCTGCGCGCGCTCGCCTGCACGGCCCCGCTGCACGACCTCGATGTGCGCAAGGCGAATCTGGCCGGTGAGTACACCGTCTACGCGATGGCCGAAGTCGCACTCGCCGCGATCGACCTGGTCACGCTCAACATGGACTTCGACACGGGGGCCGACCACGACCAGATAGTGACCAGGCTCCTTCCCCGCGTCGCCGCCCAGGCCCCGGGCCGCCCGGCCGCCGAACACGAGCGAGTCGCGCGCTGGGTGCTGGAGAACCTGATCAATGTCGGCAGCGTCGACCGCGGATTCCGCGCGGTATACGGCACTTTCGGGCCCGACGGGGTGTATGTCCGTCGCGATTACGACTTCAAGCTGATCGAAGAGGTCCCGGGACACGGCGGCACCGTCTTTCTCCGGGCCACCGACGAAGCGGTCAACGTCCTGGTCGGCGCCCTCGACACGGACGTCACCAGCGCCCAGATCGCCGCCGAGGTGAAGCTGGAGGTCCTCATCAGCCGGGGCCGCCTCGCCGACGCGCAGCTCGCCGCCGAGCAGGCCCGCTACCGCACTGTGCAGTACGCGGAGACCCTCCGGAAGACGCTGGAGGCCACCCGGCGCAACGTCCGGGCCGTCGACTGGCTCAACGCCGTGCCCGACATGATCGACGAGGCCCTCGACCACGTCGCCGACCGTTACCGCCACGAGAACGCGATCCTCACCAACATCCGTAAGGCGCGCGACGAGGCGGAGGAGCCCGAGCGCAAGCGGCGCGCCGCCGAGCTCGTCGACATAGTGAAGGACTGCATCCGCCGCCACACCCAGCTGCAGTCCCGACTGCTGGAAGCCGGACCGCTGTTCCGCGCCGAACAGGACCGCCAGGCATTCGCCGCGCCCACGGCCCGCAGCGGTCTCGATCTGTACGGCCAGCTGGTCGCCCCGCTGCTGCCGCTCCCCGTCGAACAGGCCATCTGTGTGACCGATGCCTTCTTCGCCCACGGCACCGGCCTGCGCACCCCCACGTCGGTTCGGGTCGGCGATCTCGTCGAGATGCTGCTCACCCCGCCCCTGGAGCGGGAACACCTGGGCGCCGAAATGCCCGAACCCGATCTGATCGCCACCCCGGACGACAGCAGGTTCAGCGAGGAGCAGCTCGCGAGTGCCATGGAACTCCTCGATCTGGAGCACGACGCCCCGCGCCGACTCTCCGGACTCCTCGCGGAGGCCCGGCGCCGCGATCCCGAACTGCCCTACCTGGTCGCCCTGCTCGCGGTGCACGCCGCGAGCCCGCCGGTCGGCACCGCCTACCGGCAGGGCGAGCAGCGCCTGTTGTTCTCCGTCGACGACGGGACGCAGCTCGACGACGAGGAGTTCGGCGGTGCGGACCTGATAGTGGGCACGGCCCTGCTGGACGCGGCGGGAATGGCCGCGGACCGTTCGGAGGCGTCATGAACGGCGCGTCTGCGGACGTACCGCTGCCGCACAACTGCCGGGGACGCCGTTGTCCCGCCGCCGGACCGGCCGGAACCACACAGCTCAGGACGGCTGCCGCGAGCGTCGGCGCCGTCCACCCCGTACCGAAGAGTTTCCGCAGCAAGGAGCGACAGTCGTGAGCGACCACCGCGCACAGCACGCCGACGAGTGGAGCGAGCCGACCGCCGCGTACGGGACCGAGAGTACGGCGCCCGCCGACCCGGCCCGGCCCGCCGCGACCGCACTCGTCACCCCGGCCGACGCAGCCGACGCCGCCCGGCTCGTCGCTTTCGGGCTGCAGCCCAAACTGCTGCCCGCGCGCGACGCCGAATACGCCGAACTGCTTCGCCGCTACCGGGAGGGGCCCGCTTTCGCCCGGCTCGCCGACGCCGTGGCGACCGGGCTCGGTCTGGTCGTGCTGGAGGTGTCCACCCGCGCAGGCATGGCCGTGACCGCCGGCGAGGACTCGGTCTTCGCCGTCCGCATGGGCGACTACGCCCGCCGCGCCTCGTCCGACTCCGCCGACCGCTTCCTGCACGGGCTCGCGCACCTTGCCGTCGCCGCGATGGCCTTCCCGCGCCCGGAAGACCTCGCCGACGACGCGTACATCGGCCGGATCACCGTCAACGGCGTCGACTCGTTCGTCCGCCAGGCCTGCCACCGCCTGGAGGAACGGGCCGAGGAGCACGGCGACAACACCGACCCGGCCACCGACGCCCCCGGGCTGGAGGCGGCCTGGCGGATCTACGCCAGGCGCAGCTCCACCGGAGCCACGAAGGACGCCCGGAGGCTGGCCGGCTCCACCACGGGCATCGTCGGCAAGGCCGTCGCCTTCCTCACCGACTCCGGCTTCCTCCAGCGCACCGGGGACGACGCCGGAGGCGCCTTCCGCACCACGGCCCGCTACCAGCTCCAGGTCCGCGACATGGCCGGCAGCGCCGCCATGGCCGAACTCCTGGAACTCGGAGTCGTACCCGTCACCGACGGAACGGCGACGCTCCTGCCGCCGCCCGACTCCGACGACCTGGAGCTGGTCGCCGACGCCGGTCTGCCGTTCCACGCCTGACCGCCGCGTCCCATCACCGCCGTCCTCCCCCGTCACCGCCGTCCCCCCATCACCGCCATCTCCCCACCACCGCCGTCTCCCCCGCTGCCTGAACGACGAGAGTCCGCCGCCATGTACGAGCTGTCCCGGATCCGCCTCTACTCCATCGGGCCGGCCGGTGCGCGCTACGCCGACACCGTGCTCGACCTGCGCGGAGTGGGCGAGCCCGTGCCCCATCCCGCGCCGGCCCAGGCGGAGTTCTTCGAGGAGGAGCCGGTCGGCCCGCCGCGCCGCCCCGCCCCCGCCGGGGTGCTCTTCCTGGAGAATGGCGGCGGCAAGTCGGTGCTGCTGAAGCTGATCTTCTCGGTGATGCTGCCCGGCCACCGCAATACCCTCGGCGGTGCGAGCTCCGGCGTACTGCGCAAGTTCCTCCTCGCCGACGACTGCGGGCATGTCGCCCTGGAATGGCAGCACACCCTCACCGGCGAGTGCGTGGTCGTCGGCAAGGTGAGCGAGTGGCGTGGACGCCAGGTCTCCAACGACCCGCGGAAGTTCGCCGAGGCCTGGTACTCCTTCCGCCCTGGTCCCGGGCTCAGCCTGGACTCCCTGCCGGTCGCCGAGGCCACTTCCGTGCACCGCCCGGTCGAAGGCGTCTCCGGCGCGCAGGGCCGACGGCGCACGATGAAGGGCTTCCGCGACGCCCTGACCGAGGCGGGCAAGTTCTACCAGCACCTCGATGTGCACTGGGAAGAGATCCACGACCGCTGGAACGAGCACCTCGGAGACCTCGGTCTCGACCCCGAACTCTTCCGCTACCAGCGCGAGATGAACGCCGACGAGGGCGAGGCAGCGGGCCTCTTCGCGGTCAAGAAGGACTCCGACTTCACCGACCTGCTGCTCCGCGCCGTCACCGACACCCGGGACACGGACGGCCTCGCCGACCTGGTGAGCGGCTTCGGCAACAAGCTGGGCCGCCGCGCCGAACTGACCGCGGAGCGCGACTTCACCGCGGGCTCGGTCGATCTGCTCGGCCGGATCGTCGAGGCCACCGGCACCCGGTCCCGCGCCCGAGACATCCACGCGGGGTCCGAGCGCCGCACCCGCACGCTCGCCCGCAGGCTCTCCGCCCGCGCCGGCCAGGAGCGCGGCCGGGCCGCCGAACTGGCCCAGCAGGTCACGGGCGCGGCCCACACCGTCACCACCGCCGAACAGGCCCGCAGCCGCAGCGCCCTGATCGCGGCCGAACTGGCCTACCGGCACGCCTCCCTGGCCCTGACCGCGGCGGAGAAGGGCGCCGCAGCCCAACGCCGCGAACTGAGCGATGCCCGCACCCTGTACTCCGCCTGGCAGGCCGCCGAGGCCGTACTGCGCCACCGCGCAGCCGCCGACCGTTCCGCACGGGTCGCCGTCGCCATTCGCGAGGCCGAGCGGGACGCCGCGCCCGCGCTCGCCGCCCGTGCCGAGGCCGCCGCCGATCTCGTACGCGCCCTGCACACCGCGGCGGAGGCCGGTGAGACGCTGGCCAACGAGGAGGAGGAGCGTTCCGACACGCTCCAGACGGCGGGCGAGACCGCCCACCGCGACGCCACCACCGCCGCGACCGAGGCCCAGCGCGCCCGCAGCGAGGCCGGACACCTGCGCCAGCGCCTCGCCGAGGTCGAGCAGGAGACAGCGGAGGCGGTACGGGCCGGCTGGCTCGAGAACACCGCGCCGGACGCCGACCCGGCCCGCGCGGCCCTCGCCGCGAGCGACGCCGAGCAGTCCGCCGTCGCCGTCTGGGACACCGCGAGGGAAGCCGCCCGCTCGGCAGCCGACCTGGCCAGGGATGCGACCGCCGCCGAGAGCCGCGCCGAACTGGCGGCGGCGCGCGCCGCCGATGCCGCACAGGCGGCGGAACAGTCGTACGAGGCCGAGCTCAGGGCCGCCGAGTCGATCGCCGCCGACCACCGTCTGGCCGACCTGCTCGGCCTGCCCTCCGCGCAGGGCACCGGCGTTCCCAGGCCCCGCCGCGGTGCGGCCGGCCCGGAGACGGACACCGACGCCCCGCACGGCGCGGACCACCAGGATCGGCAACAGGACCACGCCGGTCAGCCAGGCCAGGGCTACCACGCGGGCCAGGGCGGCCGGGCAGGTCAACCGGGCCGGTCCACGTCCGGCACGCACACCGTCACGGCCGAAGAGCAGGCCGCCCGCGAACAGCCGCTCACCGCCGAGGAGCTCGACCGGAACGCCGACGAACTGCGGGAGCTGCTCGACCAGGGCGTCGCCTCCGCCGAACGCCGCCTCTTCGAACTGCGCACCGCGGCCGCCGACGACTCCCGCATCCTCGGCGCGCTCGGTGACGGCGGACTGCTGCCGCCCGGCCCCGACGTCCTCGCCACCGTCGAGTACCTCGGCGAACACGGCATCCCGGCCCTGCCCGGCTGGCGCTACCTCGCCCAGGCCGTCGACCCCGCAGACCACGCGTCCGTGCTCGCCGCCCGTCCCGAACTGGTCGACGGCGTGGTCATCACCGACCCCGATTCGCACGCCCGCGCCCGCGAGGTCCTGAGCGGCGCCGCCCTGCTGCCGCGCTCTGCCGTCGCCGTGGGCACCGCCGCCGCGCTGCTGGCACCCGTCCCCACCACCGGCTCGGCCACGAGCACGGAAGGGGTGTTCCTCGTCCCGCCGAACCCGGCGATGCACGACGAACACGCCGCCGACGAGGAGCGGCAGGCACTCAGGACCAGGGCCGCCGCCCGCGACGAGGACATCCGCGCCCTCGCGGCCCGTCTCACGTCCGACCGTTCCCTCGCAGCCCGCATCGGTTCGTGGCGCGCCGACTGCCCGCCCGGCATGCTCGCCGAACTCGCCGAGGCCGCCCGTACCGCGCGAACGGCCGCCGAGACGGCGGAGGCCACGCTCGCCGAAGCCCGAACCGTGCGCGCCGAGGCCGACGAGGCCGCCTCGGACACCGCCCGTGTCCGCGACGAACGCCAGGAGGCCGCTCAGCGCGCCCGCCGCGCCGCCGACGCGCTCGCGGGCCTTGCCTTCCGGCTCCGCGAACGGGCGGGCTGGCAGGCGAAGCTGCGCGAACTGATCGACGAAGCAGCCGAGTCGGAGGCCCGCGCCACCGTCTTCCTGGAACGGGCCCGTGCCGCTGACGAGGACCGCCGGGCCGCCCAGCGCGCCGCGGACGACGCCCGGCGCACGGCCCGCGCCCTGCGCGCCGAACGAGCCGAGATCGCGGGCGCGCCCGAGCACCTCCCGGAGCCCGGGACGGACACACCGCGCCCCGCCCTCCCGGCGCTGCGGGAGGCCTACCGGGCCGCGTCCCAGCTGTACGAGAAGGTGGGTGTCGGCGCCGACCTGCGCGCTGAACAGGCCCGCGCGGAGAGCGACGAGAGCGCCGCTCTCGCCGAGCTGGACCGACTCACCAACAAGGTCCGCACCCGCGCCGCCCAGCTCCTCGAAGGCACGGACGGCGCCGACGGTCCGTCCCGGCAGGCGGCCGCCGCCCGCGCCGAGTCCCTGGTCCAGCTCCTGGAGACCAGGGCCTCCACCGCGAGCGAGCAGCTGGGCCGGCTGCGCGGCGAGGCCGAGCGCCTGTCCCCGGTGGACGGCGAGACCCACCACACCGAACTCCCGGACGAGCTGGTCCCGGCCGACGCCGAGCAGGCCCAGACCCTCCTGCGTACCGCCACGGCCGAACTGGCCTCCGCCACCGCGACCCTGGACACCGCCCGCGCAGCCCACGCCGAGCTGCTGCACGCCCACCGCACCGCCGAGGACTCGGCGGGCGGCTTCGACGAGACCGCGGCACTTCTGCGCGACCTTCTCAGGGACCACGGCGCGGACGACGACACCGAGGCCCCCGAGCCGTACCCGGGCAGCCTCGACGAGGCCCGGCAGTCCGCCGCCGAGGCCCGCCGTTCACTGCGTGGCTGCGCCGCCGACCTGTCCGCGGCCGAAAGCGCCCTACGGGAAGCGAGCGACGTCCTCGTACGGCACGCCAACTCCACCCGCTACGAGCAGGTCCGCACCCCCGCCCGCCAGCAGATCCGTGAGCTGCCGGCCGCCGCGCTGCCCGAGCATGCCGAGAAGTGGGCCGCCGCCTTCGCGCCCCGCCTCCGGGTCCTCACCGACGAACTGGTCCAGCTGGAGCGCAACCGCGACTCCATCGTCGACCGGCTTCGCGGCCTCGTGGAGTCCGCGCTCACCACCCTGCGCTCCGCCCAGCGGCTCTCCCAGCTCCCCGAAGGACTGGGGGAGTGGTCCGGCCAGGAGTTCCTCCGGATCCGCTTCGAGGAACCCGACCAGGCGACGCTCACCGAGCGGCTCGGCGAGGTCGTCGACGAGGCCACCCGTGCCGCGCTGAAGAAGAACTCCGATCTACGCAGGGACGGCATGTCCCTTCTGCTGCGCGGTGTGCAGGCGGCGCTGGAGCCCAAGGGCATCGCCGTGGAGATCCTCAAGCCGGACGCGGTGCTCCGCGCCGAGCGCGTCCCGGTCGGACAGATGGGCGACGTCTTCTCCGGTGGCCAGCTGCTCACCGCCGCCATCGCCCTGTACTGCACGATGGCCGCACTGCGCAGCAACGACCGGGGCCGTGACCGGCACCAGCACCGGCACGCAGGCACGCTCTTCCTGGACAACCCCATCGGCCGAGCCAACGCCACCTATCTGCTGGAACTCCAGCGTGCGGTGTCGGACGCCCTCGGTGTGCAGCTGCTCTACACGACCGGGCTGTTCGACACGACGGCGCTCGCCGAATTCCCGCTGGTGATCCGGTTGCGCAATGACGCGGACCTGCGGGCCGGGCTGAAGTACATCAGCGTGGAGGAGCATCTTCGCCCCGGGCTTCCGCAGCAGGACCCGAACGGCGAGACGGTGCACGGCGAGATCACCGCCACCCGCATGTTCAAGCGCTCCACGACACCGCCCGACACCGCACGGACACCCTCCCCGAACTCGCCCGGCGAGTAACGACGAGCATCCGGGCACAAACGGCCGGGACGAGAGCCCCGAACCCGGCCCGTCCGGCACCGGACGGGCCGGGCACCGCGTGGACCCGGCACCGCGTGGACCCGGCACCGGACGGGCCGGGCACTGTTCGGCCCCCGCGCCGCTCAGGCCCGTGAGAGGCTGCCCGCGCCCCGGCGGCGTATCCGTGCATCGTCCCGCTGCGCGGACCGCGCCGCCCGCTGTGCTCTGCGCCGCTCGCGGCGCAACTGCCGCGCCGAACTGCTCGGCACGGACACCACACCGTTGCGCTGATTCCAGACCTGCCGGGTGACCCAGACATCCAGCACCGACCAGGTCGCGACCACCGTGCTGCCCACACTGCTCAGCATCAGCGGAAAGGACAGCCAGGACTCCGTCAGCGTGCACAGGAATGCCACCATGGCCTGGATGATCGTCAGCGACATGATGAGCACGGCACGCACGGCAGCTGTACGGACCGGGTCCGGCATCCGCCGACGTGTTGCGGGCTCTTCCACCCAGAGCTGCCGACGCTCCTGATGTGGGATCTTCGCACCGCCGGTCGCCGCCGAGGCCGCCGCCGCGACCGGTGCCGACGACACCCGGCTCCGACGCTCTTCCGTAACCAAGGACTCTCAACTCCCCACCGCTGTCCGACTTCAGGGTTTCTGCCCGGCATGCGCCGTTTCTACGCGGGCGGGTCGGACCATCCTGCCCTCAGCACTCCCGTGTTCCCCCTGCCCCGTACAGAGAGACGAGTGACCGGCCGAGAAGATTCCCTCGAACCGTCATTGAACGAAGAATTCCAGCCAACTGCCCTCCGGGACAGTGCGACGCGCTGACAAGAGCCTTCTGCCGATTTCGCGAATTTCATGGCCCGGAATACCCGTACACCTCCTGATCGACGCCGGGGAGTGAGGCTGAAAAACGTCCCGGACACCCCTTCGAGTTGCCTTGCTGTCAGTAGTAGGCTCACGCCGTTTGTTGACGGAACACGACCCCCGGCCCGAGGGGTCGGTCTGGGGGAGGCCATGCGCTTTCGCGGGAAGTCCATCCGCAGGAAGATCGTGGCGCTGCTGCTGGTGCCGCTCGTCTCCCTCACCGGACTCTGGGGATTCGCCACTTTCTTGACGGGGCGTGAGGCGAGCCACCTGATGAGCGCGAGCACCATCGTGGAGAAGGTCGGCCATCCTCTGGAGGACACCGTCCGCGCCATTCAGGACGAGCGCCGTCAGACCCTGGTCTTTCTTGCCGACCCGAGGGCGTCCAATGCCCTTCCGCTCCTGCAGCGCCAAAGAGCGGCCACCGACCGCGTCGTGGCGGATGTCCAGGACAGCGCACGGCAGAAGGGCATTCGTGACGCACTGCGGCCCGAGGACGAAACACAGCTGAACTCGGTTCTCGGCTCGGTCGAGGGTCTTGGCGCGCTCCGCGAGTCGGTCGAGAATCGCACCATCGACCGACTGAAGGCGATGGAGTTCTACAACCGTCTCATAGACCCCTGTTACCGCTTTCTGACCGGTCTCCGCACGATGGAGAACGTGTCGATGGACAAGCAGGTCCGCGCCCTGGTCGGCATCTCACGAGCCCGTGAAATGCTCTCCCGCGAAGACGCCCTGGTCGCCTCGGCGCTCGTCGCCGGCCGGCTCACCGCTTCCGAACTGCGCCAGATCTCCGACCTCGTGGCCAATCGCAAGCTGCTCTACGGGATCAATGGCGAGATGCTTCCCTCGTCGGAGCGTCAACGCGTGGAGCAGTTCTGGGCGAGCCCGGACAGCGAAGGGCTGCGCACCGCGGAGAGCACGCTCATCAACGGCGGTCCCACCCAGGACCCGCGGGCGGTCGACGCCGAGCGCTGGCAGGAGGTGGCCCCGTCCGTCCTGAACCGGCTGGCCAACGACTCCACCGAGATGAACAACCGGTTCCAGGACCGCGGCAAGCCAGCCGGCTACAGCGTCCTGATCAAGGCCGGTATCGCGGGCGTCCTCGGCTTCCTCGCCCTGCTCGCCTCGGTGTTCGTCTCCGTACGCATCGGCCGCGAGCTCATCCGTGACCTCTCCCGGCTCCGCAAGGACGCCCATGAGGTCTCGGGCGTACGGCTGCCGAGCGTGATGCGCCGCCTGGCCGCCGGTGAACAGGTCGACGTCGAGACCGAGGCACCGCACCTCCAGTACGAACGGGACGAGATCGGCCAGGTCGGTCAGGCACTCAACACCCTGCAACGGGCCGCCGTCGAAGCCGCGGTCAAGCAGGCGGACATGCGACGCGGTGTGTCCGAGGTCTTCGTCAATCTCGCCCGCCGCAACCAGGTGCTGCTGCACCGGCAGCTGACGCTCCTGGACACCATGGAGCGCCGCACCGAGGACACCGATGAACTCGCGGACCTCTTCCGCCTCGACCACCTCACCACTCGCATGCGACGCCATGCCGAGGGGCTGGTGATCCTCTCCGGCGCCGCGCCGTCCCGTCAGTGGCGCAAGCCGATCCAGCTGATGGACGTGGTCCGGGCAGCGGTCGCCGAGGTCGAGGACTACGAGCGGATCGAGGTCCGCAGACTGCCCCGCTTCGGTGTGGGCGGACCCGCCGTCGCCGACCTCACCCATCTGATCGCCGAACTCCTGGAGAACGCCACGGTGTTCTCACCCCCGCACACCGCGGTCCAGGTACTCGGCGAACGCGTCGCCAACGGCTTCACGCTCGAAATCCACGACCGAGGCCTCGGCATGGCCCCCGATGTCCTCCTCGACGCCAATCTGAGGCTCGCCGAAACCCCCGAGTTCGAGCTCTCCGACACCGACCGGCTCGGTCTCTTCGTGGTCAGCCGCCTCGCCCAGCGGCAGAACGTCCGGGTCTCGCTGCAGACCTCCCCGTACGGTGGTACGACCGCTGTCGTCTTCATCCCGGCGGCGCTGCTCACCGACGCCCCGGACACCCACGGCACCGGATTCCGCCTCGACCGCCGGTCCGAGAAGGCGATCGGCAGCCGTGGGAAGGCGGCCGGTCAGGGACCGGGCAGAGACAAGGACCGCAGGGACGGCGTGTCGGACCGCCGGGCCACCGGCAGGTCCTCCGGCCTCGCCCCCGTTCCCGCCGCTCACGTGGACCCGGCCCTCCTGGACGGGCCCGTGGAGCTCGAAGGACCCGTGGAAGCGCTGGGCTTCGAGAACGACCCCGTGCTCGATCCTCTTCTGGAACCCCTGCTGGGCGGTGCGTCCGACATCGACGACACCGAGAGCGAACGCGGCGGCATCTTCCGGGCCCGCGACCTCCGGTGCGACGGTGACCGCGAACAGCAGCAGCAGGCATCCGACCAGGCGGGCCGGCCCGAGGCCGAGGTACGGGTGATGCGCCCGGGCGGCCCGGTGCCGCTGCCCCGCCGCAAGCCGCCGACCCTGGTCACCGACAACGGCCGCCGGGTCGACGAGGCGGGCCGCGCCCACCCGGCGGCCGCCGAGCACGACAGCTCACCCGGTCCCGAGGCTCCCGCAACAGATGCCGGTATCAGACCCTCGGCCGCCGGCACCGGAGGGCCCACCGGGCCGCGGCAACCCGTCGAACCCCGGGAGCCCACCGGCTTCCGGAAACCCACCGTGCCCGCCCCCGCGCCAGAGTCCGTCACGCCCGACGAACCCGCGCTACCGGCAGCCCCGGGCGCGGCCCCCGGGACAGTGGGCGGCCTGCCCCGGCGCATCCGGCAGGCGAGCCTCGCCCCGCAGCTTCGTGAAGTCTCCGGCGGCCGCTATGCGGAGCCGTCCCGTTCGGAACCGGACCAGGACTTCGAACGCGATGCGGACGAGGTACGCAGCCGTATGGCTTCGCTCCAACGTGGCTGGCAGCGTGGCCGGCGGCAGAACGCCGAGGACGTGACCGGCCACGGTGACACAGCACAAGGAACCACTCCGGGAGGGGACGGTCGATGACCGCACCGAACGCCGCAGCACCCGACGCCGTACGCCAGGGCTCCAGCAGGCTGAACTGGCTGCTCGACGAGCTCGTGGAGCGCGTCGCCAGCATTCACAAAGCGCTGGTGCTCTCCAGCGACGGCCTCGCCACCGGTACGTCCGAGGGCCTGACGCGCGAGGACAGTGAACATCTGGCAGCTGTCGCCTCGGGATTCCACAGCCTCGCCAAGGGAGTGGGACGCCACTTCGGCGCGGGCAGAGTCCGCCAGACCGTCGTCGAACTCGACGAGGCGTTCCTCTTTGTCACGGCAGCCGGTGACGGCAGCTGCCTGGCCGTCCTGGCCGATGCCGACTCCGACGTCGGCCAGGTGGCGTACGAGATGACGCTGATGGTCAAGCGCGTCGGTGCCCACCTGGCCAACGCTCCCCGGACGACCGGATCGGCCGCCGGGAGGTGAGTGGACGGCATGAGCGCTGACTCCTCCAGATCTCCGGCCACGTCCACGGACCCGCAGGCATCGCGCTGGTACGACGCCGATGCGGGGCCCGTGGTCCGTCCGTACGCGATGACCCGGGGCCGTACCAGCAGCGCCTCCCGTCATCGGCTCGACCTGATCGCGCTCGTCGTCCCCGAACCTGCGGCCGACGACCCCGGCCGGGACCAGACGCTCTCCCCGGAACATGTGGAGATCGTTGAACTCTGCAGTGACATGCCCCAGTCGATCGCCGAGCTCGCGGCCGGTCTGGACCTCCCCGTAGGGGTGGTCCGAGTGCTGGTCGGGGATCTCGTCGAGGACGAGCTGGTGCACGTAACCCGTCCCGTTCCGCCGGCGGAGCTGCCGGACGTGAACATTCTTCGCGAGGTGATCAATGGCCTTCGGGCGCTCTAACCGCAACAGGCGGCCCGTTGAGCCCGTTACCCTGAAAATCCTGGTGGCGGGCGGCTTCGGAGTGGGCAAGACGACTCTGGTCGGTGCGGTCAGTGAGATCAGGCCGCTGCGTACGGAGGAGAGACTCAGCGAGGCGGGCCGTCCGGTGGACGACCTGGCGGGCGTGGAGGCGAAGACCACCACCACCGTGGCCATGGACTTCGGCCGGATCACCCTGCGCGAGGACCTGGTGCTGTACCTCTTCGGCACCCCGGGGCAGGACCGTTTCTGGTTCCTGTGGGACGAACTGGCTCAGGGAGCGCTGGGCGCGGTCGTGCTCGCGGACACCCGGCGGCTGCAGGACTGCTTCGCGGCGGTCGACTACTTCGAGCGCCGTGCGATTCCGTTCGCCGTCGCCGTCAACTGCTTCGAGGGAGCGGGCAAGTTCGCCACCGAGACGGTGCAGGCGGCACTGGACCTCGACCCCGAGGTTCCGGTCGTCATGTGCGACGCACGCGACCGCTCTTCCGCGCGGGACGTGCTGGTGACGGTCGTCGAGCATGCGCTGGCCCGCGCCGAGCACCCCCGCGAGCCCGCCACGACGTGACGGCCCGTACGGCGACGACGGCGCAGCAGCGCGGCCCGCACCCCCGCCGACCGGGGTACGGGCCGCGCGTCTCTGCCTGACCGAACAAGGATTTTTTACCTGGCATGACGGTCCGTCAAGGCTGCTGACAGCAAAGGTCAGCGGTTGTCGGCGAGCCACTTGGCGGCGGTCTCCGCCAGCTCCCGGTCGCGGCCCGCCAGCATCATCCGGATCATCTGTACGTCGCCCCGCAGCGACCAGGCGGGATGTCCGAAGGTGGCCGGATTGTTCTTCTCGATCAGGAAGTGTGCGGGCCAAGCGGTCCCGTACCCGATCAGCGGCAACGCGGCCGCGTACCCCTTGCGTCCCCGCGCCAGGCCGTACGCGGTGACCGCGAGCCCGGTGAGGGTGCCGGTCAGATGGACCCAGCGGGTCGCTGCCCTGGAGTGCATCGCGACGTAGTAGGGCCAGAACTCTTCGTAGGAATCGAATGTCTGTTGTGGCATACGGGCACCGTAATGGCTCGGGCGGCAACCGGAAACGGCCGATCCGCGTCCGAGAGGGAGAGCGGGCGGCCGGAACCCACGGGGGTGGTCCCGGCCGCTCCTTCTCCGCGCTCGTCTCAGTGCCCCGCGACGGACCTCCTGGCCACTGGGAAGTCGAAGAAGGTGTCCGGGAACAGCTCGGGCTTGAAGGTGTAGTGCCACCATTCCTCGGCCAGATTCACGAAGCCGGCGTCGGTGAGTGTCTTCTTCAGGAACTGCCGATTGGCACGCTGGATTCCCTGGATACGCGGGTCATCCGTGTGGGAGAGCGTGTCGAAGCAGTCGTATCCCGTTCCCATGTCCACGGAGTTGTCCGGGAAGCGCTCGGCCTGGGGCGCGTAACAGGGCACCTGCTGCCGGCCCGGCAGATACGGCCCGGCGGGCGTGGCGGGCAGTCTCACCAACGTCAGGTCCACCGTGCTGCCGCGGCTGTGTCCGGACTTCTCCGCGATGTAACCGTCTGCGAACAGCCGGGTCTTGTCGACGCGGGGATAGAACTCTCCCTTCATCGTCTCGTCGTCGAGATCCTTCGCCCACCGCACGAAGTGGTCGACCGCCCGCTGCGGCCGGTAGCAGTCGTACACCTTCAGCGAGTAGCCCTGCTCCAGCAGCCGGGTCTGCGCCCGGTGCAGGGCCAGGGCTGCGGGCCGGGTCAGGATGCACAGCGGCTGGCGATATCCGTCCACCGGAACGCCCATGAAGTTGTGTGCGGTGGGGTAGCGCATCTCCTGAATGATCGTCGGATCCACCGAGCGCAGCGCGACGAACTCCTCGGGAGCCTTCGGCTCGGGCCTCGCCTGCGCCACGGGGGCGGTGGCGGTGACGGCGAGCAGGGCGGCGGCAGCGGTGGCCAGGACACGGAAAGCGGAAGCGAGACCTGTCATGAGCACATAATCCATGGAGTGCGGGGAGTCCGGCAGGCGATCGGATACAGTCCGCGCGTGTCCGCACCCACGAGCAACCCCGAGAAGCCGACCAGGGACTCCCACTGCGGCAGCTGCGGAACACCGTACGCCGCGTCGACGTCCCCCGCCGCCTGGCCCCGCACCTGTGCCGTCTGCAGCGACACGGCCTACCGCAACCCGCTGCCGGTCGCCGTGGCCCTGCTCCCCGTCACCGACCCGGACGGCACCGGACTCGTCGTCATCACCCGCACCATCCCGCCCCGCCGCGGCGGTCTCGCTCTCCCCGGCGGCTTCATCGACCACGACGAGGACTGGAAACACGCAGTCGTACGTGAACTGCGCGAGGAGACCGGTATCGAAGCCGACGAGGAGGACGTCCGCCTCGCCGACGCCCTCAGCGCCCCGGACGGCCATCTGCTCCTCTTCGGACTGCTCCCCGAACGTCCCGCCGGCGCACTCCCGCCCTCCGTGCCCACCAGTGAGACCTCCGGCTTCCATCTGCTCCGGGCACCCACCGAGCTCGCCTTCCCCCTGCACACCCGGGCCGCCCGCACGTGGTTCGAAGGCGGCTACCACTGACCGGGCCGGGCCCCGCCACGTCCTACAACCCCCGCACGCGCACCGCGCCGTTGACCGGCCGCTCACCCTCCCGCTCCACCACAACGGTCCCGTCCACCAGGCGCGACGTATACCGCTCGACCTCCGCCCGCTCCCAGCCGTCACCCACGTCCCGGACCACAAGACCGCCCCCACTGCGCCCCGCCGCCGGAGCCCACACCTCCAGCTCCACACCGCCGTCCGCGCCCCGCACGGGCAGCACCGAACCCGCCCGCGCCAGCACCGGCACCCGCGACAACGGAGCGTCGAGCAGCACCTGACCCGGCCCCTCGTACACCTCACCCGTCGCCGTGTCGTACCAACGCCCCCGCGGCAACCGCACCGCCCGGCGGTCCACACCGGGCTCCAGCACCGGCGCCACCAGCAGAGCGTCCCCCAGCAGGAACGCGTCCTCACAGTCCCGCAACGCCCGCTCACCGGGCGCACCCCACCAGAGCGGTCGCACGTACGGCGCACCCGTCAGCCGGGCCAGCTGCGCCAGGGCCACGAAGTACGGGCGCAGCCGCTCCCGCTCCTCCAACGCGGCCCGCGCGTGCTCCAGCACCCGCGGCCCGAACTCCCACGGCTCCCGACGCCCCGCGTCGATCGCCGCATGGGTACGGAACAGCGGCAGATACGCACCCAGCTGGAACCACCGCAGATACAGCTCGGGCGACGGCGACCCGCCGAACCCGCCCACATCCGGGCCCGAATACGGAACCCCGCACAGCCCCAGCCCCAGCACCAGTGCCAGGGAGGCCCGCAGCCCGGGCCAACTGGTCTCCACATCACCGGACCAGGTACCCCCGTACCGCTGCATCCCCGCCCAACCGGAACGCGAGAACAGAAACGGACGTTCCTCCGGCCGCAGCCGGCGCAGCCCCTCGTACCCCGCACGCGCCATGGCGAGCCCGTACACGTTGTGGGCCTCGCGGTGATCACCCCCGCGGCCCTCCAGACAGTGCCGTGCCGACCGAGGCAACGTCGGCTCCCCGAACGTCGCGAACGACACCGGCTCGTTCATGTCGTGCCACACACCGGAGAACCCCTGCGCAAGCCGCTCCTCGTACAGCCCGCCCCACCACTCACGCACGTGCGGATCAGTGAAGTCCGGATACACGCACTCACCCGGCCACACCTCCCCGCGCACCACCCGCCCCCGTGCGTCCCGGACGAACGCCCCGTCGCCCCCGACCGCCCTGCCCGAGTCGAACACCGCGTTCCCCGGCTCCGCCTTCACCGCGGGATCGACGATCGACACCAGCCGCACCCCGTCCTCCCGCAGATCCTTCGCGAGTCCCGGCAGATCGGGAAAGCGCTCGCGGTCCACGGTGAACACCCGATGCGCGTCGTAGTGGTCGATGTCCAGATGCAGCACGGACAACGCCAGCCCCCGCTCCCGGTACCCGGCGACCACCCGCCGCACCTCCCGTTCGCTCCCGAAGCCCCAACGGGCATGCTGCGGACCCAGCGCCCAGGACGGCGGGAGCGCGGGCGCACCCGTCAGCGCCGTCCAGCTCTGCAGTACGCGCGCCGGCGTGCCGGCCATCACCCAGCAGCGCAGCGGCCCGCCGTCCATCCGCACCTCGCACATTCCCGGACGGTCATGCCCGGATCCCGCGCCCTCCTCGCCCTCGCGCAGCGTCACCCGCCCCGACCAGGAGTTGTCGTGGAACACCAGATGCGTCCCCGCGTCGGAGACCACCAGCTGCACCGGCATCGTCAGATACAGCGGATCGTCACCCGGCCCGAAACTCCCACCAGGATCCGTGTTCCACAGCCGGTACACACCGTCCCGCAGTCGCGGTCCGGACGCCCGCCCGCCGAGCCCGAAGAACCGGGCATCCGCCGGCACCTCGGACCGCTGCACCCACCGGGCACCACCACCCGCGACCGGCTCCCACCAGCGCGGCGGCAACTCGCGCCGGAGCACTACCCCGCCCGGAGTACGCAGTTCCACGGCCCCGTGCCTCGACACCGCAAGGGTCAGCCGCTCCGAGACGACCTGCCAGCCGCCGTCCTTGTCCGGTTCCAGCCCGGCCCGCGGATCCGGCTCGGGCCCCGCACCTGCCAGCGCATACGACGGCAACGGCTTCGCCCCGTCCCAGCCCCAGAACACCGCCCCACCCACCGCCACCCGGATCCGCAACTCCGAACGCGCGAACCGCACCACACCCCCACCCGGCCCCGGCTCCGCCCCCACCACGAGGCCCGGCACTCTCGCCCGCTCCGCACCGCGCCGGGGCAGCGCCCGCGCATCCGCATTCCGGCGCCGCCAGGAGGAACGCACCGTGCGCAGCCCCCGCACCGAACCGACCAACTTCACCGAGCGCACCAGGTCACGACCGTCCATGCAGCTCACCCTGCCACCCGACAGGACGGGTGCGGGCCGCGTTCAACTTCCGTTCACCCGTGGCCGGGCCACATGTCCGGACACGCGACCATGGGTGATGAACCCTGGTGCGAGAGACGATCACATGGCATCGTCCGTAAAAGCCGCCTCACGCGCACACCCCAGCACGTGTGCGTGCGTCCCACGCCCACCCCGCGTACCCGTACAGTCAGGGAGCCGCCATGACCGCAGCAGCCAACGAAGCCCCCCTCTGGCAGCCCGGCCCCGACCGCATCGCGGCCGCGGCCGTCACCCGCTTCCAGAACTGGGCGGCAGAGCGGTACGGAGCACCGGCCGAAGGCGGCTACCCGGCGCTGCACCGCTGGTCGGTCGATGAGCTCGACACCTTCTGGCAGGCCGTCGCCGACTGGTTCGACGTACGGTTCTCCACCCCGTACGAAGCCGTCATCGGCGACCGCACCATGCCCGGCGCCCAGTGGTTCCCCAGCGCCACCCTCAACTACGCCGAACACGCCCTGCGCACTGCCGAGGACCCCTTGCGCGCGGACGCCCCCGCCCTGATCCACGTCGACGAGACCCACACCCAGGCCCCCATTTCCTGGTCCGAACTCCGCCGCCGGGTCGGATCGCTCGCCGCCGAGCTCCGCGCGCTCGGCGTCACACCGGGCGACCGCGTCAGCGCCTACGTCCCCAACATCCCCCAGGCCGTCATCGCCTTCCTCGCCACCGCGGCCGTCGGCGGCGTCTGGACCTCCTGCGCCCCCGACTTCGGCGCCCGCAGCGTCCTCGACCGCTTCCAACAGGTCGAACCCGTCGTCCTCTTCACCGTCGACGGCTACCGCTACGGCGGCAAGGAACACGACCGCACCGACACGGTCGCCGAGCTGCGCCGCGAACTCCCCACCCTGCGCGCCGTCGTCCACATACCGCTGCTGGGCACCGAGGCCCCGGAGGGCACCCTCGACTGGTCCGCCCTCACGTCCGCCGACACCGAGCCCCTCTTCGAACAGGTCCCCTTCGACCATCCGCTGTGGGTGCTCTACTCCTCCGGTACGACCGGACTCCCCAAGGCGATCGTCCAGTCCCAGGGCGGCATCCTGCTCGAACACTTCAAGCAGATCGGCCTGCACTGCGACCTCGGCCCCGACGACCGGTTCTTCTGGTACACCTCCACCGGCTGGATGATGTGGAACTTCCTCGTCTCCGGCCTGCTCACCGGGACCACACTCGTGCTGTACGACGGAAGCCCCGGCTACCCGGACGTCAGCGCCCAGTGGCGCGTCGCCGAACAGACCGGAGCGACCCTCTTCGGCACCTCCGCCGCCTACGTCATGGCCTGCCGCAAGGCCGGCGTCCACCCGGGCCGCGACTTCGACCTCTCCCGCGTCCAATGCGTCGCCACCACAGGCTCCCCGCTCCCGCCCGACGGTTTCCGCTGGCTCCACGACGAGGTGGACGACAACCTGTGGATCGCCTCCGTCAGCGGCGGCACCGACGTCTGCAGCTGCTTCGCCGGCGCGGTCCCCACCCTCCCCGTGCACATCGGCGAGCTCCAGGCCGCGTGCCTCGGCACGGACCTCCAGTCCTGGGACCCCGCAGGCAAGCCCCTCATCGGCGAGGTCGGTGAACTCGTCGTCACCGCGCCCCTGCCCTCCATGCCGATCCGCTTCTGGAACGACCCCGACGGCAGCCGCTACCACGACAGCTACTTCGACATGTACCCCGGCGTCTGGCGTCACGGCGACTGGATCACGATCAGCGAACACGGCTCGGTCGTCATCCACGGCCGCTCCGACTCCACCCTCAACCGCCAGGGTGTACGGATGGGCTCCGCCGACATCTACGAAGCCGTCGAACGGCTCCCCGAAATCCGCGAATCCCTCGTCATCGGCATCGAAGAACCCGACGGCGGCTACTGGATGCCGCTCTTCGTCCACCTCGCCGACGGCGCCGCGCTCGACGACGACCTGCGCGACAGCATCAAGCGGACCATCCGGGAGAACCTCTCCCCGCGCCATGTCCCGGACGAGATCATCGAGGTCCCCGGCATTCCGCACACGCTCACCGGCAAGCGCATCGAGGTTCCGGTCAAGCGCCTCCTGCAGGGCACAGCCCTGGCCAAGGCGGTCAATCCCGGCTCGGTCGACAACCTCGAACTCCTCCACTTCTACGAGGACCTCGCCCGCAAGCGTCACTGACCGGCCGCGTTGTCAGTGCCCTTGATTACTCTGAGTGAGCAATGATCGACAGCGCACTGGGGGAGTCATGGCGCAGACCAGGAACACCAAGCACGACAAGACCAGCAGGACCAGCGGGTACCTCCGGTCCGGCACATCCATGCGACGCACGCTGCGCCGCGAAGCACCCAGCACCATCGGTCTCCTGGCCGACGAGAGGGACTTCGCGGCGATGCGGCGCTACCGCACATTCACCTTCGACGACCACACCGTCTATCTCCAGCAGGTGGAGGGCCTGCTGAAGGCCCTCGCCGCACAAGGCATGCACGCCACCGTCGCCCTCTTCGACCCCGACGCGTACGCGGAGTTCTGCACCGAGTCCGGAATCGCTCCCGACGCCCCTGCCAGCCGTAGCCGCTTCACCGCCGAAATCGCCTCGGCGGGCGCCACCGTCGCGTACAGCGGCCAACCCATCGACACCCTGATCCCGCTCCTGGTCGGCCGAGCCGTCCGCCAGGCCACCTGGGAGTACGCCACGATGACCCTGGCCGACCTCGGAGCCTGCGCGGACTGCGGTCAGGACGTCGGCCGCGCCGCCTTCGACCGGGCTTCCCACCTCCTGCTGCGCATGCTGGAGACGGCCGGCCCGGGCACCCACCACCTCGTCTGCAGCACTCCCACCGAGAACGAGCACCTGCTCGCCGTCCTGCACACCGAGCGCGACACCACGGGGCCCGCTCGCCTCGAATCAGCGGAAGGAGCCGAGTTCGTCACGGTGCTGGCCGTCGGCATCGCTCTCGAAAAGCCCGGGGGAGTCGTCCTCCGAACGAGCAGCCCCGGCACCCAGGACCGGGTCCACGGCTGGCGGCTGACCCGCGGCAACCTGGTCCCGCTCACCGCCGGCGAGGTCTTCAGCGCCTACTGCACCGATGCCGACACCGGCGAACCCGTTTCCCCGGAGTCACACGTGGAGTACTGCGCGGGCTTCGACCTTGGCGCGGACGAACCGGAGTCGCACCACTGACAGGCCGAAGGGGCTCCCTGCCGGCATCGGCAGAGAGCCCCTTCACCACGGACGCCTCGGGGCTATTCGCCCGACAGCACCGCCTGCGCCGCTACCCGCGCCTCTTCGGCGGAGTCCGCCGCACGAGCGGCGGAAGCGGCCCGCTCGCACTGCGCGAGCGTGTACTTCGCCAGGGTGGCGCGGACGTAGGGAATGGACGCGGCGCCCATCGACAACGACGTCACACCCAACCCCGTCAAGACACAGGCAAGCAGCGGATCGGAGGCGGCTTCACCACAGACACCACAGCTCTTGCCCTCGGCCCTGGCCGCCTCCGCAGACAGCGCTACGAGGTCGAGCAGCGCAGGCTGCCAAGGATCCTGCAGCCGCGACACCGCACCCACCTGACGGTCGGCGGCAAAGGTGTACTGCGCCAGGTCATTCGTGCCCAGCGAAAGGAACTCAACCTCCCGCAGGATCGAGCGCGCCCGCAGAGCCGCGGACGGAATCTCCACCATCGCACCGAACTTCGCCGCCAGCCCGGCCGCACGGCAGGCATCGGCGAAGGCCTTTGCGTCCGCACGGTCCGCCACCATCGGAGCCATGACCTCGAGGTGGACGGGCAGACCTTCGGCAGCCTTCGCCAGCGCGGTGAGCTGGGTCCGCAGCACCTCGGGGTGATCCAGGAGGCTCCGCAGCCCACGCACACCCAGTGCCGGGTTGGGCTCGTCCGCCGGCGTCAGAAAGTCGAGCGGCTTGTCGGCGCCGGCATCCAGCACCCGCACCACGACACGCCCCTCAGGGAACGCTTCGAGCACCGCCCGGTACGCCGCGACCTGCTTCTCTTCGGACGGCGCCTGCTTGCTGTCGTCCAGAAACAGGAACTCGGTACGGAACAGTCCCACGCCTTCCGCGCCGGCCTCGACGGCAGCCGGCACATCACCGGGCCCGCCCACATTCGCGAGCAGCGGGACCCTGTGATGGTCGGAGGTCGCACCCGGACCGGTCGAAGCGGACAGCACGGCCTTGCGCGCCGCAGCGGCACGTTCCATCTCCGCACGCTTCTCGGCGCTGGGCTCGACAAAGATCTCACCGGTGCTGCCGTCCACCGCGACGACGGTGCCCTCGGCCAGCTCACCGGCCCCGGGGAGCGCCACCACAGCGGGCACACCGAGCGCACGCGCCAGAATCGCGCTGTGACTGGTCGGCCCGCCCTCCTCGGTCACGAAGCCGAGCACCAGCGCAGGGTCGAGCAGCGCCGTGTCGGCCGGCGCGAGGTCCCTGGCGATCAGGACATAGGGCTCGTCGCTGTCCGGCACACCGGGCATCGGCACACCGAGCAGGCGAGCCACGATCCGGTTACGCACGTCGTCGAGGTCGGCGACCCGCCCGGCGAGGTACTCGCCGGCGTTGGCGAGCAGCGCCCGATAGGCGGCGAACGCGTCGTAGACGCCGCGTTCGGCGGTGCTGCCGACGGCAATGCGCCGCTCCACATCAGCAATCAGCTCGGGGTCCTGCGCCATCATGGCCTGGGCCTCGAGCACATGCTGAGCCTCGCCACCGGCAAGATTGCCGCGCGCGATCAGATCGGCCGCCACCGCTTCCACGGCCTGGCGAGCGCGCCCCTGTTCGCGCTCCGCCTCCTCGGCAGGGATCTGCTTGGCCGGCGGTTCGAGCACCGCCGTACCCATATGACGAACCTCGCCGATCGCCACTCCGTGGCTCACACCGACGCCTCGCAGCGTTGTCTCCATTGCACCCGCCTCCGGTTGTGCGGCGGTCCATGCCTCCGCGGTGGATATCCAGTCGGCTGTCATCGAGCCGCGTCCGTCACTGCCAGCCGAACAACGTGTCGCCCATCTTCACGTCGCCGTCCTCGCGGACATCGGAGAGGGAGTCAGCGGTGGCTTCCAGCGCGACGATCGGACACACGGGGGACTTGCCGCCGGCCTCGACGCCCGCAGGGTCCCACCGCACGATGCCCTGACCTCGGGTGACCGTGTCCCCCTTGTTCACGAGCAGTTCGAAGCCCTCGCCATTGAGCTGAACGGTGTCGATGCCGAGGTGGACGAGCACACCGTGCCCGTGCTCGTCCACGACGACGAACGCGTGCGGGTGCAGGGAGACAACGATGCCGTCGACCGGCGCTACGGCTTCGGACGGCTCGCGCTCGGGATCAATGGCGGTTCCGGGCCCCACCATCGCGCCGGAGAAGACCGGGTCCGGTACCGCGGCGAGCCCGACGGCACGCCCGGCAAGAGGGGACGTCACAGTGGTCATGGGGAACCTCCCAGGGGTGGAGCTCGATTGGCGCCGTCACGGCTTGCGGACGACGGCGTGCTGTTCAGCAGAGTAAGTCATAAGAAGTCCCGGTTCCGGCCGAGTCCTGGCGGTTCGCGGCCTTAGAAGGGCACCGGAAACGATTTGCCTCGACTCCCAACTGCCTGTACTGTCGTATTCCTGCCTGGCCCCAGTGCGACTTCGAGTCGGGGGTCGGCAGCGACTTTTTAAGCCCTGACTTTAACTTGGATCGGCACCCGCATGCCTGTGGGGACTGGTCAAGGGAAATGGAAAGGCCTGATAGAGTCGGACTCGCCGGAAAGGGAAACGCGAAAGCGAAGAGCTGGAAAGCAAACCCGCTTCGACCGGGAATCGGACACGAAAGAGTCTGATAGAGTCGGAAACGCAAGACCGAAGGGAAAGCCCGGAGGAAAGCCCCAGAGAATGTTCTGCGGGTGAGTACAAAGGAAGCGTCCGTTCCTTGAGAACTCAACAGCGTGCCAAAAGTCAACGCCAGATATGTTGATACCCCGGCCTGCTTCGGCAGGTTGGTGGTTCCTTTGAAAGTCCTGCCGGGCCTCACGGTTCCGGTAGGCAATTACACAGCGAGGACGCTGTGAACGATCGGTCTTATTCCGGCTGATCGTTCCGCTCTCGTGTTGTGTTGTCCCGATTGCGGGAAAACATTCACGGAGAGTTTGATCCTGGCTCAGGACGAACGCTGGCGGCGTGCTTAACACATGCAAGTCGAACGATGAAGCCCTTCGGGGTGGATTAGTGGCGAACGGGTGAGTAACACGTGGGCAATCTGCCCTTCACTCTGGGACAAGCCCTGGAAACGGGGTCTAATACCGGATGACACTCTGTCCCGCATGGGACGGGGTTGAAAGCTCCGGCGGTGAAGGATGAGCCCGCGGCCTATCAGCTTGTTGGTGGGGTGATGGCCTACCAAGGCGACGACGGGTAGCCGGCCTGAGAGGGCGACCGGCCACACTGGGACTGAGACACGGCCCAGACTCCTACGGGAGGCAGCAGTGGGGAATATTGCACAATGGGCGAAAGCCTGATGCAGCGACGCCGCGTGAGGGATGACGGCCTTCGGGTTGTAAACCTCTTTCAGCAGGGAAGAAGCGAAAGTGACGGTACCTGCAGAAGAAGCGCCGGCTAACTACGTGCCAGCAGCCGCGGTAATACGTAGGGCGCAAGCGTTGTCCGGAATTATTGGGCGTAAAGAGCTCGTAGGCGGCTTGTTGCGTCGGTTGTGAAAGCCCGGGGCTTAACCCCGGGTCTGCAGTCGATACGGGCAGGCTAGAGTGTGGTAGGGGAGATCGGAATTCCTGGTGTAGCGGTGAAATGCGCAGATATCAGGAGGAACACCGGTGGCGAAGGCGGATCTCTGGGCCATTACTGACGCTGAGGAGCGAAAGCGTGGGGAGCGAACAGGATTAGATACCCTGGTAGTCCACGCCGTAAACGTTGGGAACTAGGTGTTGGCGACATTCCACGTCGTCGGTGCCGCAGCTAACGCATTAAGTTCCCCGCCTGGGGAGTACGGCCGCAAGGCTAAAACTCAAAGGAATTGACGGGGGCCCGCACAAGCAGCGGAGCATGTGGCTTAATTCGACGCAACGCGAAGAACCTTACCAAGGCTTGACATACACCGGAAAGCATCAGAGATGGTGCCCCCCTTGTGGTCGGTGTACAGGTGGTGCATGGCTGTCGTCAGCTCGTGTCGTGAGATGTTGGGTTAAGTCCCGCAACGAGCGCAACCCTTGTTCTGTGTTGCCAGCATGCCCTTCGGGGTGATGGGGACTCACAGGAGACTGCCGGGGTCAACTCGGAGGAAGGTGGGGACGACGTCAAGTCATCATGCCCCTTATGTCTTGGGCTGCACACGTGCTACAATGGCCGGTACAATGAGCTGCGATGCCGCGAGGCGGAGCGAATCTCAAAAAGCCGGTCTCAGTTCGGATTGGGGTCTGCAACTCGACCCCATGAAGTCGGAGTTGCTAGTAATCGCAGATCAGCATTGCTGCGGTGAATACGTTCCCGGGCCTTGTACACACCGCCCGTCACGTCACGAAAGTCGGTAACACCCGAAGCCGGTGGCCCAACCCCTTGTGGGAGGGAGCTGTCGAAGGTGGGACTGGCGATTGGGACGAAGTCGTAACAAGGTAGCCGTACCGGAAGGTGCGGCTGGATCACCTCCTTTCTAAGGAGCACTTCTTACCGGGCTTGCCTGGTCAGAGGCCACTACGTCGGCAAATGTTCGACGGTGGTTGCTCATGGGTGGAACGTTGACTATTCAGTACCTGGTGGTTCAATCGGGTCGCAAGTACTGCTCTTCGGAGCGTGGAAAACGAACCGGCTGAATTCCGGGTGCTGGGCGCGCTGTTGGGTGTCTGAAGGTATGGCCGCAAGGCTGCCTTCAAACGCCGGCCCCAGTGAACTCGCCTGTTTGGGCGGGGTGGTGGGTGGCTGGTCGTTGCTTGAGAACTGCACAGTGGACGCGAGCATCTGTGGCCAAGTTTTTAAGGGCGCACGGTGGATGCCTTGGCACCAGGAACCGATGAAGGACGTGGGAGGCCACGATAGGCCCCGGGGAGCTGTCAACCGAGCTTTGATCCGGGGGTGTCCGAATGGGGAAACCCGGCAGTCGTCATGGGCTGTCACCCGCTGCTGAACACATAGGCAGTGTGGAGGGAACGAGGGGAAGTGAAACATCTCAGTACCCTCAGGAAGAGAAAACAACCGTGATTCCGGGAGTAGTGGCGAGCGAAACTGGATGAGGCCAAACCGTATGTGTGTGATACCCGGCAGGGGTTGCGCATGCGGGGTTGCGGGAGTTCTCTTGATCAATCTGCCGATTGGTCGACGAGTCAGAAACCGTTGATGTAGGCGAAGGACATGCGAAAGGTCCGGCGTAGAGGGTAAGACCCCCGTAGCTGAAACATTAACGGCTCGTTTGAGAATTTCCCAAGTAGCACGGGGCCCGAGAAATCCCGTGTGAATCTGGCGGGACCACCCGCTAAGCCTAAATATTCCCTGGTGACCGATAGCGGATAGTACCGTGAGGGAATGGTGAAAAGTACCGCGGGAGCGGAGTGAAATAGTACCTGAAACCGTGTGCCTACAAGCCGTGGGAGCGTCGCTGTTGTTCTTCGGAGCAACAGTCGTGACTGCGTGCCTTTTGAAGAATGAGCCTGCGAGTTTGCGGTGTGTTGCGAGGTTAACCCGTGTGGGGAAGCCGTAGCGAAAGCGAGTCCGAATAGGGCGCTTTAGTAGCACGCTCAAGACCCGAAGCGGAGTGATCTAGCCATGGGCAGGTTGAAGCGGAGGTAAGACTTCGTGGAGGACCGAACCCACCAGGGTTGAAAACCTGGGGGATGACCTGTGGTTAGGGGTGAAAGGCCAATCAAACTCCGTGATAGCTGGTTCTCCCCGAAATGCATTTAGGTGCAGCGTCGTGTGTTTCTTGCCGGAGGTAGAGCACTGGATAGGCGATGGGCCCTACCGGGTTACTGACCTTAGCCAAACTCCGAATGCCGGTAAGTGAGAGCACGGCAGTGAGACTGTGGGGGATAAGCTCCATGGTCGAGAGGGAAACAGCCCAGAGCATCGACTAAGGCCCCTAAGCGTACGCTAAGTGGGAAAGGATGTGGAGTCGCAGAGACAACCAGGAGGTTGGCTTAGAAGCAGCCACCCTTGAAAGAGTGCGTAATAGCTCACTGGTCAAGTGATTCCGCGCCGACAATGTAGCGGGGCTCAAGCGTACCGCCGAAGTCGTGTCATTCCAGCGTATAGGGCCAACGCCTGCTGGGATGGGTAGGGGAGCGTCGTGTGCCGGGTGAAGCAGCCGCGGAAGCGAGTTGTGGACGGTTCACGAGTGAGAATGCAGGCATGAGTAGCGATACACACGTGAGAAACGTGTGCGCCGATTGACTAAGGGTTCCTGGGTCAAGCTGATCTGCCCAGGGTAAGTCGGGACCTAAGGCGAGGCCGACAGGCGTAGTCGATGGACAACCGGTTGATATTCCGGTACCCGCTTTGAAACGCCCAATACTGAATCAGGCGATGCTAAGTCCGTGAAGCCGGCCCGATCTCTTCGGAGTTGAGGGTAGTGGTGGAGCCGACGAACCAGACTTGTACTAGGTAAGCGATGGGGTGACGCAGGAAGGTAGTCCAGCCCGGGCGGTGGTAGTCCCGGGGTAAGGGTGTAGGCCGTGTGGTAGGTAAATCCGTCACACGTTAAGGCTGAGACCTGATGCCGAGCCGATTGTGGTGAAGTGGATGATCCTATGCTGTCGAGAAAAGCCTCTAGCGAGTTTCATGGCGGCCCGTACCCTAAACCGACTCAGGTAGTCAGGTAGAGAATACCGAGGCGTTCGGGTGAACTATGGTTAAGGAACTCGGCAAAATGCCCCCGTAACTTCGGGAGAAGGGGGGCCATCACTGGTGAGGAGACTTGCTCTCCGAGCTGGGGGTGGCCGCAGAGACCAGCGAGAAGCGACTGTTTACTAAAAACACAGGTCCGTGCGAAGCCGTAAGGCGATGTATACGGACTGACGCCTGCCCGGTGCTGGAACGTTAAGGGGACCGGTTAGCCGACTTTCGGGTCGGCGAAGCTGAGAACTTAAGCGCCAGTAAACGGCGGTGGTAACTATAACCATCCTAAGGTAGCGAAATTCCTTGTCGGGTAAGTTCCGACCTGCACGAATGGCGTAACGACTTCTCGACTGTCTCAACCATAGGCCCGGTGAAATTGCACTACGAGTAAAGATGCTCGTTTCGCGCAGCAGGACGGAAAGACCCCGGGACCTTTACTACAGTTTGATATTGGTGTTCGGTTCGGCTTGTGTAGGATAGGTGGGAGACTTTGAAGCGGCCACGCCAGTGGTTGTGGAGTCGTCGTTGAAATACCACTCTGGTCGTGCTGGATGTCTAACCTCGGTCCGTGATCCGGATCAGGGACAGTGTCTGATGGGTAGTTTAACTGGGGCGGTTGCCTCCTAAAGAGTAACGGAGGCGCCCAAAGGTTCCCTCAGCCTGGTTGGCAATCAGGTGTTGAGTGTAAGTGCACAAGGGAGCTTGACTGTGAGACCGACGGGTCGAGCAGGGACGAAAGTCGGGACTAGTGATCCGGCAGTGGCTTGTGGAAGCGCTGTCGCTCAACGGATAAAAGGTACCCCGGGGATAACAGGCTGATCTTCCCCAAGAGTCCATATCGACGGGATGGTTTGGCACCTCGATGTCGGCTCGTCGCATCCTGGGGCTGGAGTCGGTCCCAAGGGTTGGGCTGTTCGCCCATTAAAGCGGTACGCGAGCTGGGTTTAGAACGTCGTGAGACAGTTCGGTCCCTATCCGCTGCGCGCGTAGGAATATTGAGAAGGGCTGTCCCTAGTACGAGAGGACCGGGACGGACGAACCTCTGGTGTGCCAGTTGTTCTGCCAAGGGCATGGCTGGTTGGCTACGTTCGGAAAGGATAACCGCTGAAAGCATCTAAGCGGGAAGCCTGCTTCGAGATGAGTATTCCCACCAACTTGATTGGTTAAGGCTCCCAGTAGACGACTGGGTTGATAGGCCAGATGTGGAAGCCCGGTAACGGGTGGAGCTGACTGGTACTAATAGGCCGAGGGCTTGTCCTCAGTTGCTCGCGTCCACTGTGTTTGTTCTGAAATAACGAACGGCCGTGTTGTTCCGGTGTTGGTTAATTTCATAGTGTTTCGGTGGTCATTGCGTTAGGGAAACGCCCGGTTACATTCCGAACCCGGAAGCTAAGCCTTTCAGCGCCGATGGTACTGCAGGGGGGACCCTGTGGGAGAGTAGGACGCCGCCGAACTCCTTTTACGGGAAAGCCCCGTGCCCTTGTGGCACGGGGCTTTTCTGCGTTCAAGAGCTTTTCCGATACCCCCGTGCACCCGGCGTCGGTGGCCGAGGGTAAGGTCAGGGGGCATCATTGGCACGTTCTTCACACAGGAGGCCCCCGGGTGGAGGTCCAGGAGACTCGGGTCCAGACGGACCGGGTACTCACCATCCCCAACATCCTCAGCATGGCTCGCCTTGTCGGGGTCCCGCTCTTCCTGTGGCTGATTCTTCGCCCCGAGTTCGGCGGGCCCAAGAGCGATGGCTGGGCACTGCTGGTGCTGATGCTCAGCGGGGTCAGCGACTACCTCGACGGTAAGCTCGCTCGCCGGTGGAACCAGATCAGCAGCCTCGGCCGGCTCCTGGACCCCGCCGCTGACCGCCTCTACATTCTTTCGACCCTCGTTGGCCTAACCTGGCGGGAGATCCTGCCGCTCTGGCTTACCGCGGCACTTCTGGCCCGCGAACTGATGCTCCTCGTGATGGTGGGAATCCTGCGCCGTCATGGCTATCCGCCGCCCCAGGTGAACTTCCTGGGGAAGGCCGCCACGTTCAACCTGATGTACGCGTTCCCCTTGTTGCTGCTCAGCGATGGAAGTGGTTGGCTGGCATCTCTGGCTGCCGTTTTCGGATGGGCGTTCGCAGGTTGGGGTACAACGCTCTACTGGTGGGCAGGGATCCTCTACGTGGTTCAGGTCCGCAGACTCGTCAAGGCGGATGTAGCAGCCGATTGAGCTCGTTGACGCGGTGCCGCGCAGAGTGGCCGGCCCGCCGCTGATGATTCGGATGGCGCCCCGACGGGCGAAGTCGGCCAAACCGTCGTCTGTTCAAGGAGGACGTTTCCGACATGAAGGCCGTCGTGATGGCTGGCGGCGAAGGCACTCGTCTTCGCCCCATGACCTCAAGCATGCCCAAGCCGCTTCTGCCCGTCGCCAATCGGCCGATCATGGAGCATGTGCTGCGGTTGCTCAAGCGGCACGGGCTCAATGAGACCGTCGTAACGGTCCAATTCCTCGCCTCGTTGGTCAAGAACTACTTCGGGGACGGTGAAGAGCTCGGGATGGAGCTCAGTTACGCCAACGAGGAGAAACCGCTCGGCACTGCGGGGAGCGTGAAAAATGCTGAGGAAGCACTGAAGGACGACACCTTCCTCGTGATTTCCGGTGATGCACTCACCGACTTCGATCTCACCGACCTCATCGCCTTCCACAAGGAAAAGGGCGGGCTGGTGACCGTGTGCCTGACCCGGGTGCCGAATCCGCTGGAATTCGGCATCACCATCGTCGACGAGGCGGGCCAGGTAGAACGTTTCCTGGAGAAGCCCACCTGGGGTCAGGTCTTCTCGGACACCGTCAACACAGGCATCTACGTCATGGAGCCCGAGGTTTTCGACTATGTCGAGGCTGACGTCTCCGTGGACTGGTCCGCTGATGTTTTCCCGCAGCTGATGAAGGAAGGAAAGCCCATCTACGGCTATGTCGCCGAGGGCTACTGGGAGGACGTCGGCACTCACGAGAGCTATGTGAAGGCCCAGGCCGACGTTCTCGAGCGCAAGGTCGACGTCGAGATCGACGGCTTCGAGATCTCGCCGGGCGTATGGGTCGCGGAAGGCGCCGAAGTGCATCCCGACGCGGTACTGCGAGGCCCGCTGTACATCGGGGACTACGCAAAAGTCGAAGCCGGCGTGGAGATTCGCGAGCACACGGTCATCGGATCCAACGTCGTTGTCAAGAGCGGCGCTTTTCTGCATAAGGCCGTGGTGCACGACAACGTCTACATCGGTCAGCACAGCAACCTGCGCGGATGCGTGATCGGCAAGAACACCGACGTCATGCGGGCCGCCCGTATCGAGGATGGCGCGGTCATCGGCGACGAATGTCTGGTCGGTGAGGAATCGATCGTTCAGGGAAATGTTCGGGTTTACCCGTTCAAGACGATCGAGGCCGGTGCCTTTGTCAATACCTCGGTGATCTGGGAATCACGGGGGCAGGCTCATCTCTTCGGGGCCCGTGGTGTATCCGGGATTCTGAACGTCGAGATCACGCCGGAGCTGGCTGTCCGGCTCGCCGGAGCGTATGCCACGACTCTCAAGAAGGGGTCGACGGTCACCACGGCACGTGACCACTCCCGCGGTGCCCGTGCGCTGAAGAGAGCGGTGATCTCCGCGCTTCAGGCCAGCGCCATCGACGTACGGGACCTGGAGAACGTACCGATGCCCGTCGCGCGCCAGCAGACCGCACGCGGCAGTGCCGGCGGGATCATGATCCGTACCTCCCCCGGGGTACCCGACTCGGTCGACATCATGTTCTTCGACGAGCGGGGCGCGGACCTCTCACAGGCACGCCAGCGGAAGCTGGACCGGGTCTATGCACGTCAGGAGTACCGTCGGGCCTTCCCAGGGGAGATCGGGGACCTGCACTTCCCGTCCAGCGTCTTCGACTCGTACACCGGATCGCTGCTGCGGAACGTGGATACCGCAGGGATCGCCGACGCGGCTCTCAAGGTCGTCGTCGACGCCTCCAACGGCAGTGCCGGGCTCGTCCTTCCCAGCCTGCTCGGACGGCTCGGCGTGGACGCGTTGACCATCAATCCCGGCCTGGACGAATCCCGGCCCACCGAGTCCGCCGAAACCCGGCGGTCCGGACTGGTGCGGTTGGGGGAGATCGTCTCCTCGGCACGGGCTGCCTTCGGCGTGCGGTTCGACCCGGTCGGTGAGCGACTCTCCCTGGTCGACGAACGGGGCAGGATCGTGGAGGACGACCGGGCACTCCTGGTGATGCTCGACCTCGTGGCCGCCGAGCGGCGCAGTGGGCGGGTGGCGCTGCCGGTGACCACCACGCGGGTCGCCGAGCAGGTCGCGGCGTACCACGGCACGCAGGTCGAATGGACGACGACATCGCCCGACGATCTGACGCGCGTGGGACGTGAGGAAGGCACCATCTTCGGTGGGGACGGCCGCGGCGGCTTCATCGTTCCCGAATTCAGCAGCGTCTTCGACGGCTCCGCCGCCTTCGTGCGACTCCTCGGGCTCGTCGCCAGGACCCAGCTCACCCTCAGCCAGATCGATGCCCGCATTCCCCGTGCCCACGTCCTGCGGCGGGATCTGGCCACACCTTGGGCTGTCAAGGGCATGGTCATGCGCCGGGTCGTGGAGGCCGCCGGGGACCGCAGTGTGGACACGACGGACGGCGTGCGCGTCGTCGAGGCCGACGGACGATGGGTGATGGTGCTTCCGGACCCGGCCGAGGCTGTCACCCATTTGTGGGCCGAGGGCCCGGACGACGCCTCCGCGCAGGCGTTGCTGGACGAATGGGCAGCGGTTGTGGACAGCGCAGGTCACTGAGGGTTCCACCGGTGGACCCGGAGGCATCGAGCGGCGCCTCCGGGCCCATCGGTGGGGCCATTCGGCGGTAGCAGTGGCGACGTGCGACGATGTGCGGCATGTCGCAGCAGCCCCCCGATCGGAGTACCGCCACGCGCCCCGACGCGTCCATGTCGCTGCTGACCAATGTGATGGACCACAGCCTCGACGACGGGTACGCCGAGGCATCGGCGCGTCGCAAGGCAGACGGGAGCGCGGGACTGCCCCGCACACTCAAGGCGAAATTCGGCCTCGCCGCCTGTCTGGTCCTTGCTGCCCTTGTCGTCACGCTCGGCGCCGCGCAGGCGCGCGTCGCCGCGCCGGTCCTCGCCAAGGAGCGCGAGGAATTGATCGACCGTATCGGCGAGGAGACGGCGGCGGCGGACAACCTCGAGGCGCGGGTCGACAAGCTCCGGGACGATGTGGGCAGTCGACAGCGCAAGGCGCTGGAGAAGCACGGGGGGGACCAGGGGGAACTGGTGGCGTTGCTCGCCGGCGCGACACCGGTGGAAGGGCCCGGCGTGAAACTCGTCGTCGACGACGCCAAGGGCACCGACCAGGGCGGTGGCGGGCCGAGGGAGACCAGCGGGTTTTCCGACACCGGGCGGGTCCGCGACCGGGACCTGCAGCGCGTCGTCAACGGCCTGTGGCAGTCCGGTGCGGAAGCGATCGCCATCAACGGGCAGCGTCTGACCGCCCTGTCGGCGATCCGCGCGGCCGGCGACGCCATACTGGTCGACAACAGACCGCTCGTGCCGCCGTACACGGTGCTGGCGGTGGGGGACGGGAAGCCGTTGAGCAGCGCATTCCAGGACAGTGCCGACGGCCAGTATCTGCAGGCGCTCAAGGACACCTTCGACATCCGGACGAGCATGTCCGTCCAGGAAAAGGTGAGCCTCCAGGTCGCGCCGAGCCTGATCGTACGAACAGCAGAGCCTTACAAGGCCGCAGACACCGGCAGTGGTGCGGCAGAGACAGGGAAGGGCACATCGTGATCGCCGTACTGGGCCTCGTCGTGGGAGTCGTGGTCGGACTGTTGGTCCGGCCCGAGGTGCCGGCGGTGGTCGAGCCTTATCTTCCGATCGCTGTGGTGGCTGCTCTCGACGCAGTCTTCGGCGGTCTGAGGGCCATGCTCGACGGAATCTTTGTCGACAAGGTGTTCGTCGTGTCCTTCCTGTCGAATGTAGTGGTGGCCGCACTGATCGTGTTCCTGGGCGACAAGCTGGGCGTCGGCGCGCAGCTCTCCACCGGTGTGGTGGTCGTGCTCGGGATCCGGATCTTCTCCAACGCCGCGGCCATCCGCCGGCACGTCTTCCGGGCCTGATGCCGATGAGTAACGAAGAACTTCCCAGCGGCAAGGAGCATCCCGGCGAGCAGCCGGCCGACGCTGCCAAGGAGCTCACCGGGCGTCAGCGGCTCATCGCCGGTCTGTGGCCGCCGCGGGTGACACGGGCCCAACTCATCGTCGCGCTGCTGCTGTTCGTTCTCGGTCTCGGGCTGGCCATTCAGGTCCGTTCGAACAACGACAACAGCGCACTGAGAGGTGCCCGCCAGGAGGACCTCGTCCGCATTCTCGACGAGCTGGACGGCCGCACACAGCGTCTGGAGGACGAGAAGCAGCGTCTCGACGCTCAGCGAACGGAGCTGGAGAACAGCTCCGACCAGGCCGAGGAGGCGCGCAAGCAGACGGTGGAGAAGGAACGGCAACTCGGGGTCCTCGCGGGTACCGTGGCCGCGCACGGGCCCGGGATCACCCTCACCGTCAACGACCCGGGAAACGGAGTGAAGGCGGACATGCTGCTCGACGCGCTCCAGGAGCTGCGTGCGGCGGGCGCCGAGGCGATCGAGGTCAACGGCGTCAGAGTGGTGGCCAATACCTACTTCTCCGGTGACGGCGGCAAGGTCAAGGTTGACGGCCGTAAGATCGCCGCGCCGTACGTGTTCAAGGTGATCGGCAAGCCCCAGGACCTGGAGCCGGCGCTGAACATCCCCGGCGGTGTGGTGCAGACACTGGAGAAGGAGCAGGCCACCGTGCATGTTGAGCAGGCCGACGACATCGTCGTGGATGTCTTGCGACCGGCAAAGCGGCCTGACTACGCTCGGTCGTCGTCCCCGTGAGGCCGCGGCACCGAGGGGGCGAAGGATACGGGCAGGCGGTTGCGGGGGGTCGCCGCATCGTAATGGTGGTGCGTGGTGGAAACTGTCGAGTGGATACGGACGTTGTGAAGATGTCCGGGTCGGCAGGTGTGTTCATTCAGGGTTCGTCCTGCCCCACGGGCGGGTCTATTTCGGTCAAGGGGAATCGCCCGTGAAGTTGTTTGGGAAGTTGTTCGGCAAGAGCGCTCGCGATGAGGCTGCCCGCCATCGCGCACCGCGTCATGGCCAGGCGGATGAGCAGGGCTCGGAGCGCCCGCTCTTCCGCGATCAGGTGTCCGGTTCGGGCAGTGACAACGCGGGTGCTTCCGGCGCGTCGTCTGTTGACCCTGCCGGTGCCGGCCGCATAGGTTCCGGAGAACCGTCAACCTCAGGTACGGGTGGAGGGTTTACCCCGAGGCAGGAGGGTTCGTCCATGCCAGTGTGTACGAGGTGCGGGCATCGCAACGCCGAGGCCAGTCGTTTCTGCTCCAACTGCGGTGCGCCGCTGAGGGGCGGAATTCCCGAGCGTGCCTCGGAGACGACCTCGACCATTTCCATCTCAGGTCTCGAGGCGTACGAGGCGGAGGTCACCGGGCAGACGCTCGCGCCGTCCCTCTCGCCCGAGGCTCAGGCCGCTGTCGACGCCCTTCCGCTCGGGTCGGCGCTGCTCGTGGTGCGGCGCGGTCCGAATTCAGGCAGCCGCTTCCTGCTGGACAGCGAGCTGACCACGGCCGGCCGCCACCCGCAGAGCGACATCTTCCTCGACGACGTGACGGTGTCGAGGCGGCACGTGGAGTTCCGCAGGAGCTCCGACGGAAGCTTCACGGTCGGGGATGTGGGCAGCCTCAACGGCACCTACGTCAACCGCGAGCGCATCGACTCCGTAGCCCTGTCCAACGGTGACGAAGTGCAGATCGGCAAGTACCGGCTGGTCTTCTACGCGAGCCAGCGGGGCATCTGACCCGTCAGGGAAGGTCCATGCTGAGAACACCGACGGGCGGTGCCGGTCACGGCACCGCCACTGCCGACGACCGCCCGATGAGCATCGGCACGGTGCTCCTGCAGCTGCGGGACGAGTTTCCCGAAGTGACGATCTCCAAGATTCGTTTCCTGGAGGCCGAAGGGCTTGTCGAGCCGCAGCGGACCCCCTCCGGCTACCGCAAGTTCCGTGCGGCCGACGTAGAGCGGCTCGCGCAGGTGCTGCGTATGCAGCGGGATCACTACCTCCCGCTGAAGGTCATCCGCGAGCATCTGGACGCCCTCGCCCGCGGCGAGCAGTCCGCCCTGCCCTCCGGAGGCGGTCCCCGGGATCTGACCGACGGCGGCTGGGATGCGGAGTCCGGGAGGGCGACCGCGGCCCGGATCGGCCGTGCCGAGCTGCTGGCGGCGACCGAGGCCACCGAGAGTGACCTCGACGAGTGGGAGTCGTACGGCCTGGTCGCTCCGAGCGGCGAGGGCGGCTACGACGCCGAGATGGTCACGGTGGCCAAGCTTGTGGCGGATCTGGGCCGATTCGGTCTGGAACCGCGTCACCTGCGTGCCATCCGGGCAGCCGCCGACCGCGAGGCGGGACTCATCGAGCAGGTGGTCGCGCCCCTGCGGCTGCACCGGAATCCGCAGACCAGAGCGCATGCCGAGGCCACCGCGAGGGAGCTCGCCGAGCTGTCGGTTCGACTTCACTCGGCCCTGGTGCAGACCGCTCTGAAGGTCCGGTTCCACTGATCTCGTCGGTGCCCGACTACCCAAACCTGCCGAGCACGTCCTAGGGTTGCTGTGTGAACGAGCTCGACGTTGTGGGTGTCCGGGTGGAAATGCCCTCGAACCAACCGATCGTGCTCCTGCGTGAAGTGGGAGGCGACCGGTACCTCCCCATTTGGATCGGTCCTGGTGAGGCGACCGCGATTGCCTTTGCCCAGCAGGGCATGGCGCCGGCCAGGCCGCTGACCCATGATCTCTTCAAGGATGTGCTCGAGGCCGTCGGCCAGGAGCTCACCGAGGTCCGCATCACGGACCTGCGCGAAGGGGTCTTCTACGCGGAGCTGGTATTCGCCAGCGGGGTCGAGGTGAGCGCGCGGCCGTCCGACGCCATAGCGCTCGCGTTGCGCACCGGAACGCCGATCTACGGCAGCGACGGGGTGCTCGACGACGCCGGCATCGCCATCCCCGACGAACAGGAGGACGAGGTGGAGAAGTTCCGCGAGTTCCTCGATCAGATTTCACCAGAGGACTTCGGCACCAACAGTCAGTGACCGTTCTACGGGGTCGCCATCAGCGCATTCGACAAGCCTTTCCCGCTCACGGGTCACGGGAAACCACCCTCAGGGTGATTATCACTCGGCGTGCCGAGTGTGGCGATCGTTGACGCACCCCGAGTGACTGCCTACCTTCGAGATGGCAGGTCAAGGACGGAGGTCGGCGTGAGAAGCAGCGGCGACGGTACGGCGGCGGGTGGGCCGTATCCGCAGCAGGGGAGTACAGCCGACCACACCATCAGGCAACCGGTTCAACCGGCGGCGGTGGCAGGGGGCGGCGTGGCATCGGCCAACGACATCGGCTATCGGGGGCCAACAGCGTGTGCGGCTGCGGGGATCACTTATCGGCAGCTCGACTACTGGGCGCGCACGGGGCTGGTCGAGCCGAGCGTCCGTCCGGCATACGGCTCGGGCACACAGCGGCTCTACAGCTTCCGGGACGTCGTCCTGCTGAAGATCGTCAAGCGCTTCCTGGACACGGGCGTCGCCCTGCAGAACATCCGCACCACGGTTCAGCATCTGCGGGCCCGCGGGTTCCAGGACCTGGAGCGGATGACGCTGATGAGCGATGGGGCGACGGTCTACGAGTGCTCCTCGCCCGACGAGGTCGTCGATCTGCTCCAAGGCGGCCAGGGGGTCTTCGGCATTGCCGTGGGCGTGGTGTGGCGGGACGTCGACGTCGCGCTGTCGCAGCTGCACGGAGAGCGCGTGGACACCGGCGAGACGCTCGTCGGGAACAACCCGGCCGATGAGCTCGCGCGGCGGCGCAACCGCGCCGGCTGACCGGGGCGAGGAATCGGGCGCGGCGATTGTCAGTGCCATGGGGCAGCATCGATTGATGTGAGAGCCGCGCCCACCATCCTGCATCTCGACATGGATGCCTTCTACGCCTCTGCCGAGCAGGCGGCGAAGCCCAGCCTGCGCGGAAAGCCGGTCGTGGTCGGTGGGCTGGGGCCACGCGGAGTCGTCGCCACCGCGTCGTACGAGGCACGGCGCTTCGGAGTGCATTCGGCGATGCCCATGGCACAGGCCCGGCGGCTGGCCCCCAACGCGGCCTATCTGGTGCCTCGCTTCCTGCTCTACCGGACGGTCAGCGACCAAGTGATGGAGCTGCTGGGGCGGCTCTCCCCGCTGGTCGAGCCGCTCAGCCTGGACGAGGCTTTCGTGGACCTGGAAGCCGGTGGGGTGGCAGATGACACGGCTTCTGCGCTGGAGATCGGCGGGCAGTTGCGTACGGCCATCAAGGCGGTCACCGGACTGACCGGCTCGGTCGGACTCGCGGGCTCCAAGATGCTGGCCAAGATCGCTTCGGAACAGGCCAAACCGGACGGGCTGGTGCTCATCGAGCCGGGCACGGAGCGGGAGCTGCTCGCACCGATGCCCGTACGGACCCTCCCCGGCGTCGGGCCCGCGACGGCGGACCATCTGCGCCGCGCCGGGATGACGACCGTCAACGACCTGACCGAGGCGGGTGAGGCGGAGCTCGTACGCCTGCTGGGGAAGGCGCACGGCGGCTCGCTCCACCGGATGGCGTTCGGGTATGACGACCGGCCCGTTGTCGCGGAGCGGGACGCGAAATCGGTGTCGGTCGAGGACACTTTCGACGCGGACCTGCACGACCGGGTGCGGGTCAGGACGGAGGTCGAGCGGCTGGCCGGCCGATGCGTCCAGCGGCTGCGGGGCGCGGGGCGGTCCGGGCGGACGGTGGTGCTGAAGGTGCGCCGGTACGACTTCTCCACGCTCACGAGGTCGGAGACGCTCCGTGGGCCCACGGACGACCCCACAGTGGTCCGGGAGGCCGCCGCGCGGCTCCTGGAGGCCGTGGACACCACCGGAGGCGTACGGCTCCTGGGGGTGGGCGTCACGGGGCTCGCCGACTACACGCAGGAGGACCTCTTCGCGCAGGCCGCCGGTGAGCGGGCCGCGACCGGGGAAGGGGCCGAGGAGGAAGCGGGTGACCAGGGGGGCGAGTCCGCCGGTGGTGCGGGGGAGGAGACCCCCGAGACCTCAGAACAGCTCGCCGCCCGGCGCTGGCCCGCCGGGCAGGACGTGCGCCATGACGTCTACGGCCATGGCTGGGTGCAGGGCAGCGGTGTCGGCCGTGTCACGGTGCGGTTCGAGGAACCGGAGTCGGCGCCCGGCCGGGTGCGTACCTTCCGGATCGACGACGCGCAGTTGCAGCCGGCCGATCCGCTGCCGCTGGTGCGGAACCCGGCGGACTACTCGTCCTGGCCGGCCAGTCTGCCGAAGTCCCTGTCCGGGCCGGTCTCCTCGGGCGGGGAGTCCAGACCGTAGTGCCGGTAGAGCTGGAGCTCCTGTTCCGGTGAGAGATGGCGACCGACGCCGAAGTCGGGTGCGTCCTTGATCAGCGCCCGGTCGTAGGGGACGCGAAGCGAATCCTCCACGAACTCGCTGGGCTCCAGCGGGACGAACGCGTCCCGGCTGAAGAGTCCGGTACGTACGGCTGCCCACTCGGGCACACCGGTCGCGTCGTCCAGGTACACCTCGTCCACGGTTCCGATCTTGGTGCCCTTGCGGTCGAACGCCTTGCGGCCGATCAGGCTGCGCGGATCGATGTCGGTCTGCACGGTCCCTCCCACTGGTCGCGGTACTCCACAAGCACTACAAAAGTGCAGATCCGAGGGGTTGGCCACTCGAGAATTCCGCCACGAGCCCCGCTGGTAGGCTGGTCATGGCTGCTGACCCCGTGCGGGAGAGTCCTCCGGAGCGAATCCGGAGGCGCCGAAGGAGCAAATCCTCCCCGGAATCTCTCAGGCCCCCGTACCGCGCGGACGAGGTCACTCTGGAAAGCAGGGCGGGTTCCGTGCGGCCGAGCGCCGCCGGTTCCCTTCCTCACCGACGGTGAAAGCCGGTACGCCACAAGGCGCGCCGGTGAAGCTCTCAGGTTGAGATGACAGAGGGGGAGGCCGTCCGGGCACCCGCGCCGTGGTGCCCCTCGCAGGTCGTGACAGACCAGGAGGCCTCCACCATGACCCCCCGTCGCACTCCGCTCTCCCAGCTGGAGCAGGGTATTCCGTTCGAACAGCGCCACATCGGTCCCGATGACGAGGCGCAGTCGAAGATGCTCGCCCAGGTCGGTTACGGCTCACTGGACGAGCTGACCGCGGCCGCGGTGCCCGATGTCATCAAGAGCGCGGAGGCACTCCGGTTGCCGGCCGCCCGCACCGAGGCCGAGGTCCTCGCCGAACTGCGCGCCCTGGCCGACCGGAATCAGGTGCTGGCCCCGATGATCGGGCTCGGCTACTACGGCACCTTCACACCGCCGGTGATCCTGCGCAACGTCATGGAGAACCCCGCCTGGTACACGGCGTACACGCCGTACCAGCCGGAGATTTCGCAGGGCCGCCTGGAGGCGCTCCTCAACTTCCAGACGGTGGTCGCCGAGCTGACCGGGCTGCCCACCTCCGGTGCCTCGCTGCTCGACGAGGGCACCGCGGCCGCCGAGGCCATGGCGCTCTCGCGGCGCGTCGGCAAGGTCAAGAACGGCGTCTTCCTGGTCGACGCCGACGCCCTGCCGCAGACGATCGCCGTCATCGAGACCCGCGCCGAGCCCACCGGTGTCGAGGTCGTCGTCGCGGACCTCTCCGACGGCATCCCGGCAGAGATCGCCGAGCGCGGCGTCTTCGGCGTGCTGGTGCAGTACCCGGGCGCTTCCGGAGCGGTGCGGAACATCCAGCCCTTGATCGAGCAGGCCCACGAACTGGGTGCGATCGTCACGGTCGCCGCCGACCTGCTGGCCCTGACCCTGCTCACCTCACCGGGCGGCCTGGGCGCGGACATCGCGGTCGGCACCACCCAGCGTTTCGGTGTGCCGATGGGCTTCGGCGGACCGCACGCCGGCTTCATGGCCGTACGCGAGAAGTTCGCCCGCAGCCTGCCCGGCCGCCTCGTCGGCGTCTCCGTCGACGCAGACGGCAACAAGGCCTACCGGCTGGCGCTGCAGACCCGTGAGCAGCACATCCGCCGCGAGAAGGCCACCAGCAACATTTGCACGGCTCAGGTGCTGCTCGCCGTCATGGCCGGGATGTACGCCGTCTACCACGGTCCGGACGGGCTGCGGACGATCGCCCTTCGCACCCACCGCTACGCGACGATCCTGGCCGAGGGTCTGCGCGCGAGTGGCATCGACGTCGTGACCGGCTCCTACTTCGACACCGTCACCGTGCGCGTTCCCGGGAAGGCCGCCGATGTCGTGGCCGAGGCCCGCGAGCGTGGTGTCAACCTGCGGCTCGTCGACACGGACCTCGTCTCCCTCGCCTGTGACGAGACCACCACCCGTACGCAGATCGCCGCCGTCTGGGCCGCGTTCGGCGCCGACGGGGACATCGAGGCGCTGGACGCCGCGGCTGCCGACGCGCTGCCCGAGGGCCTGCTGCGCACCGACGAGATCCTCACGCACCCGGTCTTCCACCAGCACCGTTCCGAGACGGCGATGCTGCGCTACCTGCGCAAGCTCGCCGACCGGGACTACGCTCTGGACCGTGGCATGATCCCGCTCGGCTCCTGCACCATGAAGCTGAACGCGACCGCCGAGATGGAGCCGATCACCTGGCCCGAGTTCGCCGCGCTGCACCCCTTCGCGCCGGCCGAGCAGGCGTCGGGCTTCGTCACCCTCATCCGTGAGCTGGAGGAGCGCCTCGCCGAGGTCACCGGCTACGACGCCGTCTCGATCCAGCCGAACGCCGGCTCGCAGGGCGAGTTCGCCGGTCTCCTGGCCGTACGGGCGTACCACCGGGCCAACGGCGACGACCAGCGGACCGTCTGCCTCATCCCGTCCTCCGCGCACGGCACCAACGCCGCCAGCGCCGTGATGGCCGGCATGAAGGTCGTCGTGGTGAAGACCGCCGACGACGGCGAGGTCGACATCGAGGACCTCCGCGCCAAGATCGAGACGCACCGTGACGAGCTCGCCGTGCTCATGATCACGTACCCGTCGACGCACGGTGTGTTCGAGGAGCACGTCGCGGACATCTGCGCCGAGGTGCACGACGCCGGCGGTCAGGTGTACGTCGACGGAGCCAACCTCAACGCGCTGGTCGGCCTCGCCAAGCCGGGCCGCTTCGGCGGCGACGTCTCGCACCTGAACCTGCACAAGACCTTCTGCATCCCGCACGGCGGCGGCGGCCCCGGCGTCGGCCCGGTCGGCGTGCGCGCGCACCTCGCGCCGTACCTGCCGAACCACCCGCTCCAGCCCGCGGCGGGCCCGGAGACCGGTGTCGGACCGATCTCGGCCGCTCCGTGGGGCTCGGCCGGCATTCTCCCCATCTCCTGGGCGTACGTGCGCCTGATGGGTGGTGAGGGCCTGAAGCGTGCGACGCAGGTCGCCGTACTCGCCGCCAACTACATCGCCAAGCGCCTCGAACCGCACTACCCGATCCTGTACAACGGTCCGGCCGGGCTGGTCGCACACGAGTGCATCGTGGACCTGCGGCCCATCTCCAAGGCCACCGGCGTCACCGTCGACGACATCGCCAAGCGTCTGATCGACTACGGTTTCCACTCGCCGACCATGTCGTTCCCGGTCGCAGGGACGCTGATGATCGAGCCGACCGAGAGCGAGAACCTCGCGGAGCTCGACCGCTTCTGCGACACGATGATCGCCATTCGCGGCGAGGTCGAGAAGGTGGCCTCCGGCGAGTGGAGCGCGGACGACAACCCGCTGAGCAACGCTCCGCACACCGCGGCGATGCTGGGCGGGGAGTGGAAGCACGGCTACAGCCGTGAGGTGGCGGTCTTCCCGGCCGGCGTCTCGGCCGCCGACAAGTACTGGCCGCCGGTGCGCCGGATCGACGGTGCCTTCGGCGACCGTAACCTCGTCTGCTCCTGCCCTCCGCTGGACGAGTACGACAACTGAGGCATGAGCGGCAGGGCGTGACGCGGACATGCGTCGGGGCCGGTGCGGAGTTCTCTCCGGGCCGGCCCCCCTTCGTACAGGCCGGGTTCAGGCGGCCTTCACCACCCGGCCGGTCTCCAGGGGCCGGTGCGGGGCGATGATCTGCCCGTCCGGGAGCAGCTCACCGGTGTCCTCGAAGAGCAGGACGCCGTTGCACAGCAGGCTCCAGCCCTGTTCCGGGTGGTGTGCCGTCAGACGGGCGGCTTCCCGGTCGGCTGAGTCGGCGGTCGGACAAGGTGGCTGGTGCTGGCACATGGCTGGGTTCTTTCGCTGCGTTGTAGTGAATGTCCTGCGGCTTGACGAGGTGTTCATGGCCGCTCCCCCGTATCGATCGGTCCGGTCCCAGTGTTGCCCCACGGGCGTCAATCCGCAGGGATTTCGCAGCAGCACTTCTCCTTACTCCGAGGACGCGTCACCCGGCCGGACGGTTCACTGCAACTGCACTGTCACTTCGGGTGGTTCGGGGTGGCCGGACCGGACTAGTCCGGATGGGCGGAATGTGCGCCACGCAGGGCTGTGCCCCGCCACCGGAGACGGTGGCGGGGCACAGCCCTGTGGTGTGGGGCGCGGCCGCTGTCAGGCCGGCGATCCGAGCAGGGGGCCGGGGCCCGGGGTGATGCGCAGCGTCATCACGCGGAGCAGGTCGGCTACCCGGTGCGGTCGGTGGGCCGCGATTCCCGGCGGGGCGGGGGCCAGCGGTACGAGGAGATCGGCGGGGGCGAGAGTGCCACCGGCCGCGTCGGCATCGGCGTCGCCGTGCAGCCACAGCGCCAGCATGTAGAGCTCAGGAACGGACAGCAGCCGTGGCTGGTAATGCGGTGTCACTGTCTCGGCCTGGCGTAGGGCGAGTTCGGTCGAGGCGATGTACGGGCCCTCGAAGAAGTGCGAGAAGGTCCAGCCGTCCGGAGTGAGCATGGTGTCCGCCGCGGCGACCGCCTGCTCCGAGTTGCGGATCACGAACCGCCACGCGGCGAGCCGAGTCGTGGGTGCGAGCCCGCTCGGGCCGATCCGCTCCAGTACATGGACGGGGAGCGGGAGTTCGGGGCTCAGTGGCCCCTGGGCGGATCGGAGAGCCGGTGTACGGGCCTCGCGGACTGCGGTGGGTGAACCGAGTGCCGCGAGAACGCTGCGGAGAGCGGGCGCGGGAGCCGGGGGTACAAGCAGCGGCATAGTGGGTCGCCTCTCACTTCGGAGACACGGTGATGCGTGGGCGGGTGCAGACGGCGCTGTCGGCGTGCGGGGCCAGAGGAGGCCGGTGACTGGGCCGGTGCGTCAACTCTCTGCCTCGTCCGCGAAGTTTATACGACACGTGTTCACGCAGTGATTCCACTAGCCGTCGCAGGTATTGCCGACAAGGCGGTATCAAGACTTTATTATGCGGAGATTACGCTGACTCGTCGTCGGCGGCGCAGCCGCCGCCAGGGATTTTTCCCTCGACGCGGTCGGCTGAAACGCGCCGGTGTTTTCGCTGCGTGCCCGGCGGTGGAAACTGCGAACTGCGCCATGCCGACGGAATGTGCCCGGACGGCCGCCCTCAGATTACTGGGTGTGCGGCGATCGCGGGGCGTTATGGATCACCCGGTCTGGGCATTATCGACCGTGACGCGAGCGGCCTGGGCCGCGGGCCGCCCACTCGAGGGAGGGACGCTTCGATGGGGGAGAAGGTCGTGGCGGGCGCCTTTGACCTGTCCGATCCGCACAGGTACCGGAGGAAGCTCCATCAGTGCCTGGAGGGACTGGAGAGGCTCTTGGCGGAGCGGAGGTTCGACCGCCCCCGCAACCTCATGGGCATGGAGATCGAACTGAATCTGGCGGGCGCCGACGGCCTGCCGAAGATGATGAATGGGGAGGTGCTCCCGCGTATCGCGAGCCGTGATTTCCAGACCGAACTCGGGATGTTCAATCTGGAAGTGAACATAGTCCCGCACCATCTGGACGGACGTGTTTTCGATCAGCTGGCCGAAGAGATCAGGACCGGCCTCGGATATGCCCACCGGAAGGCGGGCGAGGTTGATGCCGGGATCATGATGATCGGAATTCTGCCCACCCTTGGGCATGCGGACCTCGTTGCGGCGAACCTCTCGGACGCGGAGCGCTACACACTGCTGAACGATCAAATGGTGGCTGCGCGGGGCGAGGATTTCTCCCTCGATATACGCGGCGTGGAGCGATTGGTCTGCACCTCTTCCTCGATCACCCCCGAGGCCGCCTGCACATCGGTTCAGCTGCATCTGCAGGTGACGCCGGAGCGCTTCGCGGCCGTCTGGAACGCGGCGCAGGCCGTGTCCGGGGTCCAGATCGCCCTTGGTGCCAACTCCCCCTTCCTGTTCGGCAGGGAACTGTGGCGGGAGTCGCGGCCGCCGCTCTTCCAGCAGGCCACGGACACCAGACCGCCCGAACTCCAGAACCAGGGGGTAAGGCCCAGGACCTGGTTCGGTGAGCGGTGGATCGGTTCGGCGTACGAACTCTTCGAGGAGAACCTGCGCTATTTCCCCCCGCTGCTCCCGATCTGCGACGAGGAGGAACCACTGCGAGTGCTCGACGAGGGCGGGGTGCCGCAGTTGCAGGAGCTGGTGCTCCACAATGGCACCGTCTACCGCTGGAACCGGCCCGTGTACGGCATGGCCGACGGCGTACCCCATCTGCGGGTGGAGAACCGGGTGCTGCCCGGCGGCCCCACCGTCACCGATGTGATCGCCAATGCCGCGCTCTACTACGGGCTCGTGCGGGCGCTCGCCGAGGAGTCCCGTCCGGTGTGGACCAGGCTGCCGTTCGCAGCGGCGGCCGAGAATTTCGACGCCGCATGCCGCCACGGCATCGACGCGGAGCTGATCTGGCCGCGTCCGGGCCGGTCGGGCGGGCTGACGCGGGTGCCGGCCGTCAGGCTCGTACGGGACGAACTGCTGCCGCTGGCTGCCGCGGGGCTCGATGCCTGGAACATCGAGGCCGCGGACCGGGACCGCTATCTCGGGGTCATCGAGGAGCGTTGCAAGCGACGGGTGAACGGGGCCTCCTGGCAGGTGGACACCTACCACCGGGCCCGGGAGACCGGGCTCGAACGGCATGCCGCACTGGCCGCGACCACCCGCCGGTACGCCGAACTGATGCACAGTGGCGAGCCCGTGCACAGCTGGCCGACGGGTGTCCCGGCGCGGTGATCTCGGCGCGCTGATCTCGTCGTGGGGCGCGTCGATGTGGCGGGCGTCGGCGTGACGGGCAGCCGTTGTGGCGGGGGTGGGCGGGCCGCCACCGCTCCCGGCTGACGTCGTCCGCCGTGGTTCCCGGCCGCGCGGAGGGCTACTCCTGGACGGCGTGGCCGCTCTGCCCAGCCGTCATGACGGCCTGCAGAATCACGGCTTGGATATCCGCAGGATCGGTGACCTGGTAGCCCCCGCCGCCGGTCACCTTCGCTATCTCGTTCACCTCATCACGGTCGGCCTCCGGGCCGACCGCGATGGCGAGGAGCGGCACCGGACGCTCCGGGTCGGCGATCCGCTCCAGTTCCGCGATCAGGGCGCTGCGGGAGATGGACCGGTCGTCCTGGTTCGAGCCGTCGGTGAGGATCACCACCGCGTTGAACTTGCCCTTCACATACGTCGCCTGGGCGTCCTTGTACGCGGCCAGAACGGTGTCGTACAGGCCGGTCGCGCCGCCCGGAACCGGCTGGAGCGCGGAGAAGGCCGCGGCGAGCTTCTCGCGGTGCGTACCGCCGCCCTTCGCCGGATCCCCGAGCCGGCCGGTCGGAACCAGCCTGCGGTAGTCCTTGTCGCCGTCGAGCGTGGTGGCGAACTCCCAGAGCCCGATCTCGTCGTTCGGGGTGAACTGGTTGAGGGCCTGGATCAGGGACACCTTGGTGACATCCATCCGGGACTGATTGCGTCCCGGCACGATCGTGGCCATGGAACCCGAGGCGTCGACAACCGTTGTCAGCCGTGCGCTCTGTATCGTGATCGTCCACATGCCGAGCGTCTGCTGGAGGTCCTCGGCGGACGGTGCCGCCGTGGCCGCGGTGGCGTACGGCTGAGGCTTGCTGCCGCCCGCCGATGCGACCACCGACTCCCCGGCCGTCCCGTCCACGTTCCTGAAGCCGTGCTTCTTCAGGGTGGCTTGCGCGCCCGGCTCGTTCAACAGCGTCATGAACCGCAGCGCCGCCCGGCCCTCGGCCGTACTCATCCTGGTCTCGTCGACCAGCGTGTACGGATAGTCGAGCAGCGGGGTGCCGTCCTTGGGGTAGAAGAGATCGAGTCTTCCGCCGCCGGTCGACTCCGCGTTGTGGGCGAACGCGGCCTGCTCGGAGAGGAGCACCGCCTGGTTGCGGGCCGGATTGCCCTGCTCGGCGCCCGAATCGCTCTGCGCCAGTGTGTCCAGCACCTGGGTGTCGCTGTCCGACATGCGCTGCGCGAGCAGCTTGGCGGTCGCCGCGCCCCTGGTGTCGCTGTCACCGCCCTGTTTCTCGGAGGACGTGCCGATGCTGGAGAGGGCGAGCAGCCCGGTGGCGCTGCGTGCCGGGTCCGCCGAGCCCAGGCGCACCTTGTCCGAGTCCAGGACCGCAGCCGTCAGCTCGGCCCACGAGTACTTCTTCTTGGGCCAGCCGAGCTTCTTGGCCGCGGACGGCACCATGGCCATGGTGACGGGGGAGGAGGCGATGGAATCACCGCCGGTGATCGGAATGCCGTTGCCGGAGCCCTTGGCCCGGTCGAGCCAGAGGTCGCAGTCGGGCAGCCAGATCTGGTAGTCCGGGGCATGGGTGCCGGAGGAGATGGCATCGGCGACCTTGTAGGAATCGCGCGCGATGACCCGCACATACAGGCAACGGCCGTCGGATCTCAGATCGTCCTCGCGCGCCTTGTCGGCGACGGCCCGCACGGCGGGGGCGATATCCGGTGAGGCCGCCATGGTGAGACGTATGGCGGAGTCCTCGCAGGACTTCGAGAACGACAGCAGGCCGCCCTGCGCCGCGACTACCGTTCCCGCCGCCACCGCGAGGACGAGCATGGTCGCGATCGCAACGGTGCGCCGACGAAGCAGCGGCGGACCGTCCCCGCTTTCATCGGTCGCGTAGCCGTCGGGCAAGCTGTGACGTCCCATGTCGGTGGTGCCCCTCCTTGAGGATGAACAAGGAAAAGGGGGACCACACCATTGGCAGTGGTGGTTGTCCCCCGGCCTGTCGCGCATGATCTTCGTACCTGCATTCGAGACCCTAGCGGGGCGCGGCGGGGCATGGGGCGTGAATGCACAACTCAAGGCAGGTGTACAGGTGGAGGCGGGGCGCGTGGCTGATTCTTTTCCCCAAGAGGCTGTTTCGCAACGGATCTTGCGGTCCGAAACGGTGCTGGTGCTGGCTCTCTCGCTGGGGGCCAGCGGGGTGTCTGCCCTGATCAGTTTTGTCGGATCACTGACGAAACCAGGCGGTTTGAAGGAACAGGCCGCGACCCTCAACAGCTCGTACGCGCCGGGGCGCCCATGGCTGGATCTCGCCTGGCAACTCTTCGGTATCGCGACGGCCCTGGTGCCCGTCGCCCTCGTTGCGCATCTGTTGATCAGGGAGGGCACCGGTCTGCGGGCCATCGGCTTCGACCGGTCCAGGCCGTGGCCTGACCTGGGACGCGGCACGCTGGTCGCGGCGGGCATCGGAAGCGCCGGGCTCGCCTTCTATCTGGTGGCGAGGGCAGCCGGTTTCAATCTGACGGTGGTCCCGGAGTCTTTGCCCGACGTGTGGTGGAAATTCCCGGTCCTGATCCTGTCCGCACTGCAGAACTCCGTAGTGGAGGAAGTGATCGTCGTCGGGTACCTGCTGCGCAGGCTCGGGCAGGTGGGGTGGACGCCGATGGCCGCCCTGGCGGCGAGTTCGGTGCTGCGCGGCTCGTACCACCTGTATCAGGGCATTGGTGGCTTCATCGGCAACATGGTGATGGGCGTGGTCTTCGTGCTGCTGTACCGGCGCTGGGGGCGGGTCGGTCCGCTGGTGGCGGCGCATGCGCTGCTCGACATAGGGGCGTTCGTCGGATACGCCCTGCTGGCGGGGGAGGTGGGGTGGCTGCCCACGCCGTGAGCGGGGTGGGGGTCGGTCGGGGGTGTTCGGCGTGTGCGGAGGGCGTACGGGAGTGGTCCGTACGCCCTCCGTTGCGTTGTCGCCGGAAGGTTCAGAGCGCCGTGAGCAGTTCGCCGTCGATGACCGTGACGGCGCTGCCGGTCAGCAGGGTGCGTTCGCCGCGCAGCGAGGTGCGGACCAGGCCGGAACGGGCGGAGGCCTGTAGTCCGGTCAGCTCGTCACGGCCGAGGCGGGCCGACCAGAAGGGGGCCAGCGCGGTGTGGGCGCTGCCGGTCACCGGGTCCTCGTCGATCCCGACGCGTGGGAAGAAGCCGCGGGAGACGAAGTCGTAGCCGCGGGAGGGGTCCTCGGCGGCGGCCGTCACGACGACGCCCCGCCGGGAGAGGCGGGCCACCGCGGCGAGATCCGGGGCCAATCCCCGTACGGTCGCCTCGTCGGCCAGTTCCACGACAAGGTCGCCGATGTGGGGGCCGGTGTCCTGGACGGAGAGGGGTTCCGCGCCCAGGGCGCCGGCCAGCCCGGCCGGGACGGACTCCGGTGTCAGAGGCGCTGTGGGGAAGTCGAGGGTGACTGTGCCGTCCGGGTGGCCGGTCGCGGTGAGGGTTCCGCATCGCGCCGTGAAACGCACCGTGCCGCTCGCCGCCCCGGTGGTGTGCAGGACGTGCGCGGTCGCGAGGGTGGCGTGCCCGCACATGTCCACCTCTGTCGTCGGGGTGAACCAGCGCAGTGCCCAGTCCGCTTCGCCACCCAGCGGCAGCCGGTGGGCGAAAGCGGTCTCGGAGAGGTTGACCTCCATGGCGATCGACTGGAGCTGCGCGTCGTCGGGAAAGGTGTCGGAGTCCAGCAGCAGGACTCCTGCCGGATTCCCGCTGAAGGGGCGGTCGGTGAACGCATCGACGATTCGGATCCTCATGAAGCCGACCATAAGTGCGACGGAACGTGGCGGGACAAGGCCAATTCGGTGTCGCTGGACCGAAATGCCCGGCCGCCGGCCGGGACTTCGAGCGCCTGCCACCGATTCCGGCTGCTCCTCCGTCCACGAGCCGTGAGAGCGGGGCGCGATGCCGCGGACCGGGTGTGTCAGAGGCGGGCGGTAAGGTTCCCCATCGGATCGAGGAGGCCCCATGCGGATCAAGTGGAACTTGACGATCGACTGCGCGCACCCGGCGAAGCTGGCCGAGTTCTGGGCGCTGGCACTGGGCTATACGGCGAAGCCCGCGCCCGCGGGCTTCGGGAGCTGGGAGGAGTGGTTCGCTCATCACGAGATCCCGAGGGACGAGTGGGATCAGGGTGCGTACCTCTGCGATCCGGACGGGGTGGGCCCCAACCTGTCCTTCCTGCACGTGCCGGAGTCGAAGGTGGTGAAGAACCGACTGCATCTGGACGTGCAGGTCGGGGGCGGTCGTGATGCGCCCTGGGAGGTGCGATGGCCGCGAGTGGTCCAGGCGGTGGAGCGGCTGGCCGCTGCGGGTGCGACTGTGATCCATGAGTACGAACTGCTGGGCAGACCCGATCACGTGATGCTGGCAGACCCGGAGGGAAACGAGTTCTGCCTGGTCTGACGGCGACTGCCTCAGCCCCTTGCGGGTGCTGACCAACGCCGAGGTCCAGAAGGCCCGTTGTTTCCTGCGGTTGCATCCGCGGGGACGTTGCGGGTTTCGTCGAAGTTACCGTCCGTGGGGTGGCCGCCCGGTGATGGCGACGCGCGGTGTTCTTCAGCCGGGGAGCTCAGGCCTTGCTGCCGGGACCGGCAGGCCGAGAGCGCGGCATGCGCCCGGTGGCGGCGATCGTCGTCGTGGCCGGGGCGGCGAGGCGGCGGCGCGTGAGCGGGCGGGTCGCGGCGCCGGAGCGGGCTGACGCCGATGTCGGGGACGGCAGGTCGTGGGCCCCGAGTGCCCGGCCGCACCACGCACACCGAGTACGCCCGCGACGCCGGCCGTGCCGAACCGGTACAGAGCCGGGCACCGGCGAGGGCGACCACCACCACCGAGAAGGTCTCCCGTTCGCCGGGCAGGGGCTCCGGCGTCCCCGGACCTCACGCGACGTGCCCGCAGATGCCGCACGTGGTCGCCTGGCGGTGTTGACCCAGCGGTCTTCTTCAAGCCGGTGTCCTGCGGGCAGTGCCGGAAAACGCTCGACCGTCGCAAGGATGGCCGGACCCGCCGCTGGTGCTCGCGAAAGTGTTACCGCTTGTCCCGCGGCTGGCCTGAGCAGCTGAAGAGGAAGGCCTAGTACCAAGGGCGGGCGTCATGCGTGGGCAGCGGACGCAGCTTTGGCCAGCGTTCGAGCAGGCGGCCGGCCAGGGCGGAGCTGAGGCGGCCGACGGCGTGCAGGTGATCGTGGTCGCGGGTCATGTCGGCGACCACGTTCAGGCGGTGGACGAGCCGCTCACGAGCGGAGACGTAGCCCCACTCGAAGTCCTCGACGGGCACCCGGGCGAGCTGGTCGACCGTCCCGCGGTGGGCCCGCTCGACGAGCGCGTCGCCCTGGATCAGCCAGCCTGCGCACGCGTCGGCGAGGTCACCCGGCACGTCCTTCCCGGTAAGGCCGCGCCAGGTGGTCCGGTAGACGTCCTCGACCTCCGTAAGCGGGGCCGCGGTGACCGACATGGCACACCAGCAGGTGGGGAAGCCGATGCGGAAGTAGGCGAGTTCGATCAGGCCGTTGCCGAGCGAGGCCCTCTCGAAGTCGACGAAGCGGACGCCGTCGGCGGTGCGCAGATCATTGCCGGGGCAGGGGTCGCCGTGCAGCAGCGCATGGTGCGGGGTGGGGTCCAGCCGCTCCAGGAGACCGGCGAGTTCATCGGGAACCGTGGACGGTACGGGCACGTCGAGCGCCCTGGCCAGGGTGAGGAAGGACTCCGCGTCGGTGGCCGTGGGCCCCGACCAGACCGGTAGTGCGCCCGCGTCGGCGGGCCCGGTCAGAGCGTGCAGCCGGGCGAGCGACTCGGCGTACCCCGGCATCCAGTCGTCCGTCTTGCCGAGGTCGTTCAAGTGCTCGAGGACCATCACTCGCGAGGACAGGTCCGTGGCGAGCACCGCGGGGGCCACGGCGGGCCCGGAGGCCCGCCCCGCCAGGCGCAGCCCGGCGACCTCCCGCGCGAAGCGCGTGTTCGTGTCGGCGCCCGTGTCCCCGCCGTCGGTGATCTGCTTGACGATCACCAGCCGCCGGTCGGCCAGCCGCACCCGCCACACCCGTGACCGCGGACTGCTGTCCAGGAGTTTGGTCAGCTTGGGGGTGCCCACGGCGGAGAGCAGCGCCTTATTGAACGGAACACGGTTCAGCATGCCGACGAACGTAGCCGTAGCTTCGCGCGCGCGAGCGCCCTGGCAGCCGACCACCGAGCACGGCCCCAGGCGACCGGCACTGAGCCAATCAACCTTCACTGAGACAAACCATCAAGCATCAACCTTCGCTGTGACAGGTCACCAGCAGTGACCGGCTAGGTGATTGTCACGCGACCGGTTCCGATATATCGTTGACGCATCGCGACAGATCGACGATGGAAGGAGTGTGGCGATGCGTTCACGTGGGCACGAACATGAGCACGGGCATGGACATGGGCACTGCGGGCCCGGCCATCAAGGCCGGGGTGACTTCGAGGGGCGGCGGGCGGCCTTCGGGCAGTTCGGTCCGCCGTTCGGTGGCGGTCCCTTCGGTGGCGGTCGCGGCCGGGGCGGCGGCCGGGGGAGGGCGCGCCGCGGTGACGTGCGTGCGTCGATCCTGGCGCTGCTGAAGGACCGGCCGATGCACGGGTACGAGATGATCCAGGAGATCGGCGAGCGCAGCGGCGGGGCCTGGCGGCCCAGTCCGGGCTCGGTCTACCCGACCCTCCAGCTACTGGAGGACGAGGGCCTGATCGTCAGTGCCAGCGAGGGCGGCAAGAAGCTGTTCACGCTGACCGACGCCGGTCGCACCGAGGCGGAGTCGGGTCCCGACGCGCCCTGGGAGGAGGTCGGGCGCGGAGTCGACTGGGAGAGCGTCAATGAGATCCGGCAGGCCGGTTTCGGTCTGATGGAGGCGTTCGGTCAGGTCTGGAAGACCGGCTCGGCCGATCAGCGTCAGAAGGCGCTCTCCGTCATCAATGACGCCCGCAAGAAGCTCTATCTGATCCTCGCCGACGAGCACTGAGCCCGTGGGGCGACGTGCGGGGCGAAAGGCGCAATGTTCAGGGGCCTCGCGGCCGAGCCGCGAGGCCCCTTTCCCGTCCTTGCGGTGGCTGTCAGGCTGCGACCAGCCCGCCCAGTTTGCGCAGTGATTCGACGAGCGCGGCGGTCGCCGAATCCTTGAGCTTGCCCGCCATCAGAGAGACCGCCGCACCCGTGAACTCCCCGTCGATGCGTACCGTGGTCGCGTCGCCGTCGGGAGTCAGTGAGTAGCGCATGGCCAGGTTGACGCCCATCGGACCCTTGCCCTTGGTGGTGAGCAGGCGCGCGGTCTCCAGCTCCGCCACCGTCCAGGTCACCTCCGCCGGGAAGCCCATGAGTTTCATGTTCTCCTCATAGGTGGCCGCGACTTCGAGTGTTGTCGGGCCGCCCTTGGGGAAGCTGGTGTGGGTGGCGTTCCACTGGCCGTACGCGGTGAAGTCCGTCAGCTGGGCCCAGACCTTCTCGGCCGGCGCTTCGATGCGTGCCTCTGCACTGACTTCGGCCATGCGACCACCCCTTCTCGGCGGGTTACGGTGTCGCGGAACGTAGCCGCAGTGACGTCAACATTCAATACTGATGAACCGTCAGATGTCTGTGATCCGGTCCTTGGATCCCGCCCGCCAGATCAGTGCGGCATCGAACCGGTCGCAGGCGCGCGGGTGCGGGCCGTCGTCATGGCAGTGGAAGGCGGCCCAGAAGAGGTCGGCGTGCAGCGCGTCCACCGGTGCGTGGACGCGGTACACGTACTCCCGCCCGTCGAGCGCCGGTAAGGCGACCAACCAGGACACGTCCGCAGGCTCCCTTCCGGCTGCCGTGGGGGTGGTGTGGCCTGTGGGACGTGCGGGGGGCGGCTCCTGGTTGCTCCGGGAGCGCGGGGCAAGGCGGCGCGCGCTGTTCTTACGGAGCGGATCCCGAAATGGCGAGATCTCATCCGTAAGGAGGAGGAGCTGTTCGAGTGTGCCCAACTTGCGTGGGATGCCTAAATGGGTCCCTCCGGCGATGCTTCGGCGCTGCGGGACTGATGGGGTGGGAGGTGTGCAAAACCGGACGCCGCGGATCCCTCAGCAGCCCGCACCGAACCGTGCTGAGTTCGACGCCAGACTCACTGTGGAGCTGGCCGCGGTGGTGACGGGTGCCCGCAGACGAGCACTACGCGACGGCGACCGGCAGGTCGACACGGCGCATCTGCTGCACTCCCTCATCGAATCGGACCCCGAGGTGCGGGCGGCCTTCGAGGGGGGACCCCAACTGGCCAAAGTGCTCGGGTATCTCGTCCAGCGCAGTATCGGCTACGGGCTCCGCTGGCAGGGTGCGGTGGAGGACTCCGGAGCTGTTCCGGTCGTCCGGGGCCCGGATTCCGTTGTGCGGGACACGGGCGTGGAAGGCTGGTCGCCCTCGGCCGCCACGGCGATGGCGGGGGCCCTGGAGCGGGCGGAACTGCGGGGCGACGCGAGGGCGGGCGGGCTCGATCTGCTCGCGGCGCTGGCCAGGGACCACGAGTGCCGGGCTGTCGAGGTGCTGGAGCGGGCCGGTGTCGACGCGGAGCAGCTCGCGGCCCGGATCGTGGGGGTGTCCGGCCAGGGGTGGCGGGGCGCCGGGGGCTGACGGCCCGAGGCGCGGGCGCCGATTCGGCGTGGCGGTTCGGTCGGGACCGTGAAGGCCGGGCGGAGCAGGGCGGCGATGCGGTCGGCGGGAGCGCCGCGACGGGCGCCGAGGCCGAGGAACTGGGTGCCGATGGCGACGCCGACCATGGTGGTGACGACAAGTGCGGTGCGCAGCACCGGATCCGCGACCATGGCGGGGCTGCGGTGGAGCCGGGCGTCTGACGGACAGCGCGCCGCGGAGGAGGCGAGCGACTGATGGACAGTGCCGCGGAGGGGCCGGGCGTCTGACGGGGAGCGCATGTCAGGGGTCATCGGGGTGACGCTCCTGACTTCAGCTGTCATGATGTGCCGATGCACGCGTCTCAGGGGAGAAGCGCCAGCCTGGGACTTGCCCTGGTTTCGGCGTTCGCATTCGGTGGTTCAGGGGTGGCGGCCAAGCCGCTCATCGAGGCAGGCCTCGATCCGCTCCATGTGGTGTGGCTACGGGTGGCGGGCGCCGCCCTCGTCATGCTGCCCGTCGCCTGGCGGTACCGGGATCTCGTACGCAGCAGGCCGGTCCTGCTGCTCGGGTTCGGGCTGCTCGCCGTCGCGGGTGTGCAGGCCTTCTATTTCGCCGCGATCTCCCGTATCCCCGTCGGTGTCGCGCTCCTCGTGGAGTATCTGTCGCCCGCGCTCGTCCTCGGCTGGGTCCGCTTCGTCCAGCGCCGGCCAGTCACCCGGAGCGCGGCGGTCGGTGTGGTGCTCGCCGTCGGGGGGCTCGCGTGCGTGGTCGAGGCCTGGTCGGGGCTGAGCTTCGACATGGTCGGGCTGATCCTCGCGCTCGGTGCCGCCTGCTGTCAGGTCGGTTACTTCGTCCTGTCGGACCAGGGGAGCACGGATAAGGCGAAAGGCGCGGAACCGCCGCATCCGGTCGGTGTCATCGCGTACGGGCTGCTGATCGGCACGGTCGTTCTCACCGTGGTCGCGCGGCCGTGGAACATGGACTGGTCGATTCTGGGCGGCAACGCGGGCATGGACGGCACGGACGTACCTGCATGGCTTCTGCTCCTGTGGATCGTGCTGTTGGCGACGGTCCTCGCCTACGTCACCGGCGTGATCTCGGTACGGCTGCTCTCGCCCGCGGTGGCGGGTGTCGTCGCCTGTCTGGAGGCGGTCATCGCGACCGTGCTCGCCTGGGTGATGCTCGGTGAGCACCTGTCGGCGCCGCAGCTCATCGGCGGTTCCATAGTGCTGATCGGCGCCTTCATCGCCCAGTCGGCGACGACGCGGACGCCCTCCGGCCCCGTCGCGTCAGGGCCGGGCGGCGGACAGATCGCCGGAGCGGACGAGGGTCGCGCCGCGGCCGAGGGGGAGTTGTCCACGGGCCGGGCCGCGACGTAATGTGACGCGCATGTATTCGACCGTGCTTTCGCCGCCCGCCGCCTGACACGGGCGGCGGCCACTCCTGACGAAGACCGGGCTCGGGGAGTCCCCGGGCGGTCCGTCGCGGCCCGTGTGCGGAGCCGAGAGACCACTGTCCCGTCTTCATCCGGAGAAGCCACGTGTCGAATCCTGCTTCCGGCCTGCCCATCGGGCGGAGCCTCTTCTATCTGATCGTCGCCGGTGTTGCCTGGGGTACTGCCGGGGCCGCCGCCTCACTGATCTTCGAGGCCAGCGATCTGGGCCCGCTCGCCCTGTCGTTCTGGCGCTGCGCGGGCGGCCTCTTGCTGCTGCTCGCCGTGCTGGCGCTACGGCCCCGGCGGGCAGCAGCCCCCGCCGAGCCGCGCAGCCGTCGGCTGCTGCGTGTCCTCGGCACCGGCGTGGGTCTCACCGTCTTCCAGAGCGCGTACTTCGCGGCCGTCGAGGCGACCGGCCTCGCGGTCGGGACCGTCGTCACCCTAGGGGCGGGTCCCGTGCTCATCGCGGTCGGCGCGCGACTGACCATGGGAGAACGGCTGGGGCGCGGCGGACTGACCGCCGTGGTGGGCGCGCTGGCCGGGCTCGCGGTGCTGGTGCTCGGGGGCGATGGGGCCACGGTACGGCCCGCCGGAGTCGCCCTGGCCCTGCTCGCGGCGGCCGGCTACGCGACGATCACCCTGCTGACCCGGTGGCTCGGCCGCGACGGCGGCACCACCGACTCGCTTGCCACCAGCGCCTGGGCCTTCGGGATCGGAGCCGTCGGACTGCTGCCGATGGCCGCGGCCGAAGGGCTCGTACCGCATACCGCTCAGCCCGCGCACGTGGTGACGCTGCTGGTGTACGTGGCGGCGGTACCGACCGCGCTCGCTTACGCGCTCTACTTCGCGGGCGCCGCGGTGGTGCGTGCGGCGACAGTGTCCGTGATCATGCTGCTCGAACCGGTCAGTGCGGCGGCTATTGCTGTCCTGGTGCTCCGTGAGCAGCTCACCGCCGCGACCGTCGTCGGGACGCTGCTGCTCCTCGTGGCCGTCACGGGGCTGGCGTTCGCCGAAGCGCGCAGTGCCGCGCACGCCCGCCGCCGGGCGGCCGTACCGGCCTGACCGCTGGGGCGGACGGGCCCATGGCCACGGTGGCGGGTCCGTCCGCCCAGGGGCGGTTCAGAGCGCGGTGATGTAGCCCGGCACCCCGATCGCGGGATCGAGGTCGTCCGAGGGGAGCGGAGCCGCATAGCCGTGGGCGAGCGGGACGACGCCCGCCCAGTGGGGCAGTGTGAGGTCGCGGGCTTCGTCGTTGGGGCCGCCGGTGCGGATCTTGGCGGAGACCTCCTGGAGGTCCAGCCGGATCACCGCCGTCGCCGCCAGCTCCTTCTCGTCGGCGGGCCGCGAGTCCGCGGACCGGCCCGGCACCACGTGGTCGACGATCGCGTCGAGGGCGGTCCGCCGCTCCTGAGAGTCGGTCACCGTGCGCGCGATGCCATGGACCACCACGGAGCGGTAGTTGATCGAGTGATGGAAGGCGGAGCGGGCCAGCACCAGCCCGTCGACATGCGTCACCGTCAGACAGACGGGCAGGCCGGGGTCGGTCCGGCCGGTCTCCCGCAGCGGCCGGGAGCCGGTCGAACCGTGTACGTAGAGCCGCTCGCCCACCCGGCCGAAAAGCGTCGGCAGGACGACCGGTGCGCCGTCACGGACGAAGCCGAGGTGGCAGACGTACGCCTCGTCGAGTATCGAGTGGACCAGTTCCCGGTCGTAGGCCGCGCGATCGCGGGAACGGGTCGGGACGGTGCGCTCGGTCGGCCGGTACCCGGCCGCGGTGTCCGGTCCCGTGCTCTGCGGCGATGCGGTGTCCGACATTGCGTACTCCATTGCACTAGTGCATAATCATGTTTGTGCTAGGAGAGTATCGGATCGTCGGGCGGCGCGCATCGGAAATTGCCGCCAGTGTGGAGCGCGGGGTCGGCTCGGGTGACCTCGCGCCGGGGCAAGTGCTGCCGCCGATGCGGGAGTTGGCGGAGCTGCTGGGGGTGAATCCCAATACGGTGGCGGCCGCCTACCGCACGCTGCGCGAGCGTGGAGTGATCGAGACGGCCGGGCGCCGGGGCAGCAGGGTGCGGCCACGCCCCGCGAGTACGGCGCGCGGTTCGCTCCGGGTCGAGGCGCCGCCCGGGGTGCGGGACCTGGGGGAGGGGAACCCCGATCCGGCGCTGCTGCCCGCGCTGGGGGAGGCGTTCGCGGCGGCCACGGGCGAGTATGCGCGACACCCCGGTCTGTACGGACAGCCGCCGGTGGACCCGGAGTTCGCCGCACTCGCGCGCGCCGCACTGGATGCCGACCGGGTGCCGGGCGGGCCCGTGCTCGCGACCTCCGGATCGTTGGACGCGATCGAGCGGGTACTGGTCGCGCACCTGAAACCCGGTGACGCGGTGGCCGTCGAGGACCCGGGATGGGGCAGCATGCTCGATCTCGTGCCGGCGCTGGGACTGCGCCCCGTGCCCGTCGCACTCGACGACGACGGACCACTGCCCGATGACGTGGAGCGCGTGCTGAACGCCGGGGCCCGAGCGCTCGTCGTCACCGACCGGGCGCAGAATCCGACCGGGGCCGCGATCAGTGGCGGGCGCGCCTTCGAGCTACGGGGCGTCCTGGCCGGACACCGCGAAGTGCTCCTGATCGAGGACGACCACGGGCACGGCATCGTCGATCTCCCGCTGTACCCGCTGGCGGGCGCCACGGACCGGTGGGCGTTCGTGCGGTCCGTGGCCAAGGCGTACGGGCCGGATCTGCGCGTTGCCACACTGACCGGCGACCCGGTCACCGTCGACCGGGTGTCGGGCCGGCAGCGGCTCGGCCCCGGCTGGGTCAGCAGACTGCTGCAACGGGCCGTGGTGCATCTGTGGGCCTCGGGCGCGGTCGACCCGGCCGAGGTGGCGCGGGCGTACGCGAAGCGCCGGGACGTACTCGTGCGGGCACTGAAGGAACGGGGCGTGGAGGCGCACGGCCGCAGCGGCATGAACGTGTGGGTACCGGTGAGCGACGAGACCGGGGCCGTGGCACGGCTGCTGCACGCGGGCTGGGCGGTGGCCCCCGGAGCGCGGTTCCGGATGGCCGCGCCCCAGGGTGTCCGGCTCACCGTCTCACCGCTCACCGAGGGCGACATCGAGCCGCTGGCCGATGCGGTGGCGGCGGCGGCCCGACCGGCGCAACCGCTGAACTACGGCTGAGTCCCGGTCCCGGTCCTTCCGCCGCGCGCCCTGCTCTGGGTCAGGGCGGCGCCCGCCAGGACCACGAGGGCGCCGACCGGAGTGTTCCAGCTCAGCTGTTCGCCGAGCACGAGGACTCCGGCAGCGGTGGCGATGACCGGGATGAAGTAGGTGACCATCTGCGCGGTCGTGGGTCCGACCTCCTCCACCAGGCCGTACTGGATCAGCACCGCAAGGCCCGTACCGAGCGCACCCAGCGCGACCACGGCCAGGGTCGGGAGCAGGGGGAATCCGTCGGGGACCGAGGTGAACAGCGGGGTCACCAGAGCGATCTGCACCGTACCGAGCAAGAGCTGGCTGCCGGTCAGGGAGAGCGTGGAGGAACCGCTGCCCGCCAGCGTTCTGCGGACGTAGATCCAGCCGATCGGGTAGCTGAGGGAGGCGAGCAGCGCCATGGCCGTGCCGCTGAAGTCCAGTCCGGAGAAGCCCTGCCAGGCGCCCAGCACGGTCAGTACACCCAGGAAACCGAGCCCGAGTCCGGCGACGCGGCGACGGGTGGGCCGGTCCTCCGAGAGCGCGACGAGCGACAGTGCCATGCCCCACAGGGGCGAGGTCGCGTTGCAGATTCCGGCCAGGGTCGACGGGATGGTCAGCTCGGCATAGGCGAAGAGCGAGAACGGCAGCGCGTTCAGGAAGAACGCGGCGACGGCCAGGTGCCCCCACGTGCGGGCACCGCGCGGCGGCCGCTCCCTGCGTACCGCCATCGCGACGGCCAGCACGGCCGTGCCCGCCAGGAGGCGGCCGAGAGTGACCTGGAACGGGGCGTAGCCCTCGGTTCCGACCTTGATCAGAAGGAAGCTGAAGCCCCATATGAGGGAGAGCGCTCCGAAGCGGATCCGCCAGTCCAGCCGGGGCCGCGCGGCCGGGGCCGAAGCGGACGTCGCGAGGAGCGCCGGGGTGGTGGGTGCCGGGGTGGTGGCGGGGGTGGCCGTCCCGGTCGGCCGGGACGGGGCGGAGGATCTGGCAGGAGGAGGGGTTCTGGGTGTGACCGGCGCGCTCATGCGGTCAACGATGACGAAAACAATCGAGTAGGACAAGTGAGATTTTGTGTGGAAATCCGCGTAGCATTGCTTACATGTTGAATCTGGAGCGCCTGCGCACCCTGGACGCACTCGCCCGACACGGTTCGGTCAGCGGTGCCGCCGAGGGGCTGCATGTCACCACGTCGGCGGTCTCCCAGCAGATGTCGAAGCTGGAGCGGGAGGTGGGCCAGCAGCTCCTCGCCAAGAACGGTCGCGGGGTCCGGCTCACCGACGCCGGTCAGCTGCTCGCCGACCACGCGGCCCGGATCCTGTCCCAGGTCGAGCTGGCCCAGTCCGACATCGAGGCGCAGCGCGGGGAGGTGGTGGGCGAGATACGACTCTCCGCCTTTCCGACCGCAGCGCGCGGTCTCTTCCCCGCTGTGCTCCAGGCGCTGCGCGCCGACCATCCCGAACTGCGTGTACGGACAAGGGAATTGGAGCCCGAGGACGGAATCCGTGCGGTCATCAGAGGCGATATCGACCTGGCGGTCGTGCTGGACTGGAGCAATAAACGGCTGCCGGTGCCCGGTGGTCTGGCCAAGGCCGAACTCCTGGACGATGCACCGGACGTCGCGATGCCGGCCGGTCATCCTCTCGCGGACCGGGCTGAGGTGGATCTGGAGGAGTTCGCCGACGACGACTGGGTGTCCTGGCCCGAGGGCGAGTTCTGCTACGACTGGCTGATGTTCACCCTGCGATCGAAGGGTATCGAACCACGCATCGCGCATCTGGCGGGCGAGCATCACACCCAACTCGCCCTGATCGCTGCTGGGGTGGGTGTCTGTGTGGCGCCTCGGCTGGGCCGTGGGCCGGTGCCCGACGGAGTGCGGCTCGTGCCCGTACGGCAGAAGATGCGACGACATGTCCACGCCGTGTGGCGCACCGACGCGGACCGCCGTCCGTCGATCAGGGCGGCCGTGACGGCGCTGCGGACGGCGGGCCGGGAGATGGACGCCCCGACGGTGTAGGCCGGGGTGCAGGGTTTGTCCGGTCGGCGTCGCTCATGTTTCTCCCGTCGAGGCCGCTCACATTCGCCTGCCGAGGCTGGGGTCAGGTTCTTCTGCGGGGGTTGCTCACGTCGAGGGCAAGCCTGCGAGCTTCCGGAAGTCCCAGGAGGTAATGGCCTCCGGGGTGAGCCGCAGCCAGGCGTGCCGCCCGTCGTGCGGCATGGCGTCCATCCCGAAGTACTTCGCCGCGAACAGCCGCTCCGGAACGTCGAGTTCGGAGCAGGGCTCGCCGGTACGGGGTGCCTCACCGACCGGGACGGCCTCGCCGGAGAGTTCGATGCCGCGCAGATCCGCGTACTCCACCCCGTCGTCCACGACCACCGCGATCCTCGGGTCGTCGCGCAGCTGGGACCAGCGCAGACTGCGGGTGATCGAGTACAGCCAGAGAGAGGTGCCGTCCCAGGTGAACCAGAGGGCGCCGATGTGGGGGCGGCCGTCGGCGGACACGGTGGCGACCCGGCAGGTCCGCTGCTCGGCGAGATAGGTGTCGCGTGCCGCGTCCGTCATCATGATCCGACGGCCCCGTCGCTGAATGGTGGCCATGGGTGCCCCTCCCCAATAGCTGACTATGTGTCAGAAAGCATGGAGCCTCTTCCCTCGTCGCGCAATGGCGGTTAGCCTCGCGCGCCCGATCCGCCGACCGAAGGGGCAGCCGTGCCGTCGAAGGAACAGCTCGCCGAGCAGCTCGATCCGGCCACCACCGTGCTTCTGACGGTCGAATGCCAGCAAGGTGTCGTGGGCCCCGACAGTGCCCTGCCGGAGCTGGCTGAGGAGGCCAGGTCCTCCGGGGCCCTCCACCGAGTCGCCCGGCTGGTGGCGGCTGCCCACGAGGCCGGGGTCCAGGTACTGCACGCCGTGGCCGAGCGCCGCCCCGACGGGCGGGGAGCCAACAACAATGCCCGCCTGTTCCGGGCTGCCGGCCGACTGCCCGTACAGCAGCACTCGGGCACCACGGCGGTACGGATCGCCGCGCCCATCGAGGTGGCGGACGAGGACCTCGTCGTGCGTCGGCTGCACGGCCTCTCGCCCATCGCCGGTACGGAGGTGGACGCGTTGCTCCGTAACCTCGGCTGCCGGACGCTCGTCGTCACTGGTGTCTCGGCCAATGTCGCCGTCCCCAACGCCGTGTTCGACGCGGTGAACCTCGGCTATACGGCGGTGGTGCCGTCCGACGCCATCGCGGGGGTGCCGGCCGACTACACCCAAGCGGTGATCCGCAACACGCTCGCCCTCGTCGCCACCATCACGACCACCGATGATGTGCTCGGCTGCTGGCTGAGCAGAGGGCGGACCGTGCCCCGTCCGGCGGATCGCGGCCGGACGGGGCCGTACAACTAGGACGTGAGGGTGATCGAATCGCCCTCGACCGTGATGGCCTTGGCGGGCAGCGGCCGAGGCGCCGGCCCCGCCGTCACGCTGCCCGTCCGCAGGTTGAATTTGCTGCCGTGACACGGGCAGTTGATGGTGCCGTTCGACACGCTCGACACGGTGCATCCCTGATGGGTGCACTTCGACGAGAACGCCTTGAAGTCACCGGCCTCGGGCTGCGTCACCACGACGCCCTGGTCGGCGAAGATCTTTCCGCCGCCTTTGGGGATGTCGGTAGTCTTCGCCAGTACCTCGCCGCTGCCGTCCCTTCCGCCGCCTTCGGGGATGTCGGTAGTGGACGACGCCAGCGCCTCGCCGCTGCCGTCCCTTCCGCCGGCGGCCGGGTGGACCGCACCCGAACCCCCCGAGTCCTTCTCGTTTCCGCACGCGGTGAGTACGGCAGCCACCGAGGCGGCCCCGACCGCTGCGACAACGGCCCGACGTCCGGGACGGACCTCATGGTCCTGCGATGCGCTCATTCCGGCATTCCCTTCTGCGATGTGCGCGACTGTCGACGTTCGCGACTTCTGTGTTTACGACCCCGGTGTTCACCACGTCTGTGCCCGACCAGGGGTACGCGCAGCGGGACCCCCGTGTTCAACGCGCCAGGGACTTCTTGAGGCAGTCCCGCTCCAGCAGGCACGGGATTGCCCGCCGTCTCCTTCTGGATGACCGGGCGGCCGACGCAGCACGACGGCCACATTGTCTTCGGCAAGACCGTGCCCCGGCATGAGCGGGCGCGTCAGCCCGGCCGCCTCGGGAGCGGCGAATTGCGCGCGTAATTCGCCGAAAGTACATCCGGGTGGCCGAGAGACCGTTCCTCCCAATGGGTGCAGCGGAACCACCGGCCGGTCGGCGCTGCACCGGAGACCACCGGAGGGAAGACCTCCGGCCGGCAGAAGGACTCCGCACACCGAATTCTTCGGACGGCGTCGTCGTGGAGAAACGCCCCGTTCCGGTACTGGCCCGGACCGGCGGGAGGCCGGGCGTCACGCGTGACAGGTCACGTGTGATCGGTCGGGCGTGATGGGGCACGTGTGACCGGGCGCGGGTGATTGTCAGAGGCGTCTGCGAGGCTGAGCGACATGACGCTGATCAACTTCAACGACCTTGAACAGACCATTCGCGGCGGGTGGGGCGCGGACACCACGACGCCGGCCCACCGTCCGCACTGGACTCCGGACAACCCGGCGCGCGACCAATGCGGTGTCACCGCCCTGGTGGTGCACGACCTGTTGGGTGGTGAGCTGATCCGCGGCGAGGTCCACGTCGACGGCGAGCGCGTCGACTACCACTGGTGGAACCGTCTGGGCATGGGGATCGAAGTCGATCTCACGCGCGAGCAGTTCGGACCTGACGAGACGGTTGTCGGCGGGGATGTGATCGAACGGCCTGCGGAGATCGTGCGGCTCCGCGCGGAGTATGAGCTTCTTCGCAGCCGAGTGCTGGCAGCGTTGCGTTCGTAGGCGCTGCGTCGACGGGGCGACCGGAGCTACCGGGGCGGTGACGACGAGCCGTCAGTGGGCCGCCGTCTCCCCCGTGCGGAACACCGGCTCGCCCGCGCGCAGACGGGCGAAGAGAAGTGTCCGGTCCAGCTGTTCCTCCTCTGCGCCCTCCTCATTGGCGAACACCTCGTCCACCAACAGTTCGCGCAGCTGCTCCTGTACGCCGTCTCCGTAACCCTGCTGGTAGTCGTCCAGATCGAAGTAGGTGTCCGCCTGCACCTCGGCGATCGTGCAGTGCTCGTCCTCGATGACCGGGCGGGCGCGGATGGTGCCCGCCCGGAGCGTCTGTTCGTTGTAGGAGCCGTAGACGACCTCGGCACCTACGTCACCACCACGGGCTGAGCGAGTGCATGGCATCCCTGAACGTCCATGTGACACGTCACGAGAGCCGCTCGTACACCGTCACCCTTCGTCCGAGGACCTGACGATCTGCCACCGCACTGAAGAACGCCCGCAGCACTGACATCTTCGCCTCGTCCCGCGCCGCCGACACTGGCCGGGCCACATTGGGCGCATCCGTGACCAGCAGAACCCGCCGCTGTGACAAAAGGTCGGTCCTTATCTGGTCGGGGCTGGCCTCCAGGCCCTTCAGTGTTCCCGATGCCGCAGCGCTCTCGACCAGAGCGATATCCCGCAGGCCGGCGAAGTCGTCGGGTGAGACCAGCGCCGTATCACGTCGTGCTGCCGGTATGAAGAGCACCGCGTCTCCGGCCTTCTTCAGGTGCCTCACGTCCGCCGCTACCGCCAGGACATCATCGACTCGACTCGCCGGAGAGCGCTTGGCCAGCAACTGTGGCAAGAGTGCTAGCACTGCCACCACGACCGCCACCGGGAGGACCCATGACGACGCCCGCCGGAACCTCTTCCCGAGGGCGGCTACTGCCGCACCCAGCGCTGCACCGATCAGCAGAGCCAGACCCAGCATGCTGAACAAGACATAGCGGTCCAAGAACAGCGGTTGAACCAGAGAAAGACCGATCAATCCAATCTGCGGCACCGCCAGCAGCGGTAAGCCGACAGCCGCAACCGACAGCCGACCCGGCTGCGGCCGGTCCGTGAGGGCCCCGATCCCCCCGATCAGCAGCAGGACAGCCGGGCCGATCATCATGTGCCACGTCAAGGGAGGAATCCATGACACCTGATCCGACTGGCTCCGGCTGAACAGAATCAACGGCAGGGCGGCTGCCACCGCGGCCGCCGAAGCGGCTGCCCAGCGCGCCCATACCCCGCGTTCGGCTTTCGACCAGACCAGAGTTGCCAAGTGCGCGGGAAGAACCAGCAGGGACAGCCAGTTCAGCAGCGCACACACCAGCACAGTGCCTCCATACGCTGTCCATCGACGCCGGCGGTCACGGCCACGGTCTTCGAGCATGGTCACCAGCAGCAGGGTCGAGATCCCAGCGCCCATCGCGATCAGCGCGTACGAACGGCCTTCTTGGAGATAGAACTGCACAGCCGGAAGCAGCCCGAACGCCAGCCCTGCCGTCAGGCCCACCAACTGGCCAGCCATCCGACGGGCAATGAGCGCCACACATGCCGCCGCTAATGACGTGGCCAGAACCGATGGCAGACGCAGGGTCGTGGTACCAGGACCAAAGCATTCGAAGAGCCCGTGCATCAGCAGGTAGTAGAGGCCGTGCACAGCATCGACCTGTCCCAGCATGTGCCAGATATCGGCAACGGGCCGCCGGGCTACCTGCCAGGTGGCGGCTTCGTCCCGCCACACGGTGTGCTGCCGCGACAGCCCCCACAGGCCGAGGGCGAAGGTCCACAGCAGAGGGAGTGCCCAGACGGAGGAACGGCGCCACGGCGCGGCTATGTGGCAAGTCATGAACTCTCAAACTCATCAAGTCGCAGTGAAGCCCCCGAGGGCAGCCTCGACCTCATGCCGCAAGCACCGTTCGATGGACAGTTGTGCGTGAGGAAAATATCCCGAGCTACACCGCACCCGCCATCGCCGGAGCTCGCCTCCGCACCTCTTGGCTGAAACCCACTCAGCCACTCAGTCACTACCTGCGCAGCGAACGCGACAGCCGCGTACGAAATATCCGACTTGCTCTCAAGGCTCGCCACGCGGGCCCTTCACACCCCGGAGACGGCCGGCGCACTCGCTTCATGGAGCGGGTGAGGGAGCCGCGTCGGACACCACACGCATGCCCAGCCCGCGCACCCGGTAGATGCACGTGTCATCGCCCCACAGCGACGCGTCCGCCGTCGCGTAGGGCCCCCGCGCGTCCGTGCCGCTCTCCACGATGTCCATGTCCACCCGGATCAGCCGGTTGGCCGGGGTGATCTGGCCGCGGTACGTCCAGGTCGTCTCGCGGCCGGGCAGCACCGGCTCGAACCGGGGGCGTGGAACGCCGTACGCGGCGCCGCGCTCAAGCAGGTGGCACTGGAGCAGCTGGCACATGGCCTCGACGCCCAACGACCCCGGCTGCACCGGGTCCTGGAAGAAATGGGCCCGGAAGAACCATTCGTCCGGGACCACGTCCTTCTCCGACCGCAGCCGCCCGAGCCCCATGCTGCCCCCGTCCGGCCAGGAACCGGTGATCCGGTCGAGCATCAGCAGCATGGGGCCCGGCAGCCGCAGTTCCCCGGCGCAGTAACGAGCGGGCCGGGCGGTCAGATCGACCACACGGTCGCAGGGCTCGTCGAGACGGGCCCGGTCCTGGGCCGACGCCGTGAGGCCCTGCTGGTCGTCGAAGGCCGACGGCGGGAAGTAGCCGAAGACCGTGGAGAGTTCGAACAGTGGCACGCCGTCGGCCGTGCACCTCACCCGGAACGACTCGATGATCATGTCCCCGCTCCGGGAGACACGCGTCAGTTCAGCATGGGTGCGGACCGTACCCGTCGCCGGAGTGACCTCACCTGTGACCGTTCCCGCCCCGTCGAGGTTGCGGAACAGCAGATCCGTGTCGGTGGTCAACGCGCTGCCCACGTACGAGGCCAGCCACCCGCAGGGTTGCAGCGCGATCTCCATCAGGACCGCGAACGGCATCGTACGGCCGCCGCTCTGCTCGAAGTACCAGGCCCGCGCGGGCACGTCGTACTCCGCGACGACACTGCTGCCCTCTTGCATACTGCCCTGCGGACCGTCCACCGAGACGATCCGGCTCATGAAGTGATAGGGGGGACCGGGCAGCCGCGCGACCTTACGGGTGCTGTCGAAGGGCTCGTACGCGGTACCGAACGCCTCACTCGGTCTGCCCCAGGCACACGCCAGCAACGAGGTGTAGTCGAAGGGGAATCCATCGGCCGCCGTCGCCACCGGCTTCTTCTCCCGGTGCCCGGTCAGCCCGCCGAGCAGGGGGAGCGGCACCGGTGTACCGCTGCCCTGCACGACGGGCGGGCCCGAGCGCCGCCAGTGCGACAGCGGCCAGTCGGGTACGAGCCGCAGCGCCACGTCCCGGCCCAGGAATGCTCTTGCCCCGTCCACCGAGCCCAGCACATCGGCGTACAGCGTCGGTACCGGCCCGGCCGAGACACCACGTACGAACACCTCGTAGACGACCCGCCGGCCGGCCGGAGTCGCCTGGCCGCGGCACATCGCCTTGCAGGGGTGACCGCCGACGGGCTCGAAACGCCAGCCGTCCCGGTTCACGGTGAAGCCCATGGCCGCCAGGTAGAACGCCATCGCCTGGAGACCGCCCTGGAGCATCAGGGTGCCCGGCATACAGGGGTCGTTCTTGAAGTGCCCCGCGAAGAACCAGTCGTCCGGCGACAGCGGGGTCTCGGCCCGCAGATAGCCGCGGCCCCACGGCCCTCCGGCCGGGTCGAACGCGGTCACCTCCTGGAGCAGCCGCAGCTTGCCGTCGTCGAGCCGAGGTGAGCGGATGTGTGCCGCCGTCGCCTCCCAGCCGGGGCCGAAGCAGTCCGCCGGCCGCCCCTGGGCCAGGGCCCGCACCCGGTCCGCGTCGAAGCGGGTCCGTCCGCAGCGCACTGCGGGCGGGTCGAGCGGCAGGTCGTCACCGGGCGGCCGCTCGGCGGGATCCCACCGCACACCGCCGCTGCCGGCGAGCTCCTCGGGGGTGAAGAACCCGGCCTGGCCCTCGCGGATGCTGAGCCGGAGTTCGCCGTCCACGTAGCAGTCGTAGTGGAAGAAGGCCAGCCGGATGCCGTCGTGCTCCGCGTGGCCGTCGATGTGGATCTCGTAGCGCAGGGTCTCGCCCGGCTGCGGCGGGCTGCCGTGGTACGTCACCTCGCAGCCCAGCAGCCGGTAGGCGCGCTCGCCCCGGTTGAGGAGGTCCACGCCCAGCCAGCTGAGCAGGAGCAGATCCGCCTGACCCGCCTCGATCAGCAGCCCGGGCGGCATACGTCCGGTGGAGTCCAGGTACCAGCTGTCGGGCCGGATATCGGTCTCCGTCCAGATCGTCCCGTCGGTGCGCACCGGGCCGGGCGCGGCGAGCGCCGCCGGCACGGCGTCGATACCGGTGACCCGGTCCGTGAACAGCATCGGCGGCTCGGGCATCCGCGTCTGCACCGCGTACGCGTCCTGCTCGGCGAACCGCGGGCCGAACAGCGTGGAGATCTCCCGGGAGGCGAGGTGCTCCAACTGGGCGCGGTCGAACTTCGGCCCCGGCCTCAGGAGTGGTGCGGGTGCCGCTTCCGGCGAGGGAGCGGGCGGGAACGCCGAGCGGGGCGTGGGCCGTACCGGGACCGGCGGCGGCCCGGCGGTCGGACGCGGGGCAGGGGGGCCCGGTGGCCGTACGGGAACGGGCACGGTGCTCCGCAGCGCGGTGACGGCGAGAGCGGACATCTGCAGGAACCGCTGATGGGCCTCGGTGTGCCCGGCGGTGACCTCTTGGTGCAGCGCGGCGACCCGCAGGCTCTGCCGGACGACTGCGGCGCGGGCGCCCGCCGCCAGCGGATCGCGCCCGTCCGAGCCTGTCGGCCGGACGTCCGGCAGGGGGCGCGGCCCCGCGGTACCGGGCCAGGGCACGGCAGCGCCGCCCGGTGCGTCGGACCGCCAGGCCACCCGGTCCGGTACCGGCGCCAGCTCGGGGGCCCGGGGCAGGGTTACCAGGGCCGGCTCCAGTGGCGGTAGACATGGAGGCGCGGGTACGGGCACGGTGACGGTGGGCCCGGGACGCGGGATCTCCGTGGCGGCTTCCGCGAGCCGGGCGAACCACTCGTCGGCGTGTACCGGCACGCCCGCGACGACGAGTTCGGCCACCGCCAGGCAGGGCTGCCGCAGCCGGGTGTCGCCCGGGGCATCGAGGGCGACGGCCACATGGTCCCGGTCGCCGAGTACTCGCTTGATCCAGCCGGTGCACAGCTTGCGCGGCCCGTGCTCCACGAAGACCCGGACACCGTCGGCCCACGCCTGCTCGACCGTGGCCGCGAAGTCGATCGTGTTCAGTCCCTGCGCGGTGAGCGCCTCGGCGGCCCGCTCGGCCGTCGGCCGGTACGACTGCCCGGTGGCCCCGCTGTAGAACCGCACACCGGGCACGTCGACGGTCGGATGACGATGGACCGCACGCCATACCTCTCGGATGTCCGCCAACTCCGGTGCGTGGGCGGCCATGTCGTAGTCGAGCTCGATCGCGTGGTCGGCGCCGATCCTGGCCACGACGGCCGCACACGCGCGGGACTCGCCGCCGATGACGCAGACTCCGGGGGCGTTCACCGCCATCAGATGGACGGCGACCTCGGCGGTGAGCTCGGCACGGACCGCTTCCAGGGGCGCACTGACCAGATAGCTCGACCAGCGCCGGCCCTCGACGCCCAGACGTTCCCAGTGGCGCCGCACCGCCCGGAGTTCACCGGTGAGTTCGGTCGTGAACAGACCGCTGTCCCGGGTGGCGTCGTACAGCCCTGCGGCGTCCGGCCAGGCACCCAGCGCCACCAGGGCGGCCGACTCGCCCGAGGAGTATCCGACAGCGGCCTCCGGCCGGAGCCCGAGCACCTCCCGGGTGAACACGGTGTGGTGGACGGCGAGTTCGGCGGCGCCCCAGATCTGGTCGAGCACTCCGCGCTCCGCCCGGGACCGCAGTCGTGCACCGATCGCCCCGTGCCTGGCACGGACGGCCTCGCCGAGCGACGGCAGCGCGAGCATCAGCTCGTGGCCCATATCCGGGTACGCTGCCGAGCCGTTGGTGTACACGAACGCGGTCTGCCCCGTGACCGGCCTGTCCCGGTACAGCACATCGGCCGGACGGGCTCCGCCCTCGGCCAGCCAGCGGCGGGCGGCCTCCGTGCGGCCCGGCAACGCGTCGTCGTCGGCCACGAGCGCCAGCCGGGCCGGTCCGGCGTCGGACTGTGCACCGGACTCCAGCGCGGCCAGCACCTCCCGGCGGTCGGCCCCGGAAAAGACGTGCAGGCGCGGAGCCGGGCCCCGCAGCCATGGCCGGGCGTCCCCCGCGCGCAGCCGGACACTCGCGGTAGGCCCTTCCAACGGTGTCACCGCGGCCTTCGCGGTGTGCGCGACAACCGCGGCATCCGCAGGGCCGCCCGGACGCGGCACCGCACGGTGCTGGAGCGAGAGCGTCGCGACCGCGACCGCCACCAGCCCGTACGCGGCGTGAGCGCGTCCGAAGGCCGATGCCGGGTCGAACACCGCGTCAGGGCCGTCCCCGATGACCACGTCGGGTGCGCCGGTGGCGTCCTCGTCGAGCAGGGCGACAACGGTGTCGCCGTCCCTGCGCGCGGTGTCCACGGACTTGAGGACCAGGACGACGGCGGCGTCCCCCGGTTCGTCCTCGCGGCCGAGATCCTGCTGGGCGGTCTGATGCACCGCCTCGCAGGACAGGTCGGTGGCACCGACGAGCGCGGCGTCGACCTCCCCCGACCGTACGGCCCGGGCCGCGAGTTCCAGCGCCACCAGCCCGGACGCCTCCTCCGCCGAGACCGCGAAACCCGGCCCCGCCAGGTCGAGTTGGGTGCTGATCCGGTTGGCCACCAGGTTCGGCAGGGTGCCCACCACACCCTCCGCGGTCATGGGCGGCAGGAACGCGTCCCGGGTGAGGTCCGCCGACTCGGGCGTGGCGGCAAGCCCGGCCTGCTCCAGCCAGTGGGGAACCCTCCAGCGGGCGCCCGCACGGGCCACCTCGGGGTCCACCCCCATACCGATGACCACCATGGTCCGCTCCCGGGGCAGGGACACCGACCGGACGGCCTCCCGGGCGGCCTCCAGCACCAGGAGCTGATGGCGCACCGTTCGCTCCAGGGCCAGTGGCGGGAAGCACAGGTCCCTCAATTCCACGGCGATCCCGGGGGCGGGGCCACGTCGCTCACCGCCCAGCACCGCCCGCCGGAAGTCCTCCGTACAGGTCCCGTCGCCGACTCGGGCGCCGAGGGCGACGATCGCCACCGGCGTACGGCCGCCCGGCGATTCCCGCACCCGGGTCGGGGCGGTCACGGCGGCGGCCGGGCGGATCGGCCGCGGTACGGCGGATGCAGGGTCGCCGTCCGGCAGGTCCACCACCAGATGGGCGTTGGTCCCGCCGAACCCGAACGCGCTCACCGCCGCGCGGCGAGGACCGGACCACGGTTCCGGCGCGGTCAGCACCCGCAACGGCGTGCCCGCCAGTGCCTCCAGCGGCCGTTCCGCGCCGAGCGTCGCCGGACGGATCCCCGCACGCAGCGCGCCGAGCACCTTCAGCAGCCCGGCCACGCCCGCCGAGGCCAGCAGGTGCCCGACGTTCGACTTCACCGAACCGATGGGCACGTCGTCACCGGTCCCGAAGACCCGGGCCATGCCGCGCGCCTCCACCGTGTCCCCGACCGGCGTCCCCGTCGCATGGCACTCGACGAGTGACACGGTCTCGGGCGCGACGCCCGCCGCGTCGTACGCCAGGCGCATGGCACGGACCTGGCCCTCCTCCGACGGGCTGATCAGCCCGGCGCCGCGCCCGTCGTTGGACAACCCGACACCGCGGATCACCCCGAGCACGGGCAGATGGGCGGTGCGGGCCTCCGACAGCCGCATCAGGGCGACGAACCCGGCGCCCTCTCCGTGCACCAGCCCGTCCGCGTCCCGGTGGAAGGGCCGGCTGCGCCCCGTGCGACTCGTCGCGGAGAGCCCGCAGAAGCCGACGTGCAGATAGAGGGGGTCCGCCCGGCTGACCGCACCGGCCACCATCAGGTCCGCCGTGCCGTCGTGCAGCCGGTCGCACGCCAGCTTGATGGCATACAGCGACGACGCGCAGGCGGCGTCGAGGGACCACGCGCCCGCGCCCAGCCCGAGGGCTCGGGCCGCGAGCCGGGCGGGCAGCCCGGACGAGAAGCGATTCCGGGTGTCGGGCCGCTGCCGGCGCTCTCCCGTCAGCAGGGCGTCACGGAGCGGGGGCCGCTGGGCGGACAGCCAGACGTGCTCGGCAAGAGCCGCCCCTGTGGGCGTGGGATAGGACAGGTTTCCCAGCACCAGCCCCGCGCGCGGCAGAGGGCCCTCGCGGCCCGCTTCCGTGAGTGCCTGCCGGACGCCGTACATGACCCAGTGGAAGAGCGGGTCCAGCGACAGGATTCGCTCCGGGGCGATTCGGAAGACGCTGGGGTCGAAGACGGACTCGAACCCCTGTACGTACCCGCCGACATCGGTCCAGGTGCGGTCGAGGTGGTCGTCCACCGAGCCCATGGCCCAGTGGCGTGGCAGCCGCCACCGGCCCTCAGAGATGGCCGACAGGCTGGTGCGGCCCGCGGCGATGTTGTCCCAGAACGTGTCCGGATCGAGCGCGTCGGGCAGCACACAGCCCCGGCCGACGACGGCGATCGGTTCGAATTCCATGCAGGTCTCACTTCATGGCAGGGCGGGGCTGGTTCGGAGGGGCCGGGGCTCAGGAGGGGCGGCGGACGAGTTCCACGCCGAGCAGTTCCAGACGGACGGCTCCATCGGCGTCGATCAGCGCCACATCGCAGCGCGCTCCCGTGCTGTGAACCTTCCGGGCTCGCAGCACACACCGCACCGCGTCGTCCACCGGGCCGCGCCGGTACACCCTGCACTCCGCGACGGCCATCGGCAGCGTCGCCGCGTCGAGTACCTCCTGCGCCCAGAGCAGGGCGAGTTGGAGTGCGCCGTCCATGGCGGCCGGGTCGAGCGGCCAGCGCTCACCGGACCATTCCAAGGCGCGCACGCCCGCGACGATCGCCTCGGCTCCGTGCTCCGAAACACCGTGCAGCGAGCGGACGGAGTGGAAGCGGGGGCCGTGGAAGAGGTTCTCCCCGTCGTACAACTCGGTGCGGTCCAGCGGCTTGAGGCCGTCCGGGCTGCCCCACGCGGCCGGATCCGGCTCTTCGGTCCCGGTGTCCAGCACGGCCCGGAAGTGCGTCACCCCGCTTTCACCGCGCAGTTCCGCCTCCAGCCCCGTCGACGAACCGGCCGCGCCCCGGCTGCCGTGCACGGTGAGCCGATGGCCTGTGCCGGCCAGTTCGGGCAGGGTGCACTTCTGGTACACCCGCAGATCGCGCAGGACGAGTGGGCCGGCATGCGGCAGCCAGGCGGTGGCCGCCCCCGCGAACCAGTTCAGGACCATCGCCACGGGCAGCACGGGAACTCCGGTGAGCGCGTGGTCGGCCAGCTGCGGCAGGCTGTCCGCCCGGACCAGCAACTGCGCCGGGCACGGATCGCCGACCGGGGACAGGGCCGCCGGATCGTCCCCGGCCACCAGGACGACGCGGGCCTCACCGGCTGTGCCGTCCAGCTCGGCCGTGAAAGCGGCCGCCCCCTGCTCCAGAGGGATCAGCGGAACCCCGGACCGGCCGAAATGCCCGGCCAGAGCGGGCGTGACCATGCCGCCGCGCCACGGCCCCCAGGCGACGCACCGCACCAGGCAGCCGGGGCGGCGGGCCTGCTCCGCCGACGCGACCTGACTCAGGATCTCGTTGGCCATGGCGTAGTCGCTCTGCCCCGCGTTGCCGAACACGGCGGCCACAGAGGAAAACAGACAGATCACGTCCAGCGGATCGTCCGCCGTTGCGGCGAGCAGCGCGCGCAGACCGTCCACCTTGGTGGACATCACCTGCTCGACCTGCTCGTCCGTCTTGTCGGTGATCCGCTTGTCGGCCAGTACTCCCGCACCGTGCACGATGCCGGTGACCGGCCCCCACGCGTCACGTACGTCGCGCAGTGCGGCGGCGACGGCGTCGCCGTCGCGAACGTCCACCTGGACGTACCGGACGGGGGATCCCGCCGCCTCCAGGGCCGCCAGCGTTGCCCGCACCTCGCGCGCGGCCAGGATCTCCCGGGCCCGCGCCGCGATCCGGGCGGGCGAGGAGTTCTCCGCGCCCTCGGTCGAACGCTCGGCGAGCAGACGGGTGAGCGCCGGTTCGTCGGCGGCCGACGCGAGCCCTGCGGGCTCAGGGGCCGGTGCCGTCCTGCCGAGCAGCACGATCCGCGGACGGTGGGTCCTGGCCAGGTCCAGCAGCGCGGCGGAGGTCACCCCGCGCGCGCCTCCGGTGGCCACGATCACCGACTCCGAGGTGATCCGTCGGGTGCTGCCGGGCATCACCGGCGCGGGTACCGTCCGCAGGGTGGTGCGTGTGCCGTCCGCGCGGAGACCTGCCTCGGGGTCAGGGCCGCCTTCCAGCAGTTCCCGCACGATCGCCTCGGCGACCTCCTCGTCGCTCCGACCGCCCCGCTCGCAGTCGACGGCCTTGACCGAGACACCCGGCCACTCCTTCGCCACGGTCCTGGTGAGACCGGCGACGCCGCCCAGCCACGCACGGTCGGGTGCGTGGCCGTCGAGCCCGAAGTCGCCTCCGGTGTCCTGCACGGTCACGAACAGTCCGCCCCGTTCGGCGGCCTGTGCCGCCACCGCGCGCGCCGCGCGGAACACCGACCGGTGGACCTCTCGTGCATCGTCCGGCGTGCTGCCCCCGGTCAGCCCGCCGAGGTGTACGACTCCGCGCGCGTCCTCGGGCACCTCCGCCACAGCGGTGGCGCCCACGCCGTGCTCCGCCAGTTTCCGCGCGACGAGGGCGGTGATCGCGTCGCCGTCGGCGCCCCCGCCCGCCACCACGAGCGGCCCGTCCAGGAGCCCCGCCGTCGCCAGGCCGGACGCCGGTGACTCCACCGCGCGCTGCACCAGTCTCGTCAGCGCTGTCTCTTGCCCGGACCCGGACCCAGTGCGCATGGCGGGGATCTTCGGGACGGCGCGGGGTCCGGTCACGGCCGGAGAGTCCGGCGCCGGGGCCCCCGGCGTCCGGCCGGCCGCGGTGAGTGCTTCGACGATCTCGCGCAGCGTGCGGAGCCTGCCGAGCTGTCCGATGTCTCCCGTCGCCACATCGCCCACCCTCTGGCGTACGGCCGACAGGATCTCGACGCGCTTGATCGAGTCGACTCCCAGATCCGCCTCCAACTCCATGTCCACGTTGAGCATCTCCGTCGGGTAGCCGGTGAGCCGGGCCACCACCGAGAGCAGTAGTTCCTCCAGTTCCGGTGCCGACAGAGGCGCGGCATCGGCGGCCGGCGCCGAGGAGTCCACCGGGACGGCGGCCGGGGCCCGTTCCTCGGCGGCGACCGGTGCGGGCGACGGCACCTCGCCGGGCCCGGCGGGTACGAAGGCGGGCCCGGCGGGTACGCATGCGGGCACGGTCCCGGGAACGCCGACCGCTGTCGGAAGCGGTGTCGCAGGTGCCGAGGCCAGCCGGGGTGCCGAAGGACGGGGGAGCGGCAGCGGTGCCGGGGGAGCCGGGGCGTCGGGCACGGCGCCGACGCCCTGTGCCCCGAGCATCGCGGCCAGGGTGGTCTCGGTCATCCGCAGAAAAGCCATATGGCTGTCGGTCAGCATGCGTTGGCAGGCCGCGTGGGCCTGTGCCGTCTGCCGCTGGACGCTCTCCACCGCGGCGTACCACTCGGGGCCGAGGGCGGCATCGGGCTCGGCCCCGTACGCGGACACGGGGTCGTGGACGGGCGCGGGGCCGTGCGGCGGCTCGGCTCCGTACGCGGGCTCCGGTTCCTGGGCGGGCGCCGTCCCGTAGACCGACGGCTCCGGAGTGCGGGCGGGAGCGGGTGCGTACGCGGACATGGGAACCGCCAGGATGTCGGACGAGGGGGCGGGATGCGGGTGGCGTTCCGGCCTGCGTTCCGGCGCGGGCACGGCCGGCTGCGGTTCGGCGGCTTCGGTGCGGGGCGGGTAGAGCTGACCGTAGTTGGCTCCGCTGATCTGCACGGTCATCCGGGGCTTGCGCTCCTTCACTGAGGTTCCGGGCGAGGCGTACGGCGCCCAGAGGGGGTCGAAGTCGACAGGGATACCGCGTACGGCAAGTTCACCGAGCGCGGTGTGCAGGGTGCCGGCCCCGGACCGGTCCGCCCGGTCCAGGGGGACGGCCGCGTGCTCGCGGTCACCCAGGATCTGTCCGACCAGGCCGGTCAGCACGGTGCCCGCGCCGACCTCCACGAAGGTCCGCACCCCTGCCGCGTACATCGCCTCGATCTGGTCCTGGAAGAGCACGGGTGAGGCCAGGTGGTCGGCGATCCGGCGGCGTACCCCGTCGGGCGACGACGGGTACGGTTCCGCGTCCGCGTTGCCGTACACCTCGATCCGCGGCTTCATGAGCGGGACCGTGCGCAGGAACGCGGCGAGCGGCTCACCGGCCGGGGCGACCAGCGGGCTGTGGAAAGCGGTCGAAGTGGTCAGCCGGCGTGTGCCGACACCCTCGACCGCGAACGCCTTCTCGGCGCGCGCGACGGCCTCCTCCGTGCCCGAAAGCACTACCTGAAGCGGGGAGTTGAGGTTGGCCGGCCAGATGTCGCCGAACTCGTCACCGGCCAGCACCGCCATCACGTGCTCGCGATCCGCCGCCACGGCCAGCATCGCGCCCGGAACGCCGGCCGCGTCCCGCATCAGCTCACCGCGCCTGCGGGCCAGACCGACCAGCGCATCGGCGTCCAGGGCGCCCGCGCAGTGCAGCGCCACCAGCTCGCCGAAACTGTGGCCCGCCACGCAGTCTGGTTGCAGGCCCAGACCCCGCAGTACGGCCAGCAAGGCGAGCGAGTGCACCGCGAGCGCGGGCTGCGCCCACTCGGTGGCGGCCAGACGCGCAGCCTGGGCCGCGCGTTCCTCGTCGGCGAAGGCGGGCGGCGGGAACACCAACCGGTGCAGGGGCCGCCCGTCGAACCTGGTGCCGCCCAGCCGGTCCCACACGGCCTGGGCGGCCGGTGACAGCATCGCGAGGCCGGCGCCCATCCCGACGTACTGGGATCCCTGCCCCGGAAACAGGAACGCGAGACGGCCGGGCACGGGATCTCCGAAGGCGTACCGGACACCGTTCGGTGTCGAGAACGCCGTGCCGGGCCGTTGCCGGATCAGCGTGAGCGCCTGCGCGTACTTCTCCCTGAGATCCTCGGTGTCCGTGGCGACGACGGCCAGCCGCACCGGATCGGTGGGCGAGAACGCGCTGTGGCTCTCCCGGGCGAGCGCGGCCAGCGAACGGTCGCCGTACGATTCCGGCGGCACCAGGTCGGACGGCGACGCGCCGCTGAACAGGACGAGTTCGCTCGGTGCGGAGCGATGGCGCGGCGGCACCCGGGCCAGGGTGCCCGAGGGCACGTACTCCTCCAGCGTGACGTGGAAGTTGCTGCCCCCGAAGCCGAAGCTCGACACCGACGCCCGGCGCGGATGGCCGGCGGACCGCACCCACGGCCGGGCCTCGGTGTTGACGTAGAACGGGCCGCCCGGGGCGGCGGCCGCCGGCATCGGCCGGTCGACCTTGATGGTCGGCGGCAGCACCTTGTGGTGCAGGGCCATGACCGCCTTGAGCAGCCCCGCCGCGCCCGCCGCGCACTTGGTGTGGCCGATCTGCGACTTGACCGAGCCGATTGCGCACCACTGCCCGTCCGCACGTCCCGACGCCTGGAACACCTCTCGCAGCGCCGTCAGTTCGGCGGTGTCCCCGGCCTTCGTGCCGGTCCCGTGGGCCTCGACCAGCTCCACGGTCTGCGGACCGTAGCCCGCCTCCTCGTAGGCGCGTCGCAGAGCCCGTGCCTGACCCTCGGGAAGCGGCGCGTAGATCGCCGTACTCCTGCCGTCGGACGAGGTGCCGATGCCCCGGATCACCGCGTGGATGCGGTCGCCGTCCCGCTCCGCGTCGGACAGCCGCTTCAGTGCGTACATGACGACTGCTTCGCCGAGCATGGTGCCGTCCGCCGCATCCGAGAACGGACGGCAGTCACCGGTGCGGGAGAGCGCGGGCGTCTTGGAGAAGCACAGGAACATGCCGATGTCGTTCCCGGTGTCCACACCGCCGCTGATCACCAGGTCGGTCCGCCCGAGCGTCAGCTCACCGACCGCCGTGGACAGTGCCGCCAGGGAGCTGGCACAGGCGGCGTCGGTGGTGTGGTTGGTGCCGTGCAGGTCGAACCGGTTGGCGATCCGGCCCGCGACGACATTGCCGAGCAGGCCGGGGAAGGTCGACTCCTGCCACGGGCTGAAGTGCGCCGAGATGCGGTTGCACACGGCCTGCGCCTCGGCCTCGGCGAGACCGCTCTCCCGCAGCGCCTTCAGCCACACCGGGCGATGTGCGCGCCCGTACATGTGGGGGAGCAGCTCCAGGGAGGCCGTCCCGAGGACGACGCCGACCCGGTCCCGGTCCATGCCCGACAGACCGCCGGCGTCGGTCAGCACTTGATCGGCGACCATCAGGGCGAGCAGTTGGGAGGTGTCCGTCGCCGACAGGTTGGCGGGCGGCACACCGTACGCCAACGGGTCGAAGTCCACCTCCGGCAGGAAGGCGCCGCGGCGGGCGTACGTCTTGTCGGGTGCGGCCGGGTCGGGGTCGTAGTGGTCCGCCACCAGCCAGCGGGAGGCGGGCACCTCGGTGATCAGGTCCCGGCCGCCGGTCAGGATCCGCCAGTAGCCTGCCGCGTCCGTCGCGCCGGGCACCAGGGCGCCGACACCGACCACGGCGATGGGCACTTGCCCACGGGGGCGGGCGGACACGCTGTCTCCTCTGGGCCGGACGGCTGCTGCTGACGCCTCCGTGGCGCCGGAGCCGCTCATGCCAGCCCGCGCGGGGTGTAGGTGAATGCCTCGGACGTCAATGGAACTCCATAGGTGCGCAGTTGATGGGCGCGGGTGAGCACCGCGGCGCCTTCGAGAAGGTTGAGCGCGATCTGCACCACGGACCGGTTCGCCGGTTCGGCCAGGAACGTCCCCGCCACCCAGCGGTTGAACGCGCCCGTCGCAGGCCCGCACCAGATCTGGTAGTCGGTACGCCGGGCCGCCTCGCCGGTGATCGCCCACCGACTGGAACTGCCCAGGTACCAGCGGAAGACCAGCGCCATACGGTGCTTCGGATCGGCCTCCGCACGCGTGATCTCCGAGGGATCGCGCCGCTCCCAGAACGCGCGCGTGTGCTGCCAGACCTCGTCGAACGAGGCGCGCAGCACGTCCCGTTCGATCGCGGCGCGCACCGCGGGTGGGATCTCCTCCAGCGAACCGTGCGCCCGGTAGGCAGCGTGGAGCCTGGCGGCCCGCTGGGCGAACATCGTCCCGCGGGAGAGTACTTGCAGCGTGACACCCAGCTCGAACATGTCCGCCGCCGGTGCCATGGCCACATCGGCGACATCCGCCTCGCAGAGCATCGACTTGGCCTCTTCGGACAGGCCCGCCTCGGTCGCGGTCTGGTTGACCGATCCGACGACCACGTACGACGCGCCGAGGGCGAAGGCTGCGGCCACCGCGGCCGGCGTGCCCAGCCCGCCGGCCGCGCCGATCCTGACCGGCCGGCGGTAGCCGAATCGCCGGCACAGCGCGTCGCGCAGCAGGGCGATCCTCGGCAGCAGGGCCGACAACGGCCGGTTGTCGGTGTGACCTCCGCTGTCGGCCTCCACGGTGATGTCCTCGGCCACCGGCACCAGGGCCGCCAGGCCCGCCTCCTGCGGGGTCAGCTTCCCCTGGACGACGAGCCGGTCCAGCAGCGCGGCCGGGGCGGGCGAGAGGAACCTCTCGGCCACCTCGGGCCGGGAGACCTTGGCGAGCATCCGCGTGCGCCGGACGATTCCGCCGTCGGCGCCGCGGCGCAGTCCCCGGGCCGAGCACAGCACGACGGCCGGTGTGAGCTCCATGAACGCCGACGCCGAGATGCGGGGCACACCGCAGCGCAGCAGCAGCTCGGCGACGCGGAACTCCAGCGCGGGTTCGGCCGGTGAGTGGATGAGGTTCACGCCCCAGTTCGAACGGGACCGCAGCTCCCCGGCCAGCGCGTGCACGGCCCGCTCCACATCGGCATACGCCAGGCCGCCGGCGCCGAAGAACCCCAGCATCTCCGCCCGGGCCATCGCGGACACCATCCGGGTGGTCGCGATGCCGTTCGCCATCTCGCCCGCCACATAAGGGAAACGGACACCGTGCGCCTCGCAGAAGGTGCGCCCGCCGAGCCACTCGGGGTACAGCGGCGGCAGCGTCCCGAGCACCCGGCCGTCGGGTACGGGACCAGCCGCGAGCCCCAGTTCACGGCCGCTCGGCCCGCTGACGATGTGTACGGGTTCCCGGATCTGTCGGGCCCGGGCGGCGATCTCCTCGGGGGAGAAGACCGGCGGGGACGCGACGGGGGCGACGGGAGCGGAGAGCACGGACACGGAGGGGCTCCAGCGGGAGAGGAGGTGTGCGGGTCAGGCGTAGCGGGCGGACGGGAAGGCGGCGGTGGGCGACGGCCCGGTGGGAACCCGGTCCCTCGGGACCAGGCCGGACCACAGGTAGTCGAGGTCCACTCGGTCGGAGGCCGCCGACGACCCGAACAGGGCCCGGACCCGGGTGTCGTCGAAGCGCCGTCGGTGGGTCAGATAGGCCGTCAGACCCGGGTAGAAGTCCACCAGGGCCTCCAGCGCCGACGGGTCGTCCGGCTCCGTGGTGACCAGGTCGATCGACAACTCGACCAGCCGTTCCAGCAGGGTTGCGATCGTCAGCACGGGCACGTCGCGGTCGTGGACGACGTGGTACGTGTCGACTCCGCCCGAGGGCGTCCGGCCGGCCAGCCGCACCATGACCTCGGCCGCGTGCTCCACCGGCATCAGGTTCAGCCGGCCGTGCGGATGACCCACCAACCGGACGCGGGGACGGCCGCCCGGGTCGGTGCCGTGGGGGTCGTCGGGTCCGTCGCCGCCGTGGCCCGGGCTTCCGGGGCCGGCGGTGCGTCGCGCGTCGCGCAGGATCCGCTCGATGACCTGAAGCGGATGCGAGGGCAGTTCCGGGTGCGGCGGCAGGTCCGTGACGAGGATGCTCGGCCGCAGCACCACGACCGGGCGGCGGTGCTCCCGCGACCACGCGTGGATCAACACCTCCGCCTCGTACTTGGAGCGTTCGTAGGCGTTCTCGAAGCCGTACGCGTCGTCCAGCTCGTCCTCGTACGCCACCCCCTCACGCCGGCTTCCGGCGACGAAAGCGGTACTCACGTGGTGGACCACGGGTCTCTCGCGTCCGGCGGTGGCCAACTCCAGTACATGCCGGGTTCCTTCGACGTTGATGCGGCGCAGCTCGGGAAGGTCCCCCTCCAGATTGATGCTGCCCGCGCTGTGCCAGATCGCGCCGAGACCGTCGGCCAACTCCTGGAACGCGCGCCTGGACAGCCCCAGCCCGGGTTGCTCCAACTCGGTCTCCACGACCCGCAGCCGGTCGGGGAGTTCGGCGATGAACGGCTCGGGCACGCCGGTCCGTGCGAAGAACCGGGTGATGCGGTGCAGCGCGTCACCCGACCCCGCGTGGACCAGGACCGTCACCGACCGGTGCGTGTCGAGCAGACGGCGCAGCAGGCGCAGTCCGAGGAATCCGGTGGCGCCGGTGAGGGCGACGTGCATGACCTTGGCTCCAAGGGCTCCGAAGGGGACAGGACCACTGCCGCGTGCGGGGGCGGTGAACGCCGGGGCCGTTGCGGCGGCAGGGGAGGCGAGATGTATCCGGCGTCCCACGGCGCGGCATGAGACCGGCGGTCGTGGCGTGCGCGGCCTGAACTCGTCCGGCCGACCCGGTGCAACGGGCGTCCGCCGGTCCCCCGGTTCGTCCGGCCCCGCCCGGGGCTGCTCGGGCCTCTCACAGGCTTGATGACCACTGGCGCTCGGCACACAGTGTCAGACGGCGGACGGTGATGGAGCACCCGATCCGGTCGGCTCACCCGAATGAAGTACCCACGCCACGGTCCGTGTGTGTCCCGGACGGCTCGTCGTAGCTCCCGTCGCGAGCCGGGGTGCCCGGCCGCACGGACGCAACGGAAGCAGCCGGGACCGAGCGGGCCACCCGGAGGACCGTCCCCCTTTCGGGTGATCTCGCGGGCGGAGGCCGGCAGGCGGTCCCGGGCGGCTCCGTGTCGCCGCAGGCGTGCGGTGACGGGCGTCGAGCCCGGCGGGGCGGTCGGGGAGCGCGTACTTCGGGGGGTGCGGGCGAGTACGGCCGTTCACCGCTGCCGGATATAAACCGTACTTATTCAGGCCGAGGAGACGCGTTCGGCGTCGCTGCGGACAGGCGCGGGGCGGCGGCCCTTCCGAGCCATGGTCCGTCCCGGTCGGTCGGGGTGGCCGAGCGCCCGGCCTCGCCCCGCCTGTCTGTCTCTTGGCACGAACTGGAGTTCCCCGATGCCCGTGTCCGATCCGTCAGCCCGGTCCGTTCCCCTCCCCAGCCACCCCGCCCACTCGGTCGACCGCGCCTTCCTCGGCATGGAGCGTCGCCACCCCGACGTCCGCTGGGACGCAGGCGGTGTCGCGTACCTGAGCGGTCCGCCCCCGAGCCTGACGGACTTCCGCGCGTACGTGGGCTCACGCCTGGGCCGGCTGCCGCTGCTCAAGAGCCGGGTCGAGGGCGGCTCACGGCGCCCCCGGTGGCGGCCGGACGCGGACTTCACCGTCGACCGGCACGTCCACGAGGCGGTCGCAGAGGGCCCCGCAGGGTGGGACGCCGCCCTGCACACCGCGCTCGACGCGCCGTTCGCGCCCGGCACCTACTGGGGGATCTGGCTGGTCCACGGCCATGTGCCCGACGAGTACGCCGTGTGCTACCGCTTCCACCACGCCTGCCAGGACGGTTCGGCCGCCGCGATGACTTTCCGGGCCATGCTGGGCGAGGGGGAGCCCTCGGCCCGCCCGGTGCCGAGGAAGGGCCGCCTGGCCGGTCTGCCCCGACGGGTGGGCACCGCAGTCGGGCTGACCACGATGTTCCTGGCCGGCTCCCTCGCCGTTCGCGGCCACCGTCCGGCCGTCCCCTTCGTCCCCACGGGAGAGCGGCGGCTGTGGCGGGGCCGTGTGCCGGCGGACACCCTCCGCCGGATCGCTGCGGCACATGGCGGATCGGCCCACGACGTCCATCTGGCCGCGCTCGCCGGGGCGTTGTCGGCCTGGTCGGCCCGGTCCGGCGTACCGCTTCCTCGGGTGACGGCGTTGTTGCCCGTTGACGCACGCCGCCCGGACGAGGAACAGACCTGGGGCAACCGCTGTTTCGCCCTGCCGCTGGAGCTGCCCGTGCGGACCGCCCCGGAACGCGGGATTGGATCCCGGGACGGCGACTCGCCCCTGCGGCGACTGGAACACATCATGGCCACGACCCGGAGACTGCGGGGCGAGACCTGGCGGCAGGCCATTCAGGACATGGTCCACTACATGCCGGACCGCCCGACCGAGTGGTACCTGCGAAGGATGCTCTCCCCACGCGTCACCGACGTCATGGCCACGTCCATGCCGGTCGCCGACAAGGGAAGTCTGGGGGAGAGCCGGGTGACGGGCGTCGCCCTGCTCCCCCTGCTCGTGCCCGGGCACCTCTTCGGAGTGGGCCTGTCGTTCTTCGGCAACTGGACCGAGTCGTCCTTCGTTGCTGACCGCGCCCTTCCGCTCGGGGAACTGCTTCCGGAACTGTGGGAGCAGGCCGTGGGTGAACTGGAGGGAACCTCTGCGCCGGTGTGAACGCGGAGGCGCCGGGGGCCGTACCGATCGTTCGGGTGCGGTCCCGGGCCGAGCAGTCTGTGTCAGACCACCGCTGCGAGTTCTGCCGGGGCCGTCAGCCACAGCCCCGGGAGGTCCGCGCCGTGGGCGAAGGCCGTGTCGTGGACGACGGAGAGCGTGCACTCGGCCCGGTACCTGAGCAGCGTCAGATGGCAGAGCTGACCGGGCAGGGGAGCGCCCAGCCCGAGCGCGCCGTCCAACCGTGCCTCACCGAGGGCCGGCTGTGGCACGGCCGCGGGGAAGTAGGTGCCGGTGAGGGAGGCGTGGCGTGCCGAGGCTCACCGGACGCGGCGCGGGCCGCATGAGAGGGCGGGAGGTGTACACCCTCCGCTCGACGCGTCCGGGCTCCAACTGACGTGAGAATGAGGCGAGACGGCGCAGAGGAAGGGGCTCCTCACAAGGCAGCCGCTAGTGCCCCTCCCGGCAAGCTTTGCCCCGTCGCGCCGCCCAGCACGCACTCCCCCAAGGCCTTGAGGGCCAGGGGGGACCCCCTTCCGCGTTGGCCAAAAGCCCTGGTAGCTCCTTCCCCAAGCTCTCAACTTCGTTCGAGCAGGGGAGACCCCATCCAAGGACTTCCGGCCGCCTTGCGATCGCACGCACTGAACGACGCTCCTTCCGGGCAAACATTGCCGGTCGCGGCACTAGCCGCCCCGGTCGCCTCGAAACCTGTTTCCGTCGGCAAAGGCGCCGCACGTGTGACGCGGTGTGCGCCGGATTGACGCCGTGGAACGGAACCGCTCCTGGCGCCGTTTCCGTTGCGCTGCCTGCTCGTTGGGCACGGGCGGACCGGTTCCGCCGCCCATCGGAAGACGCGTACCGCTTCCGTGGCAATCCGGAAGACCTGGCACGACGGAGCAGCGCGATGGACGTCACAGAGGTGCACCACTCCTACCGGCAGCACGCCGTTCTACGGGGCGTCGACCTCCGGTTGCGGCCCGGGGTCCTCGCCGGGATCGTCGGGGAGAACGGCGCCGGCAAGACGACGTTGCTGAGGATCCTCGCCGGTGAACTCCGGCCGGACCGGGGCTCGGTGCACCACGGCGGCAGGTTCGGCTACTGCCCGCAGTCCGTGGTCCTGGACGACTCCTTCACCGTCCGCCAGCACCTGGACTTCTTCCGGCACGCCTTCGGGCTGGCGGACCTGCGGCGAGCCGAGGAAGTGATGGAGACCCTGGCCTTCACCGAGTACCTCGACCAGCGCGCGGGTCTGCTCAGCGGCGGCTCACGGCAGAAGCTGAACCTGACCCTCGCGCTCATGCACGACCCGGACGTACTGCTGCTTGACGAGCCCTACCAGGGCTTCGACTGGGAGACGTACCTGCGCTTCTGGGAGCTGGCGACAAGGCTGCGCGACGCCGGACGCTCGGTGCTGGTCGTCTCGCACCTGGCGTACGACATCGAGCGCCTGGACCAGCTGTGGGTCCTGGAGGACGGGCGCCTCCACCTCCAGGACCGGTGCTCGGAGGCGGCGGCATGAGGCGGCACTGGTCCCTGTTCACCACAGCCTCCCGGTACGCGCTGATCGGTCACGCCCGCAACCGGTTCGCGATGCTGCTGGTGGTGCTGTACATCCCCGTGTGGATCGCCCTGGCCTACCTGACCATTCCCGACCGGCCGGCGCCATTCCGGCTGCGGGCCACGGGCGAGGTCCTGACCCCGCCCGGCAATCACCTCACACAGATCACCGGCGCGCTGAACGCGGTCACCCTGATCGCCGGGTTCATGATGTTCGCCGCCACCTTCACGGGCGGTGCCTTCGACCGGCGCCTGGCCATGGCGGGGTACCCGCGTCACCACCTGGTCCTCGCCAAGCTCTCCGCGCTCACTCTGGTCTGCGCCGCCGTCGCGGCATACGCCACGGCCGCCGCCGGCTTCGCCTGGTCCCCCCGACAGCCCCTCATGCTCGCTGCCGCGCTGTTCTGCGCCGCCCTGACCTACGGCACGCTCGGAGTGGTCTTCGGCTCGGTGCTCCGCCGTGAGGTGGAGGGCATGTTCGCCATCCTGATGATCAGCATCATCGACGTCGCCCTGCAGAACCCCCTGTCGAGTTCCGGGTCGGACAGCGCCGTCGTGCGCTTCCTGCCGTCGTACGGAGCCGTGCAGGCCAGCATGTCCGCTGCCTTCTCCACCGCGCCGGTGGCCCAGGGCCTCGCGATCCAGTTGCTCTGGCTCCTGGGGGCGGCGCTGGCCGGGTTCATGGTCTTCCGCCGACGTACCCGCGACGCACTCCCACCGGAACGGAAGCGACGCACCCCGGACCACTCCGGGCCCGGCGTGAACGCGGGCGCGCCCGCGCACACGCCGGAGCCCGGCGCAGCCGCACAGCGCGTACGACCCACCTGACCGGCGGGCCACCGGCCGTTCGGTCCGACAGCTGCCGTGACCTGTGGGAGCCGGAGATCGTTCTGCAACTGGGCGTTGATTCTTCGCCCGACCACCACATTCTTCACATAAGGAGCACCACCCCCATGACCCTTTCGCGCACCGTCCGGAGCACGCTCCTCACCGCGGCCCTCCTGTCCGCCTCCGCCCTGGCCTTCCCCACCTCCGCGCAGGCGGCTCCGCTGCCGCCCGCGTGTCAGGAAGCGCTGCTCACCACCCTCGACAAGTTCCCCGTCGCGGACTTCACGGTCCCCGACAAGGTCCAGAACGCCATGCTGAACGAGGTCGGGAACCTGAGTGAGGCCGACCAGCAGGCCTTCACCGAGAAGGCGTGCGCGGCCTGGAACAACTGGGCCACCAAGAACGGCCAGGCGGTGGCCACGGACCTGGACACCCGCTACCGGAACGCCGCCGGACCCGCGTGCAACAAGTTCACCACCTCCGCCATCGGGACGATCAAGAAGTACGCCCCGAACGTCCCCGCCGAAACGAGGGAGTTGGAGAAGGTGGCCAAGAAGGTCTGGCAGAACGCCATGCAGAAGCTCGCCGTGGAGGCCACCAACGCCGACTGCCGTAAGGCCTACAACGGGGTAAAGGCCGGCTGGTAGCGAGACCCGTCGGATGACGCCCCCGTCCGCCGTCCGACGTTTCGTTCTGCCGCCTGGCCCTTCCGTCCGTCGTCCGACCCGACGGCCTCGGTCGGCCACATCGACTCCGTAGCTGCGCGCAAGGGTGTCGAGGCCGTGGCCGTAGCCCTGGCCGACGGTACGGAAGCTCCAGACGAGACCGCGCCTGTGGGATTCGCGGTGTGGGAAGGTACCGGCCGAGGAGCGGGCCGCCTTGGAACTTTGGAGGACCCGACCACCGCGCCGGGCCCTCACCATGCCCACCAACCAGCACCGTCCCAAACACCCACGCCCAGCTACTCGGCAGCAGCAACTGAAACGGCGAGGTCGGTTCGGCTGGCCGATCGGCCGGACCACCGGCGTGTTCACGCCCACGCCGCGTGGCTGGGAGACCGCCCACACGACGGCGTCCACCAGGTGCTCGGCGGAGATCATCGTGCCCGCCGCGTCGGCGCCGCCGGGGCGGTCGTCCCAGAACGGCTCTATGGCCCTGCCCCTGGTCCGTGGATCTCCAGGTAGCGGCGCCGTATAGCCTGGGGAAATGCTGACAGAAGTCACCGCGACTCGCTATGTCACGCCCCTGCGGGAGGGCGGATCACTGCCCGGGATCGTCGAGGCCGACGACCTGGGCACGTACGTCATGAAATTCACCGGGGCCGGACAGGGTCGCAAGACGCTGGTTGCGGAGGTCATCTGCGGACAGCTCGGCCGCAGGCTCGGCCTCCGCGTCCCCGACCTCGTACAGATCCAGCTCGACCCGGTCATCGGGCTCGCCGAGCCCGACCAGGAGGTGCAGGAACTCCTGAAGGCGAGCGGCGGACTCAATCTCGGGATGGATTTCCTGCCCGGGTCGATCGGCTTCGACTCGCTCGCCTATCAGGTGGACTCCAGGGAAGCCGGCCGGGTCGTCTGGTTCGACGCGCTGATCAACAACGTCGACCGGTCCTGGCGCAATCCGAACATGTTGATCTGGCACGGCGACCTGTGGCTCATCGACCACGGTGCCACCATGATCTGGCACCACAACTGGCCCGGCGCCCAGACGTCCGCGGCCAAGCCCTACAACGCCTCGGACCACGCACTCGCCCCGTTCGCCCCCGATATCGCGGCGGCCGCCGCCGAACTCGCCCCGCTGGTCACCGAGGAACTGCTCACCGAGGTCACGGCCGACGTCCCCGACGAATGGCTGGTGGACGAGCCCGGCTTCGGCTCCACGGACGAGTTGCGCCGCGCCTATGTGGAGGCGCTGCTTCCGCGCGCCGCGACGATTCATGAGCGGATCACGCTGGAGGGCCCCACCGAGCCCAAGCCGTCCCAGGCACCCGGCTGGCTCACCGAACACCTCACCCCGTGGCCCCACCCCACCAAGAAGAAGAACGACAAGGACGGCCAGCGGTGAGCGAGCGCGATGTCTTCGAGTACGCGCTGCTGCGCGTGGTGCCGCGCGTGCAGCGCGGCGAGTTCTTCAACGCGGGCGTAGTCGTCTACTGCCGCGCGCGGGGTTTCGTCGCCGCCCGTACCCATCTCGACGAGACCAAGCTGAAGGCCCTGGACCCGACCGCCGACGTGGTCGGTGTACGGGCCGCTCTGCGCGCCGTCGAGGGTGTCTGCCGCGGTGGTGCGGACGCGGGCCAGGCGGCCCGGGACGACGCGGGCCGCCGCTTCCGCTGGCTGATCGCCCCGCGTTCCACCGTCGTCCAGCCGAGCCCCGTGCACAGCGGCCTCACGAACGACCCGGAAGCCGAGGTCGAGCGGCTGCTCGATCTGCTGGTGCGCTGATTCTCCGTCCCCGCGCGCCGCCCGTGACCCTCGCGGCAGCGGCGCCGCCGGGTGTGACATGCGCCCCTGTGGCCGTGGGCCGTTGACACCGGGTGCAAGGGCTTCTAGCGTCTCGTCTGCTGAAGGTACTAAGCGGTTGCTCAGTTATCGGGGTGGTTCCGCGCACGCGAAGGCATCTGTGCCGGGAGCGCCCCGACGTCCGCTGAGCCGCGATCCAAGGGCGAGGAGAACCAAGCATGTCCACCACCGAGCAGCGCGTCGCCATCGTGACCGGAGCGGCGCGGGGCATTGGCGCCGCCACCGCGGTACGCCTGGCGGCCGAGGGCCGCGCCGTCGCCGTACTCGACCTCGACGAGGCGGCCTGCAAGGACACTGTCGAGAAGATCACCGCCGCCGGGGGGACCGCCCTCGCCGTCGGCTGCGATGTGTCGGACAGCGCCCAGGTGGAAGCCGCGGTCGCGCGGGTCGCCGCCGAGCTCGGCGCGCCGACGATCCTCGTCAACAACGCGGGCGTGCTCCGCGACAACCTGCTCTTCAAGATGACCGAGTCCGACTGGGACACCGTGATGAACGTGCACCTCAAGGGCGCGTTCCTGATGGCCAAGGCCGTCCAGAAGCACATGGTGGACGCCAAGTTCGGCCGTATCGTCTCGCTCTCCTCCTCCTCGGCGCTCGGTAACCGCGGCCAGGCCAACTACTCCGCTGTCAAGGCCGGGCTGCAGGGCTTCACGAAAACCCTCGCCAAGGAGCTCGGCAAGTTCGGCATCACCGCCAACGCCGTCGCCCCCGGCTTCATCGTCACCGAGATGACCGCGCAGACCGCGGCCCGGATCGGCATGGGCTTCGAGGAGTTCCAGGCGGCCGCCGCCACCCAGATCCCGGTGCAGCGCGTCGGCCGGCCCGAGGACATCGCCAACGCCATCGCCTTCTTCACGGGCGACGAGGCCGGCTTCGTCTCCGGCCAGGTCATGTACGTCGCCGGCGGACCGCTCAACTGACCCGAAGGGTTATGGACATCATGAATGTGCAGGACAGCGGGAAGGTCGCGCTGATCACGGGCGCGAGCCGGGGCATCGGCTACGGCATCGCCGAGGCGCTCGTGGCCCGCGGCGACCGGGTGTGCATCACCGGGCGTGGCGAGGACGCCCTCAAGGCGGCCGTCGAGCGGCTCGGCTCCGACCGGGCGATCGGTGTGGTGGGCAAGGCGCACGACGAGGCACACCGGGCGGCGGCGGTCGAGCGCACCATGGAGGCGTTCGGGCGGGTCGACTTCCTGGTCAACAACGCCGGTACGAATCCGGTCTTCGGCCCGATGGCGGACCTCGACCTCAACGTCGCCCGCAAGGTCTTCGAGACGAATGTGATCTCGGCGCTCGGCTTCGCCCAGCAGACCTGGAAGACCTGGCAGAAGGAGAACGGCGGGGCGATCGTCAACATCGCCTCGGTCGCCGGAATGTCCGCCTCGCCGTTCGTCGGCGCGTACGGCATGAGCAAGGCCGCCATGGTGAACCTGACCCTCCAGCTGGCGCACGAGTTCGCACCGGTCGTCCGGGTCAACGCGATCGCCCCCGCGGTGGTGAGGACGAAGTTCGCCCGGGCACTGTACGAGGGTCGGGAGGCCGAGGCCGCCGCGGCCTATCCGCTGGGCCGGCTGGGGGTCCCCGAGGACATCGGCGGTGCCGCCGCGTTCCTCACGTCGAGCCAGAGCGACTGGATCACGGGACAGACCCTGGTGGTCGACGGCGGAATATTCCTCAATGCGGGCGTGGGCTGAGCACAGCCTGAGCGGGTTTGGTCCTTATTGACTCAAGTGCCCTGTCGGGCCCGCGGATTGACCCGACGGGGCACTGCGGTATGGTCTGCCGACCCATGGCTGATCGAGGAGCGTTCACGTGTTCTACCGGGCCAGTTTGCAGGCCGCTGCAGTCCTTGCTTCCCTTTCCATGCTGGCCGGCTGCGGACTCCTTTCCGACAGCGGCTCGAATGTGGAGCAGAAGATAGTCGTCGGGACGACCAGTGAGCCCTCCACCCTCGATCCGGCGGCGGCGTGGGACAACTCCTGGGAATTGATGCGGAATGTCTTCCAGACCCTGGTGAGTTTTCCCACCGGCAGCACCAGCCCCGAGCCCGATGCCGCGGAATGGTGCAAGTTCACCGACACGACCAGCACGGCCTATCGGTGCAAACTCCGCAAGGGCCTGAAGTTCTCCAACGGCGACAATCTCGACGCCGAGGCCGTGAAGTACTCCATCGACCGGATCTCGGCCATCAAGGTCAAGGGCGGCCCCGCCGGCATGCTCGGCTCGCTGGACCGGATCGAGACCAAGGGCGACGACTTGGTCGTCTTCCATCTCAACAAGCCGGACGCCACGTTCCCCTTCATTCTCGCCACGCCCGCGATGTCGCTGGTGGCGCCCAGCGACTATGCGGAGCACAAGATCCGCAACGACGGGAAGGTCACCGGATCCGGCCCCTACCTCCTGCGTGCCTACAAGCCGGGGAACCGGGCCGAACTGGTGAAGAATCCGGACTACAAGGGGTTCGCCAACCGCAAGAACGACGCTGTGACCATCCGGTACTTCAAGGAATCCGCCCCGGTGGTCAGTGCGTTGAAGAAGAACGAGATTGACGCGATCTATCGCGGCCTCACCGCCGAGGAGGTCGTCAATCTGGAAGACAACAAGGACAAGAACAGCGATCTGCAGATTGTGGAGACCGTTGGCGCGGACATCCGGTTCCTGGTCTTCAACCCCGAGGACCCGGCAGCCGGGAACGTGGCCGTGCGGCGGGCCATCGCCCAGCTCGTCGACCGTGACGCCCTGGTCGCCAAGGTCTACCAGGGCACGGCCGAGCCGCTGTATTCCATGGTCCCCAAGGGCATCGCCGGACACACCACCAGCTTCTTCGACGTCTACGGCGACCCCGACAAGGCCAAGGCGAAGCAGATCCTCGTCAAGGCGGGCATCACCAAACCCGTCGCGATGACGTTCTGGTTCACGACCGACCGGTACGGCTCGTCCACGGCCCCCGAGTTCGACGAGCTGAAGCGTCAGCTGGAAGAGTCCGGACTGTTCCGGGTCACGCTGAAGAGCAAGCCCTGGAAGGAGTTTCAGGAGGGCTTCACCAAGGGCCGGTACCCCGTCTTCGGCCGCGGCTGGTTCCCGGACTTCCCGGACCCGGACAACTTCATCGCCCCCTTCGTGGGCGAGGACAGCATCACCGGGACGCCCTACCTGAAGCGTGAGATCACCGAGCAGCTGCTGCCGCAGACCCGCAAGGAGAGTGACCGGGGAGCGGTCAGCAAGCAGGTCGAACGGGCCCAGCAGATCCTGGTCGACGACGTGCGGCTGCTGCCGCTGTGGCAGGGCAAGCTGTACGTCGCTTCGGGCGACGACATCGGCGGCGGCGAGCGCGCCCTGGACCCGCAGACGGTCATGCAGATGTGGGAGCTGTACCGCAAGGCCAGCTGGTAGGCCCCGGCAGAACTCGCGAGGTCCGTTGTCAGTGGCCCCCGGTAGGTTCTCGGGTGAAGAACGTATTGGACCGACCGGCAATCGGGGGGTGGGGGAAGGAGCTGGGCTGGGTGCGTGCAACTGCAAGGCGGAGGAATGAGGCATGGCGGAGCCATGGTGATTGACGACACGCCGCAGGTGTGCGCGCCCAGCCCCGCGGTGCCGCCCCCCAATTGCCGGTCGGTCTTACCTACCGGAGGTTGTTGACGTGACCGACACCGACCTGCTGCCCGAGTCCTGGCGCGGCGTCCTCGGCGAAGAGCTGCAGAAGCCCTACTTCAAGGAGCTCACCGAGTTCGTCGAGGAGGAGCGGGCCAAGGGGCCGGTCTATCCGCCGCGCGACCAGGTGTTCGCCGCGCTGGAGGCCACGCCCTACGACAAGGTGAAGGTCCTCGTCCTCGGCCAGGACCCGTACCACGGAGAGGGGCAGGGGCACGGCCTGTGCTTCTCCGTGCGGCCGGGTGTGAAGACGCCGCCCTCCCTGCGGAACATCTACAAGGAGATGAACGACGAGCTCGGTCTGCCCGTCCCGAACAACGGGTATCTGATGCCCTGGGCCCAGCAGGGCGTCCTGCTGCTCAACGCCGTGCTGACGGTGCGCGCGGGCGAGGCCAACTCGCACAAGGGCAAGGGCTGGGAGAAGTTCACCGACGCGGTGATCCGCGCGGTCGCCTCGCGGCCCGATCCGGCCGTCTTCGTGCTCTGGGGCAACTACGCCCAGAAGAAGCTCCCGCTGATCGACGAGGAGCGCCACGCGGTGGTGAAGGGCGCGCACCCTTCACCGCTCTCCGCCAAGAAGTTCTTCGGCTCCCGTCCGTTCACGCAGATCAACGAGGCGGTGGCGGCGCAGGGGCACGAGGCCATCGACTGGCGCATTCCCGACCTGGGCTGACGCCGCGGTCCGGGCCGGGGCCGGTGGCGGGCGCCCGGTGGACAGGCCCGGACGCCCGCCCGAGCCTCAGCGGGATTGGCCGCGGCTGCGGCTAGCGTCGATCGGGAACGGTCGGTCGGGAACGGGTGGACAGGGACAGGGAGGCCGCAGTGACGGAGCAGCGGGAGGCGTCCAAGGACGCCGTCATGACCAGGATCGGCCAGGCCGTCATGCTCCTGCACGGCGGTGACCGGGAGGAGGCCCGCAATCGTTTCGGCGACCTCTGGTCGGAGATCGGCGAGGACGGTGACGCCCTGCACCGGTGCACCCTCGCCCACTACATGGCCGACACCCAGGACGACCCCGGTGATGAACTTGCGTGGGACCTACGGGCGTTGACCGCGGCCTACCGCCTGACCGACGAGCGGGCGGCGCAGCACTCCGACTCGCTCGCGGTGCGGGCGTTCTATCCCTCGCTCCATCTCAATCTCGCGGCGGACTATGTGAAGCTCCAGCGCCCCGAGGCGGCCCGGATCCACCTGGACCGGGCGCACGCCGCCTCCGACGTGCTCGCGGCGGACGGATCGGACGACGGATACGGGGGAGGGGTCCGGGAGGCGATCGTGCGGCTGGAGCTGAGGCTGCGGGAGATGTGAGCGGTGGCCCGGCCGGGGCGGCCGGGCCACCGCTCACTCGCCCGGAACCGGGAGAGTGGGGTTCCGGTATCGGACGTCGGTTTGTGTCCGTCGTGCCGGGCTCAGCGATTGCTCTGCCGGTGCCGGACGACCGCTCGTCTCCGTCGTACCGGGCTCAGCGGCCGTAGGCGTTCTCGCAGATCCGGGACTGCGGGCTGCCCGCCGGCCAGTGCCCGTACCCCCGTCCCAGCGTGCAGACGTCCGCTCCGGTGACGGTGGCCGGCAGGGCCGGGACGGGGGCGGTCACGGCGGGCGGGGCGTGACGCGGCCGGGGCCGGGCCGTCCCGGGGTGGTTCCGTTGCCGTGGCGCGCGGGCCGCGGCGCGGCCGGTGGCCGGGGGTGCGCCCGCCGGCGTGGGCGCGGCGGCGGACGGCGCGGGGACCGGAACGGCTTCCAGGCTGTCGTGGACCGGTGGACGCGCGATCTGTGGCGCCAGGTCCTGGGCGGGGCTGCCGTTCCGGGGCCGGGGCGGCACATCCGGCTGCGGGGTCACGGACACACAGCCGGACAGCGTCGTGACCGCCAGGCCGACCAGGAGCTTCACGGTGATTCTGGTTCGTTGCACCTGATCAACTCTGCGGTACGGAACCGGTATCAGGTGAGCCGGGAAGCCGTGATTGGCCCGCACGAGTGACGCCGGTCAGCGCAACGGCCACGCGGATCCCAGCATCCCGCGCAGCAGTTCGGCGAAGCCGGTACGCAGTTCCTCCTCCGTCGGTACGGAGCGGTGGTACGACCCCGCGGCGCACGAGAACATCAGCCCCTCGCACCAGGCCACCAGGGACAGGGTGTGCCGCTCGGGTTCGGCCGATCCGGCCGCCGTCATCAGCGCCATCAGCGGCTCGCGGAACTGCCGGCCCGTCGCGTCGAAGAACTCCCGCAGCTCGGGGCGCCGGGTGGCCTCCAGGGCGAGCTCGTAGCGGCAGACGAGCAGGTCGGGATGGCCGGTGAGGTACCGGTGCAGCGCCAGCGCGAGACCCGCGACCAGCGCCTCCGGGCCAGGTGGCTGTGCGGCGTCCGGAACCGGAAGTTCACCCGGGGCGAGCACCCGTGCCTCGCGCTCCGCCAGCCGTCGCACCGTCGCCTCCAGCAGGGACTGCCGGGTGCGCGCGTAGTTGGACGTCGACCCCTGGGGGAGTCCGGCGCGCTCGTCCACCGCGCGGTGGGTCAGCCCGCGCATCCCGCGTTCGGCGAGGAGCGCGAGGGCGGCATCGGTCATGAGATCGGCCCGGGAGGTGCCGGTGGTGCGTGTGGCCATGGGGCCAATCTACCCGCGGCACTACATCTGTAGTACGGTGAGCGTGTCACTACAGGTGTAGTTTCGAGGGTTCGAGGAGGAACGATGGACCATCCCCACGCCGTCGTCATCGGCAGCGGAATCGGAGGCCTCACCACGGCGGTGGCCCTGTGCAGGAGCGGTTGGCGGGTCACCGTTCTGGAGCGCGCCGCCTCCCTGGAACCCGTCGGCGCCGCTATCGCCCTCGCTCCCAACTCCCAGCGCGCCCTGGACGTCATCGGCCTCGGCGACGAGATCCGGTCCCTCGCCGCCTGGCAGGGCGCGGGCGGCATGCGCACCCCGGGCGGCCGCTGGCTCTCCCGTACGAACAGCGCCGCCGCGACCGAACGGTTCGGCGGCACGATCGTCCTGCTGCACCGGGCCACCCTCGTCGACCGCCTCGTCGCCCGGCTCCCCGACTCCACCGTCCACACCGGTGCCGTCGCGGAACTGCTGGACTCGGGCGTCGTGGGCGGTGCGCGTGCCGTGGTGCGGACAGTGTCCGGGACCTTCGAAGCCGACCTCGTGATCGGGGCCGACGGCATCAGGTCCGGTGTACGCGGCGCCCTCTTCCCGGCCCACCCCGGCCCCTCGTACGCCGGATTCACCACCTGGCGTCTCGTCGTTCCCGCGTCCGGGCGGCCCTTCGCACCGCACGAGACCTGGGGACGTGGCGCTCTCTGGGGCACCCAGCCGCTCAAGGACGGCCGGATCTACGTCTACGCGGCCGCCGTCGCCCCTGCCGGAACCCAGGCCGCCGACGACGAGAAGGCGGAGCTGATGCGCCGGTTCGGCAACTGGCACGACCCGATCCCCTCCGTCATCGCCGCCGCCGAGCCCGGCCAGGTGCTCCGGAACGACGTGCACCACCTGATCACCCCCCTGCCCTCCTTCCACCGGGGCCGCACCGCCCTCGTCGGCGACTCCGCGCATGCCATGGCCCCCAGCCTCGGACAGGGCGGCAACCAGGCGATCGAGGACGCCATCGTGCTCGCCCACCACGTGACGCCGGACCGGGACCTCGGCGCGGGCCTGGCCGCGTACACCGCCGACCGGCTGCCCCGCACGACGGCCATCGTCCGCAAGGCGGCGAAGGCCGCCCGGCTGATGCGATGGACGGGTGCCCCGGCCGTATTGCTGCGCGACGCCCTGATCACCGGCGTCTCGCGGATCGGGCCCACTCTCGTCCTGCGCACCTTCGACGGCATCGCGGACTGGCAGCCGCCGGGGGACACGTATGCTGCCCGGACGAAGGACGCGCACCGGCCACCGCGGTAGACACCGGCTCGAACAGCCCGACGGGCACCCTCGCCCGGTGAACGCCGCTCCGACCGGCGCCGAACAGTGAGAGGGAGACCCCCGTGAAGGTCGGCTGCATCGGGCTCGGCGACATCGCGCAGAAGGCGTATCTGCCGGTCCTGACCACACTGCCCGGGGTCGAACTGCACCTGCAGACCCGCACGCCGGCCACCCTGACGGCGGTCGCCGAGGCCCACCGCATCCCGTCCGGGCAGCGCCACACCGACCTCGGATCGCTGCTCGCCGAGGGCCTGGACGCCGCGTTCGTCCACGCGCCCACCGCCGTACATCCGGAGATCGTGGGACGGCTGCTGGACGCGGGCGTCGCCACCTACGTCGACAAGCCGCTGGCCTATGAACTGGCCGATTCCGCGCGGCTGGTGAGCCTGGCCGAGGAGCGCGGGGCGAGCCTCGTCGTCGGATTCAACCGCAGGCTCGCGCCCGGATACGCGCAGTGCGCCGAGCTCCCGCGCGAGCTGATCCTCATGCAGAAGAACCGGGTCGGCCTGCCCGAGGAACCACGCACCCTGGTGCTCGACGATTTCATCCATGTCGTCGACACCCTGCGCTTCCTCGCCCCGGGGCCGATTGAGCACACCGTCGTTCAGGCAAGGATCCGTGACGGTCTGATGCACCACGTGGTGCTGCAGCTGTCCGGCGACGGATTCACCGCGATCGGCCTGATGAACCGGCTCAGCGGCTCGACCGAGGAACGGCTGGAGGTCTCCGGCCAGGACTCCAAGCGCGAGATCGTGAACCTCGCCGAGGTGATCGATCACAAGGGCCAGCCGAGCGTACGCCGACGCGGCGACTGGGTCCCGGTGGCCCGTCAGCGCGGCATCGAGCAGAGCGTGCTGTCGTTCCTGGACGCCGTACGGGCCGGAAAGGTGCTGCACGCCAGGGATGCCCTGCAGACGCACGAGTTGTGCGAGCGCGTCCTGCGCGACCTGGACTGCGCCTAGAAGGGTCGGGAAGGCGCTGAAGTCCGGGCCCGGCCAGGACTTACCGCGCCCTCGGGCGCGGTGTGGCTGGTGCCGGCCGTGATCAACAAGGCCGAGCGGGTCTCGCTCACCGTCGACGCCCAGGGGCACATCGTCTCCGTGAACGGCCCGGGACAGTCCGGCGGCCGGCCCCTCCCCACCCGGGCTCACACCGCGGGCCCGCCGCGTGAGCCGACCACGGGAGCCTCCGCATCCCGCGCACCGCCCGGCCCGCTCCCGTCGCGCCTCCTGAGCATCCGCACCCCCTCGTACGCGAAGAACACGGCCAGCACCGCCCACGCCCCGTGCACCGGCCAGTCACCCAGCCGCACATAGAGGGTGGTACCGGACGCCAGCGGTACGTCGAACACCGCGGCCCCACTCGTATCCGTACCGAGCGGGGCACCGATCCGCGCGCCCTGCGGGCCGTACACCGCGCTGACGCCGGTGAGCGTGGCATGCACCATCGGGCGGCCGTTCTCGGCGGCCCGCAGTGCCCCGAGCGAGGCGTGCTGTTCGGGAGCCCAACTGTGCTGGAACGTCGCGGTCGAGGACTGGTCGACCAGGATGTGCGCGCCGTCCCGGGTCAGCCGCCGGCTCATATCGGGGAACGCGGACTCGAAACAGATCAGCGGCCCGATGCGCAGCCCCTTCCCGCCCTCGGCTCCGGGGAGCCACATCGTGACCGGGTGGGTGCCGCGCAGCCGGTCCTGGCCCGCGGCCTTGCCCACGGACGTGGCCCACCCGAGCACCGAACGGGCCGGGACGTACTCCCCGAACGGCACCAGGCGCATCTTGTCGTACCGCTGTCCCGTCAGCCCGTGCGGACCCACCAGCACCGCGGACTTGAAGATCCCTGTCCGGCCCGACGCGTCGGTCTGCCGGGCGTCCATGTTGACCAGCACATCCGCGCCCACCCGACGCGACAGGGCCGCGATCCGGGCGGTGATGTCCGGGTGCTGGAAGAGATCCACCCCGACACTGCTCTCGCCCCACACCACCAGATCGAGACCGCGTCCCGCCAGCGATCCGGTCAGCCGTTCACTGACGGCGAGCCGCCGCTCGACGCTGTGGGGACCCGTGAGCACACCCGGCTGCACGACGGCGACCCTGGCCACGCCCGACGGCTCGGGCCGCGGTGCCCACCCGGCCATCGCCCCCACCGCCAGGGCACATGTCACGACGGAGACGACGGCGACCGTCCGGGCGGCCGCGCTCACGAACAGCAGCACGACGGCGGTGTTCACGGCGACCACCAGCAGACTCACCAGCCACACCCCGCCGACCGATGCCACGCGGAGCGCCGGAGCCACCTCCCACTGGCTGGCGCCGAGCAGCCCCCAGGGACCGCCGAGCCCCTCCCAGGAGCGGACCAGCTCGATCATCAGCCAGCCGCACGGCACCACCACGACCGCGGCCGCCGCGGATGCGACGCGCACCCGCCCGCGCATCGTCCGGAAGACCAGCAACCCCCACGGCGCCCACAGCAGACCGAGCAGCGCCGCCAGGATCACGATGAACACATGGAGACTCGGCATCAGCCAGTGATGCACGGCGAGCAGATAGCCCATCCCGCCGAGCCAGCCGTCGAGCGCCGCCCGGCGCCCCGTACCGGCGCACCGGATCAGCAGCAGCCACGGCACCAGAGCGACATAGGCCAGCCACCACAGGGAAGGGGCGGGGAACGCGAGCGCGGGCAACGCACCGGCGAGCAGTGCGATGCAGCCGCGCCACCGTCCGGACCGCAGAATCCGCTGCCACCGCTCGCGCCGACCCGCCGGAATCCGCATGCCGCGCCTCCTTGATCAGCAGTGTCGCCCCTGGGCCCCCGTTCCGCAGTTCTTCCCCGGCGCCGACAAACGGAAGCACCCGTGGGCGGGGTCAGCCCGCGACGTGTGAGCCCGCTGTGTCGCGCCACTTCTCGTCGACGGTCACGGAACGGATCCCCCAGCCGCTCCCCGTACGCGACAGGGTGAAGGCGTACCGCCCGCCGGAGACGAAGTTCGGAGCACCCGCCCCTGTCCCACAACCGCCCTCGGCGCCCGTCGTGACCTCCAGCCGCATCGGGTTCAGGTAGTCGGCCCGTACCTCGGCGCGGTCGCCCGGGTAGCCGCCCAGGTCCTGGATGTCGAGCCGGCGGTTGACGATCAGATGCTGGCGTACGGGGAAGAGCCGCATGGTCTCCGCAAGCCACTGGGCGACCTCGGTGGCGGGCCCTTCGATGCCGCCCGCGCTGCGGTAGTCGGCGCGGCCGTCCGGGGTGAACAGGGCCCGGTAGTCCGCCCACGCTCCGTCGTCCACCGCCCTCGCGTATCCGGTGATCACTGCATCGATGGACAACTGGTCCATCACGGTCGAGAGATCCACGCGCTGCGTCATCGGGTCAGTGTCTGCCCGCGGGAGTGCGACGCCAAGGGGGCGTGCACGCACGGGCGGGTCGGCGCCGCTGTCAGCAGGGCACCACGGCCACCGGGCCGAGCGCGTGCGTGAGCGTGGTCTGCGCGACGGGGGAGAGCCCGAGCCCGAGGGACTCACCGCCCCTGCGCCGCCCGATCACGGTCAGCGCGGCGGTCGCCGAGGCCGTGACCAGAGTGCGTGCGGCGGAGCCGCCGACCGGTTCCCTGACGACCTCGACCTGCGGGTACCTCTCCTGCCGGCCCGCGGTGAGTTCGGCGAGGTTGCGCGCGGCAGCTCCCGCCGCCGCGTCCCGGTCGAAGACGGGACCGCCGGACAGCATCGAGGAGAACATCGTCCAGCCGTGCACGATCCGCAGCCGCGCACCCGGCCGGGACGCGGCTGTCGCGAAGGCGAAGTCCAGCACCGCTTCACTGCTCTCGTCGGCGGCCACGCCGGCGACGATGTCCGGGTAGGCCTCCGTCGCCTTCCCCTCGTCCTCCGACGGTCCGCTGTGGATGACGACCACGGGGCACTTGGCCATCGACGCGGTCGCCAGGCTGTTGGAGCCGAGCATCAGGGACCGGAAACCACCCAGGCCGCGGGAGCCGACGACCACCAGCGACGCGTCGCGGCTGAGCGCGGTGAGCGCCGCCGCGGGGAAGTCCAGCGGTGCGAGCGTCGTCGGGTGCAGATCCGGAGCGATCTCGTCCACCCTCCGTACGGACCGGGTGAGCAGCTCCTCCGCCTCGCGCAGCTGCGTCTCTTGGAGGGCGGGCCGGGTCGGCGTCCGGGCGTGCACGATCACCAGCGCGAGCCCCTGGCGGACGGCTTCGCGGGCGGCCCAGTCGAGTGCCTCGCGGCTGTGCGACGAGCCGTCGACGGCTGCGATCACGGGACAGTCGGCGGTGGTCATGAATTCCTCCAGATTCCGGCGGTACGAGTCCCAGGCTGGTGTGCGCACGACCTGTACGGCAGGGCCTTTCGGCCCCTTCTGCCCGAGGCCGGCTGGCCGGACCGGTCGGCTCGCGTCCGGCCGGGGCATGCCTCGTACGCTACGGCCGGTCGTGGTCCGCCGGACGGCACCGCCGGTACTCCGCGCGGCGTCGGACGACCGCCTCCGCCGTGACGACGCCCGCCGTGGCGGACCGGGGGAGGCTTCGGACCATGGGACCGGTCCGCAGCGGAGACGACCGTGCTCGGCCCGCGAGCGCCGGGCAACCGCTCCTCATCGCCGCGTGGCGTCGACCGCGCCCGGTCGAAGCACTCTGTTGTGTGACGGGTTGTGTGACGGGAGCGGTGCTCGTCTGTGGGACAGGAGCGGCGCTCGTCGGCTCCGCGCCGCACTGCTCGGGCTGTTCGCCGCCGACTGCGTGCGTGCGGCCGCCACCCGCTCCCGTCCCCCGTCGAATCCTTACCCCGCCGACTCGCCCGCGTGCGGGCTCAGCACACCGGCCGCCACCAGGGCGAACAGCAGTACGCCCAGCAGTACGCGGTAGATGACGAAGGGCATGAAGCTCTTGGTCGTGATGAACTTCATGAACCACGCGATGACGGCGTACCCGACGCCGAACGCGATGAACGTCGCGAAGATCGTCGGCCCCCACGACACATGCCCCTCACCCGCGTCCTTCAGCTCGAAGACACCCGAGGCCAGCACCGCCGGGATCGCGAGCAGGAAGGAGTAGCGGGCCGCCGCCTCGCGGGTGTACCCCATCAGCAGACCACCGCTGATGGTGGCGCCGGAACGGGAGACACCCGGGATCAGGGCCATGGCCTGGCAGAAACCGAAGATCAGGCCGTCCTTGATGCCGAGCTCCCTGAGCGTCTTGCGCTCCTTGCCGGCCCGGTGTCTGCCCCCCGAATCGTCGCGGGCGGCGAGGCGGTCGGCGATGCCGAGGACGATGCCCATGACGATCAGAGTGGTGGCGATCAGCCGCAGATCGCGGAAAGGGCCCTCGATCTGGTCCTTGAACGTCACACCGAGCACGCCGATGGGGATGGAGCCGACGATGACCAGCCAGCCCATCCGGGCGTCGTGGTCGCCGCGCATCGACCGGTCCACCAGCGAGCGGAACCAGGCCGAGACGATCCGGACGATGTCCTTGCGGAAGTAGATGAGGACGGCAGCCTCCGTGCCGATCTGGGTGATGGCGGTGAACGCCGCACCCGGGTCGTGCCAGCCGGCGAACGCGGCGGTCAGCCGCAGATGCGCGCTGGAGGAGATCGGCAGGAACTCGGTCAGTCCCTGAACGAGGCCCAGGACGAACGATTCGAACCAGCTCATGGGGCTTTGGCCATCCCGGAGGTGATCGTGCATCGGCCGACGGCCATGGGTGCCGTCGGCCATGTACGGATGTGCGGTCGAATGAGGGCAGGGCACCGCGCCGCGCCCGGAGATCTTCGGTCGGTCGCGGGCAGGGTATCGCCCTCAGATGAACAGTTTTACGCATACCCTGCGTCGCCCCTGCCGCCCCTGCCGCCCGTTCCGGCGCGTACCGGACCACACGGCTCACTCGGCGGAGAATCGGTGGCGCTTGCGCCAGGCGACGACGGCCGCGCCGAGCCCCGTCAGCACGATGAAGCCCATTGCCGCCAGGAACGCGGGCGACGTCGGTGACGAGGCCTCGCTGCCCGCGACGACATAGGCGGCGGTGTTCGGGATCGAGCCGAGCCCGGTGGCGGCCAGGAACGGCGGATACCCCATGCGCGAGACCGCCGCGCAGTAGTTGGCCGCCGCGAACGGGACACCGGGGAACAGCCGCAGCGCCAGCATCGAGCGGAAACCGTGCCGGCTCAGCTGACCGTCCGCCGCCCTGAGCCAGCGCCCGCGCAGCAGCGTACGGAGTGCGTCCTGCCCGAGCACCCTGCCCAGCCCGAACGAGATGCCCGCGCCGAGGACCGTGCCCGCCAGCGCCGCCGCCAGACCCGCCTGCGAACCGAAGAGCGCGCCCGCGGCGACATTGAGCAGGGGCCTCGGTACGAAGGCCACGGTGCACGCGCCGTACGCGACAGCGAACAGCACGAGCGCGGCCGCGCCCCCGCTCAGCCTGCCGGGCCAGTCGGCGGCGAGCAGTCGCTGGGGCTGGAGGAGCAGCATCGCCGCCGCGGCGGCCAGCAGCACCACCACGAGCAGTGAGAACCGGGACCAGGGCGACAGCAGCGCCCTCGTGCAGCGCGCGGCGAGACCGGTGGCGGGCCGGGCGGCGGGGACGGGGTCGAGCATGCGGGGAGACTAACCGACGCCCGTGGGTGATCGCCGCAAGGCGAACGGTACGGGACGGGTGGCCCGTACACTCCCGGCGCCCTGCCGGACGCCAGGCCTCCGACGGAGGCCAGCCTCCGACGGACGCCGAACTCCCTCATCCCGCCCGCGATGTCCGCCGGAAAACCATTCGACGCCGCCGCGTCGCTCGGCCATGATCGGACCCATGTTCCGGTACGCCTTTCTCGCAGCGCGGTCCGCAGTCGCGGACGCGCCGAAGGCTGCCGTGAGCCCCGTCATCGCAGCGGCACTTGTCGCCGCGGCAGCGTTCACCGCTGCCGAGGCACCCATCGGCGGCGCCCGAAGCTGACCCTCCCCCGACAGTCCGGCGGACCCCGTAAGGGGAGGGTCGGCGGGGCCCTGGGGTCTTCTCTCTCAGCTTCGAATCCAAGGAATGAGCCATGCCCAAGACGGCATACGTGCGCACCAAGCCGCACCTCAACATCGGCACCATGGGCCACGTCGACCACGGCAAGACCACCCTGACCGCCGCCATCACCAAGGTCCTCAGCGACCGCGGAACCGGCACGTTCGTCCCGTTCGACCGGATCGACCGGGCACCGGAGGAGACGCAGCGCGGCATCACCATCAACATCGCGCACGTCGAGTACGAGACCGACACCCGCCACTACGCCCATGTCGACATGCCGGGCCACGCCGACTACATCAAGAACATGGTCACCGGCGCCGCCCAGCTCGACGGGGCGATCCTCGTCGTCTCCGCGCTCGACGGGATCATGCCGCAGACCGCCGAGCACGTCCTGCTCGCCCGGCAGGTGGGCGTCGACCACATCGTCGTGGCCCTCAACAAGGCGGACGCGGGGGACCCCGAGCTGACCGACCTGGTCGAGCTGGAGGTCCGTGAGCTGCTCTCCGCGCACGGCTACGGCGGTGACTCCGTCCCCGTCGTACGTGTGTCGGGCCTCAAGGCCCTGGAGGGCGACCCGCGTTGGACCGCGGCCGTCGAGGCGTTGCTGGACGCCGTCGACACGTACGTGCCGATGCCGGTCCGCTACACCGACGCGCCGTTCCTGCTGTCGGTGGAGAACGTCCTGACCATCACCGGCCGGGGCACCGTCGTCACCGGGGCCGTCGAGCGCGGCACCGTACGGGTCGGGGACCGGGTGTCGGTGCTGGGCCCGGACATCGAGACGGTCGTCACCGGTCTGGAGACCTTCGGGAAGCCCATGGAGTCCGCGGAGGCCGGCGACAACGTGGCGCTGCTGCTGCGCGGTGTGGAGCGCGACCGGGTCCGCCGCGGCCATGTGGTCGCGGCGCCCGGCAGCGTGACGCCGAGCCGTCGCTTTACCGCACAGGTGTACGTCCTGTCGGCGCGGGAGGGCGGCCGGACCACGCCGGTCACCACCGGCTACCGGCCGCAGTTCTACATCCGCACCGCGGACGTCGTCGGCGATGTCGACCTCGGCGCGGTGGCGGTGGCGCGCCCCGGCGACACGGTCGACCTGACCGTCGAACTGGGCCGTGACGTCCCGCTGGAGACCGGACTCGGCTTCGCGATCCGCGAGGGCGGCCGCACCGTCGGTGCGGGCACCGTCACCGCACTGCTCTGACGCGTGCCGCCAAGGGCCCGCCTCCCGTACCCCGCGGGAGGCGGGCCCGGCGCCCCGCGCAAGACTGACGGCATGACAGAAACAGCACTGGTGCTCGGCGCCGGCGGTGTCACCGGCAGCGCCTGGGAAACGGGAATTCTGTACGGGCTCGCGAAGGCGGGCGTGGACCTCACCGGCGCCGACCTGATCATCGGCAGCTCGGCGGGCGCGGCGGTCGGCGGGGTGCACTCCCCGGCCAACGCCCATCTCGCCGCGGGCCACGGACGCGTCATCGTCGTCGCACCGACGGCCAGTGGCAACAAAGCCATCGCCTCGCCGCGCTCACAGGCGGCCGAACTCGCCGCGAAGGGCGCCCGCGTCGAGGTCATCACCCCGGATGCGGCGGCGAAGAAGGCATTCGGCCACAACCCCCTCGACCCGGGCCGCCGGGCCGCCGGGCCGCGGCGGCCCGCGCCGGGCTCACCCAGGCGGCGGCGCACACCGAAGCCGTCGCCGCGGTCATGAACAGCTGATCCGGCCCGCACAATGGGGGAGTGAACGAGTCGATACCTGTCATCCGGGACGTGGACCACGGCACCGCCAGACTCCTGCCCGACGTGGACCGGGACCGGGCCTGGCTGCTCACCGTCGACGGCGCGCCCCAGTCGTACGTCGACCTCGACGCGCCGGACCACCTCGAATTCGAGTACGCGCGACGGCTCGCCCACGTCGTGGACTGCGCGGCGGCACCGGGCGCACCACTGGACGTACTCCACCTCGGCGGCGGTGCGCTCACCCTGCCCCGCTACGTCGCCGCGGCCAGGCCCGGCTCCCGTCAGGACGTCGCCGAGGCCGACCTCGGGCTCCTCGCCCTGGTCGCCGAGCACCTGCCGGTTCCCGAAAGCAGCGGGATCACCGTGCACGGCACGGACGCCCGCAGCCGGCTGGAACAGACCCCGCCCGGCTCCGTCGACCTCCTGATCGCGGACGTCTTCGGCGGCTCGCGGGTGCCCGCCCACCTCACCACCGTCGAGTACGCGCGGGCCGCCCGCCGGGCGCTGCGCGACGGCGGAATCTACGCCGCCAACCTCGCCGACGGCGCGCCCTTCGGGTTCCTCCGCTCCCAACTGGCCACCTTCGCGGCCGTCTTCGAGGAACTCGCGCTGATCGCCGAACCCGCGGTGCTGCGCGGCCGGCGCTTCGGCAACGTCATCCTCGTCGCGTCCCCGCTCCCCGTCGACACCGCGACGCTGACCCGTCGCTGCGCCGCGGACGCCTTCCCCGCCAGGGTCGAGTACGGCCGCGCGCTGGACCGGTTCGCCGGAGCCGCCCGGCCGGTCGAGGACAGCGGGGCGGTCGCCTCACCCGAGCCGCCCGACGGAGCCTTCGGCATCGGCTGAGTCCGATGCCCGCGCCTTGGCCGTCACCACCTCGGTGGTGACGGCGGCCCGGGTCAGATTGCGTACCTCGGGCACGAACAGCACGGCACCGGTGACCAGCACGATCAGCGCCGCGCAGCCCCACAGGGCAGGACCGCGCCCGACCAGGGACTCCACCGGCCCGGCGAGCGCGGTGGCGACCGGCATCATCGCCACCGAGCCGAACCAGTCGTACGCCGAGACCCGCGACAGCTTCTCCTCCGGGATCTCCTGATGCATGGCCGTCATCCACGAGACCCCGAACACCTCGATGGCGACCCCGCTGACGAACATCACCCCGCAGAGCCCCGCCACCGGCAACGGCACCGCCAGCCCCGCCGACGGCAGCGCCAGCGGGAAGACACAGAGGGTTCCGGCCAGCAGCATCCGCCGCGGCCTCCAGCGCGTCATCAGGAACGCCCCGCCGAACGTGCCGGCCCCGAACGCGGCGAGCGCGAAGCCCCAGGGGCGGGCGCCACCGAGCTCGTCCCGGGCGACCAGCGGCCCGTACACCGACTCGGCGGCCCCCACCGCGGCGACCACCACCGAGAACTGCGCCACGATGCTCCACAGCCAGGGGCGGCCGACGAACTCCTGCCAGCCGTCCCGCAGATCGGCGAGCAGACCGCCGCCCGGCGCGCGCGACGGAATGTGGCTGACGTCGAGGAAGGCGCGCAGCGCACCTGCCACCGCGAAGGACGCGGCATCGATGGCCAGCACCCAGCCCGGGTCCATCGCGGCGATCATGGCGCCGCCGAGCGCCGCGCCGCCGATCGTCGCGCCCTGCATGGCCATCCGGAAGAGGGCGAAGGCGCGGCTCGCCTGCTCAGGGCTGACGCTCGACATCAGCATGCCCTCGGCCGCCGGGTTGAAGAACGCCTGCCCGGTGCCGCACAACGCGGTGAGCAGCATCATCTGCCACAGCTTCGGATCACCGGCCAGGACCAGCCAGGCGAAGGCGGCCTGCGAGACGCAGTTGAGGGTGTTCGCCGCGACCATCACACGGTGGCGCGGCAGTCGGTCGGCGACCGCCCCGCCGATCAGCAGGAAGAGCACCAGCGGTGCGGCCCTGGCGGCGGCCACCAGCCCGACGTCGCCGCCGTCACCGCCCGCCTCCAGAACCGCGAACGCCGCCGCGATCAGCGCGCCATGGGTACCCAGGCCGGTGATGATCGCGGCGGCGGTCAGCAGACGATAGTTGCGGCCGGGGCGGCGGACGGGGGAGGCGGGAGCGGCAGTCACCAAGGGACTATCGCTGCCGCGGCCCCGCCCTGCCAACTGCTTTCCGGGACACGGGGGAGTGGGTCAGGGGGACGGGGTGACGTCCACCAGCCGCACGGTGCTCAGAATCTTCTGGATCGTCGTGTCAGGGAGTTCGTCCTTGACGTTGTGCGCTGCGTACAGGATCCAGGACGCGAAATCGCCCTTCTTGTTCTTGAAGGTGAAGGCGATCGTCTTGCCGTCGCTGTCGCACTTCTTCCGCTTCGTGACATTCGGGGCGGTGGCTGTGACGACCTGGCCGGTGAGACCCGACTTGGTGGTGTACTGCTTGGCCTCGGTGAACTTGATGGTGCTCTTCGGCATGTGCTGCGCGTAGGCGGCCCACGCCCAGTCGCCGGCCTCGTTGCGGGCGTTCTTGGCCGCGTCGGTGGCGCCCTGGGCGCCCCTGGAGCCGGCGCTGGCCAGGCTCATGTCCTCCTTGGTGCCGTCCTTGTCGGAATCGTCCACGCACCACTTGCTCTGGTAGTAGGACGGTGCGGAGAATCCGATGTAGGGCGAACCGTCACCCTTCTTGTCGTCCTCGAAGTACGACAACGTGCCGGGAGCGCCGACCTCCCAGTCGCCGGGCACGTCGAACTGCGTGCCCCACCTGGGGTTGGTGACGACCTTCCAGCCTGCGATCAGGGGCTTGGCGTCCCCGTCGGCGCCGCGCGGGTTCGCCTCGGGCGAGGAAGCGGATCCGGACGGCTCGGCGGGCGCCGAGGAGTTCTTGTCGTCGGCGACGTCCTTGCCCTTGTTGTCGTCCTTGTTCATCACGACGACACCGGTGACCGCGGCAGCCACGACGACGGCGGTGGCCGCGACGATCGCGACGGCGGTGGTCTTCTTCTTGCCGCCGTCGGGCCGCGGACCACCGGGCGGGCCGGGCACCGCGTACTGCGGCACGGTCGGCTGCTGGTACGGGTTCGGCTGCGGGTAGCCGGGCTGCTGACCCTGCTGCTGGTACCCCGGCTGCTGCCCGGGCTGTCCTTGCTGCTGATATCCCGGCTGCTGATAGGGATTCGGCTGCTGGTACCCCGGCTGCTGATACGGGTTCTGACTCTGGTCCTGCGGGTTCTGCTCGCCCCCGGGCGGCTGCTGTCCTGGCCACATGGCGAGTAACGATAGAGGTGCGGTGTCCGGTCGGCTACGCCCGCCCCCGCGAGCGGACCGTGAAGGAAGCGCCAGCGTTACGGGACGGAGCGGATCCCGGGATGGCCAAACAGTTCTACTCGCAAGTAACATCTGGTCATGAGTGCTGAACAGACGACCGTGGGCGAGATGCTCGCCGCGACGGTCCCGATGGCCCGGACCCTCAACCTCGAGTTCCTGGAGACGACCGCCGAGCGTGCGGTGGTCCGTCTGCCGGACCAGGCCGACTACCACAACCATGTCGGCGGACCCCATGCCGGTGCGATGTTCACGCTCGCGGAGTCCGCGAGCGGTGCGATCGTCCTCGCCGCCTTCGGCGACCAGCTGTCCCGCGCTGTTCCGCTGGCGGTGAAGGCGGAGATCGGTTACAAGAAGCTGGCCAAGGGCGTCGTCACGGCCACGGCGACCCTCGGCCGCCCGGTGGCCGAGGTCGTCGCCGAACTGGACGCGGGCAAGCGCCCCGAATTCCCCGTGGCCATCGAGATCCGGCGCGCGGACGGCGCGGTGACCGGTGAGATGACGGTCCTCTGGACGCTGCGTCCGAACGCCTGACCAGGAACGGCTCCGTGAAGGGCCGCCACACACCCTTGGACTCCAGGGGCCGTGGCGGTCCTTCGTGCTGTTCGGGCGGATGGTCGGACAGGTAGCATTCCCGCGGTGCGCCGAGGAGTTGGCCGGCGGGCAACCGGACATCAGTTACGAGAGGAATCGGCGTTGCACATCCAGGAGTGGCTGGAGACCGTCCCGGCGGTCAGCGTGTACGTCCTGGTGGGCGTCGTCATCGGGCTGGAGAGCCTCGGCATTCCGCTGCCGGGCGAGATCGTCCTGGTCAGCGCGGCGCTTCTGGCCGCCGGACACGACGGAATCAACCCCTGGATCCTCGGCGCCTGCGCATCGGCGGGCGCGGTCATCGGTGACTCGGTCGGCTACGCCATCGGCCGCAAGGGCGGCCGGCCACTGCTCGCCCGGCTCGGCGGGAAGTTCCCCAAGCACTTCGGGGAAAGCCAGATCGGCATGGCGGAACGGTCGTTCCAGAAGTGGGGCATGTGGGCGGTGTTCTTCGGCCGCTTCGTCGCACTGCTGCGGATCTTCGCGGGTCCGCTGGCCGGCGTGCTGCACATGCCGTACTGGAAGTTCCTGATCGCGAACGTGCTGGGCGGCATCGTCTGGGCCGGTGGCACCACGGCCGTCGTCTACTCGGTGGGTGTCGTCGCCGAGGCCTGGCTCAAGCGGTTCTCCTACCTCGGCCTGGCCGCCGCGGTGCTGATCGGTGTGACGTCGATGCTGGTGCTGAAGAACCGGGCCAAGAAGGCGGCGGCACAGGCGTCGGCCGCATCGGCGCCCGAGGCGGAGACCGTGCCGGCAGTGGACTGACCGGGCCGGAGGCGGAACGGACCCGGGGGAATCGCCGTCCGAGGCTTCCTTCGCTGCCCTCCGTCGGCCCGCCCGTGGCCCTCGGTTGCGCTCCGTGCCGCCGCGTTCCGCTCAGCTCGCGTGTGCCTGGTGGTGTGCCTTGGCCAGTTCCGTGTAGCCCACCGCGTTGAACCTGATGCTTTCGAGCTCCTCCTCGGTCAGCTGCCGCTTGACCTTGGCGGGGACGCCGGCGACGAGCGACCCCGGTGGTACCTGCATCCCCTGGGGAACCAGCGCCTGTGCCGCGACCAGTGAACCGGCGCCGATGCGAGCGCCGTTGAGGACCGCGGCCCCCATGCCGACCAGGACGTCGTCCTCGATGGTGCAGCCGTGGAGTACGGCGTTGTGTCCGACCGAGACACGCTCGCCGACCGTCACCGGGAACCCGGGATCGACATGCACGCTGCAGTTGTCCTGGATGTTGCTGTCGGCGCCGATGACGATGGGACCGCAATCGGCGCGCAGCACGGCCTGGTACCAGAGGCTGGAGCCCGCCGCCATCGTGACCTCGCCGATCACGACCGACGTCGGTGCGGTGAAGGCCTCCGCATCGATGTCCGGCTCCTTGCCGCCGATTCCGGTGATCAACGCCTGCTCTGCCATCGCCCGTTCCTCCGTGCTCAGGTGTGGTGCGGTCGTGGTCGTCCGACCGCCACGGCTCGGCCGCCGCTGTCCGATCGCGTCGGGGAAACGGTAGGCGACGGGCGAAGAGCTGACGTCGAGTGGGGTGAACATCACAGGGTGCCGCGGTGATCACGCCGGGCGCCGCCGACTACCGTGTGCGAGTGCCCAAGAACTGGAACGCGTTCTCTTCCCTCGCCGCCTGGCGGCGGCGCGCCCTGTCCCGGGCCGTCCATCGCGGCTGGCGCTGGGTGCAGGAGTCGGGCGCGGTCACCGCGGAACACCCCGGTGGGCTGCGGTTCGGCCGGATCGGCGAAGGCACCCGGCTGGCCTTCCCGCAGGGCACGGTCTTCGGGGAGCCGTGGATCGAGCTCGGCGCCCACTGTGTGATCGGTGAGCAGGTCACGCTGACGGCCGGACTCATGCCCGACCTGGACCTCGGCGCCGAGCCGATCCTGACTCTGGGGGACGGAGTGGTGCTCGGCCGCGGCAGTCATGTCGTCGCCGACACCAGGGTGACCATCGGCTCGGACACGTACTGCGGACCGTATGTGTACATCACGTCCACGAACCACAGTTACGACGATCCGTACGAGCCGGTCGGCAAGCAGTGGCCCCGCATGGAGCCCGTCGCCATCGGGCCGGGCTGCTGGATCGGCACCGGAGCGGTGATTCTGCCGGGGGCCGTGCTGGGGCGCAACGTGGTGGTCGCGGCGGGCGCGGTCGTACGCGGAGAGGTACCCGATCATGCGGTGGTGGCCGGTGCTCCCGCCCGTGTCGTGCGCAGCTGGGACTCCGAGATGGGCTGGCAGCCTCCGCTGCGCACCCCTGCCCCGGTGCCGATTCCGTCGGGCGTCACGCCCGAGCAGCTGCTGTCCCTGGCGGAACCGGGTGAGGCTTCGGGCCCGTCCGGCGACTGAGGGGGCGGCCGGAGCCCTCAGCCGGTCGCCAGCAGCACCGTGCCCACCAGTGCGAGACCGGCCCCGGCCGCCTGTACCCCGCGCAGCCGTTCCTTGAGCACGCCGCGCGCGGCCACGGCCGTGACCACCGGATAGAGCGAGGCGAGCACGGCGGCCACGGTGACCGGGCCGTGCTGTGCGGCGATCGAGTACGTGCCGTTGGCCGCCACATCCGCGAGTCCGACGAACGCCAGGGCGGGCAGCGCCGCGAGCACCACGGCGACACCGCCGTCCTCCGGCAGTGCGCGTGCCCCGCGCCGCACCGATACATACAGGGCCGTACCGCCCACCGCGATGTTGGTCAGGCGCTGGACGAACAGCGCCAGGAACAGCCCGGTGACCGTGGTGGACGCCTCCGCGATCAGGGACATCACCGAGCCGAAGCCGAAGGCGGCCACCAGGGTCAGCAGCACCGCCCGGCGCTGCACCGGCGCCCCGCGCAATTGCGGACCGCCGGCCAGCACGATGCCCACCACGGCCACGCCGACCCCCGCGAACTGCAGCAGCCCCGGCCGCTCCCCGACGATGATCCCGACGCTCACCGGAACGGCGACACCCAGTGATCCGAGCGGCGAGACCACGCCCATCGGGCCGAGTGCCAGGGCCTTGTAGAAGCTCAGCAGCGCGACCGGTCCGACGGCACCCGCCGCGACGGCGAACCAGAGGTGCGGACCCGCCTCGCTCCAGCCGCCGGTCGCGATCACGACGCCGCCCAGCACCACGGCCGCGGCGGCCTGCGAGACGACGACCACGGTGAGTGCGGGCGTACGCCGGGTGAGCAGCCCGCCGCCGAAGTCGGCCAACCCCCAGAGCAGGCTGGTGGCCAGGGCGAACAGTGCTGTCATGGCATGCCTCGCAGTACAGTGCGATGAACGGTGCGGTCCACCACACCGTAGTGCAATATATTCGACCCTGTCATTCAAAATATTGGACGGAATGTGTCTGACCTGGATCAGCTCACTCAGTCGCTGGCGCGCAATCTCAAACGCTGGCGGGGGGAACGCGGCTTCACTCTGGACGCACTCGCCGCGCGTGCCGGGGTCAGCCGCGGCATGATCATTCAGATCGAGCAGGCCCGCACCAATCCGAGCGTCGGCACCACGGTCAAGCTCGCCGACGCGCTGGGTGTCAGCATCACGACGCTGCTCGACTACGAACAGGACTCCCCCGTCCGGCTGGTGCCCGAGAGCCAGGCGGTGCGCATGTGGTCCACGGAGGCGGGCAGCGCCACCACCCTGCTCGTCGGCACGGAGGCCAGGGGCCCGCTCGAACTCTGGTCGTGGCGACTGATGCCCGGCGACAGCAGCACCTCCGATCCGCACCCCGAGGGCACCGTCGAACTGCTCCACGTCACGGCGGGCGAGCTCACCCTGATCGTCGACGGCTCCTCGTACCGCGTACCCGCCGGTGGATCCGCCTCCTTCGAGGCGCACCACCCGCATGCCTACCGCAACGACGGCTCCGAGCCCACCGAGGTGACCATGGCGGTCTCGATCCCGCCCGTACGATGAGACGGCCGTCTGACGCCTCCGGGACGCTGTTAGCGTGCTGCTTATGCGCGCACCCATCGGTTCCTTCGAGAACGCCTGTCCGGCGGCCGACCGTCTCGACCTGCTCACCGAGCCCGTCGCCGCAGCCGTGGCCGAGGGCTGGGGCGGCGTCCCCGCCGAGCATGTCATCCACGTCGACACCGATCCGGCCATCGCCGACACCGCGGTCTTCGTCGAGCACCACGGTGCGGAACTGCTCGACCGGTCGGCCAACTGCGTCGTGGTGGCGGGCAAGCGCGGCGGCGAAGTGTCGCTGGCGGCCTGCCTCGTCCTCTCCCACTCCCGCGTCGACGTGAACGGCGCGGTCCGCAAGCACCTCGGTGCCCGCAAGGCATCCTTCGCCCCGATGGACACGGCGGTCGGTGAGACCGGCATGGAGTACGGCGGCATCACACCGATCGGACTCCCGGCCGGCTGGTTGCTGTTGATCGATCCCGCCGTCGTCGACGAGGAGTGGGTGCTGATCGGCAGCGGCAGCCGCCGGGGCAAGCTGATCGTGCCGGGCAAGGCACTGGCCGCGCTGCCGGGCGCGGTGATCGTCGAGGGCCTGGGCGTCAGGCCGCCGCTCAGCCGTGCGTGCGGCGCAGGGCCCTCACCGGCACCCGCCCCGGTGTGACGACAGCCAGCGGGACGCGAAGTCGACTGCATCGGTGAGGCGGAAGAGCCGGCTCGTCGACGCGCCCACCGGACCGGTGCGGACGGCCGCACCGTTGTCCGAGCGGGCGAAGTCCGCTCCCAGGGCCGCGAAGTCGCCGTCGTCCAGCGCGACGTCCTCGTACTCCCACCAATGGCGCCGGCCTTCGGTCGTCACCACACAGCGGTAGCTGCGGCGGGGCGGGGCGGGCACCCGGTACTCACCGAGATGGAACGCGGTGCAGGTGTCGAACCCGGTGCCCAGCAGAAGCACGTGGGCACGCAGGTCGTAGAGGCGGGCCAACGGGGAGTCCTCGCCGAGATGGCAGTCGGACCGGTGGTCCGCCACCAGATTCCGGGCCAGCGGTCCGAGCGCGGCGAAGGACGTCTGGGGGTGTCCGCTGCGTACCGCCTCCTCGGTCAGCCGGACCGCCTCCGCCAGGCGGCCCATCGACGGCGCGGCCGAGGTCGCCGCGTCGAACGGCGGCATGCTCGCCCGTACCGCCTCCCGGGCCTGGTCGGTGAGACCGCGCACCCGGTCGAGATAGTGCGCAGAGGTGTCGGAATTCTCCGGGGTGAAGGCCGGGACGACGAGTGTGCCGTGTTCGCCGAGGGCGTCGCGCAACGCACCGACCACTGCCCCGACCCCGCAGCCGACCGCGCCCACCGCCCGCATCGACGCGTGTACCAGCAGGACGCCGTTCCGCTCCACTCCGAGCTCGGACAGCTGCCCGGCCAGCCCGGTTCGGCCGTGACGGACGATCGGCGCAGTCGTAGTACTCACAGCGGGTCATTCTCCCAGCCGGACCACGAGTGTGACACCACGCACATGCGGACGAGCGGCGGGAGTGCTGCGGCTACAGGCTCAGCGCCGGTATTTCGATGGCCGGGCAGCGGTCCATGACCATGTCGAGCCCCGCCGCGCGCGTACGGTCGTACGCCTCGGTGTCGACCACCCCGAGCTGGAACCAGACCGCCTTCGCACCCGTGGCCACTGCCTCGTCGGCCACGCCGCCCGCCAGTTCGCTGTTGACGAAGACGTCCACCACATCGACCGGGAACGGTATGTCGGCCAGCGAGGCGTAGCCGTCCTCGCCATGGACCCGCTCCGCCTTCGGATGCACCGGGACCACTCGCTTGCCGAGGCGCTGAAGCACCTCGGCGACGCCGTAGGCCGCGCGCGACCGGTTGTTGGACAGGCCCACCACGGCCCAGGTCTCGCCCGTGTCCCGGAGAATCCTGCGGATCGTCTCTGCGTCTGCGTACATGATCCGGACAACGGACGGCGGCCCCGGACTGTTCCCGGCCGGGGCATAGGCTGGCGGGATGCAGGAGCAGTACCGGACAGTCGCCCGAGCGGGCGTGCACGAGACCGAGATCAACCGGTCACGCTTCATCTGCGCGCTCGCCCCCGCCGCCACCGAGCAGGAGGCGCAGGACTTCGTCGCACGCATCCGCAAGGAACACCCGACCGCCACCCACAACTGTTTCGCCTACGTGATCGGCGCCGACGCCTCCGTACAGAAGGCCAGCGACGACGGAGAGCCCGGTGGCACCGCGGGTGTCCCCATGCTGCAGATGCTGACGCGCCGTGAGATGCGGTACGTCGTGGCCGTCGTCACCCGCTACTACGGCGGTGTGAAGCTCGGCGCGGGCGGCCTGATCCGGGCGTACGGGGGAGTGGTCGGTGAGGCCCTCGACGCGATCGGCACCCTTACCCGGCAGCGGTTCCGCCTCGCCACGATCACCGTCGGTCATCAGCGGGCGGGCAAGCTGGAGAACGACCTCCGGGCCACCGGACGGACGGTGCGCGAGGTCCGGTACGCGGAGGCCGTCGTCATCGAGATCGGGCTGCCGGACGCCGATGTCGAGGGGTTCCGCGGCTGGCTGGCCGACGCGACGGCGGGCGAGGCCCAAGTGGAGCTGGGCGGCGAGGCGTACGGGGACGCCTGACCAGGGGGCGGGGGCCGGAACCGCGGGTCGAGGTCGGGTTCGGGGTCGGGTCCACGCTGTGCGGGGCCCACGCCCGGCGCGACGAGCCCGGCTGAAGTGCCCGGGGCGGTCGGCGATGATGGGACACTGGGGCCGGTGAGGAATCAGGGGCCCACTGGTGCGGACGTGGCCGGTACGGAGGGACAGGACTCCGCGACGGCCCGTGTGATCACGGTGCGCGGCGGCCCCGGGCCCTGGGGGCGGAGGAAGAGAATGACGCAGGTCGGAGCCGGTTCTTGAGGATTCTGCACACATCGGACTGGCACCTGGGGCGGTCGTTCCACCGGGTTTCCCTGGTCGAAGCCCAGGCCGCCTACCTGGACCACCTGGTGGCCACGGTGCACGCACACGAGGTGGACGTGGTCCTCGTCGCGGGCGACGTGTACGACAGGGCCGTTCCGCCGCTCTCCGCCGTCGAGCTCTTCGACGACGCGCTGCACCGGCTCGCCGCCGCCGGTGTGCCCACCGTGATGATCTCCGGAAACCACGACTCGGCACGCAGACTGGGCGTCGGCGCGGGCCTGATCGAGCGGGCCGGAATCCATCTGCGTACCGACCCCGCCCACTGCGCCACCCCCGTCGTCCTGCGCGACGCACACGGCGACGTGGCGTTCTACGGACTGCCCTATCTGGAACCCGCCCTGGTGAAGGACGTCTTCAAGGCGGATCGTGCCGGGCACGAGGCGGTGCTGACCGCGGCCATGGACCGGGTGCGCGCGGACCTCGCGAGCCGCCCCGACACCACCCGGTCCGTGGTGCTCGCCCATGCCTTCGTCGCGGGCGGCGAGCCCAGCGACAGCGAACGCGACATCACCGTCGGCGGGGTGGCCGCCGTACCCGCCGGAGTCTTCGACGGCGTCGACTACGCGGCGCTCGGGCATCTGCACGGCTGCCAGACCGTCACCGAGCGGGTCCGCTACTCGGGCTCGCCGCTCGCGTACTCCTTCTCCGAGGCAGCCCACCGCAAGACGATGTGGCTGATCGACCTCGACGCCTCGGGCGCGATCACCGCCGAACGCATCGACTGCCCGGTGCCCCGTCCGCTCGCCAGACTCCGCGGCCGCCTCGACACCCTCGTCGACGACCCCGCGCTGGAGCGGCACCAGGACGCCTGGGTGGAGGCCACACTCACCGACCCGGTGCGTCCGGTCGAGCCGATGACCCGCCTCGTCGAGCGGTTCCCGCACACCCTCAGTCTCGTATTCGAACCCGAACGGGCCCCCGACGACCCGCTCGCCTCGTACGCGCAGCGCCTCCAGGGGCGCGACGACCAGCAGATCGCGGAGGACTTCGTGGCACACGTGCGGGCCGGGGCCGCGGCGGACGAGCAGGAGCGCACGGTGCTGCGCGGCGCCTTCGACCACGTACGGGTCGACGACGCTCTGCGCGAGGTGAACCGTTGAGACTCCACAGGCTCGCCATCACCGCCTTCGGGCCGTTCGGCGCCACCGAGGACATCGACTTCGACGCACTCTCCTCAGCCGGGCTCTTCCTGCTTCACGGGCCGACCGGTGCCGGGAAGACCTCGGTCCTCGACGCGGTCTGCTACAGCCTGTACGGCGCGGTGCCGGGCGCCCGCCAGAGCCCCGGCACGTCGCTGCGCAGCGACCACGCCCTGGCCGGCCTCCCCACCGAGGTCACGCTCGAACTGACCGTCGGCGGCCGGCGCCTCGAAGTAACCCGGCGCCCCGCACAACCCCGCCCCAAGAAGAAGGGCAACGGCTTCACCACGGAGAAGGCCCAGAGCCGGCTGCGGGAGTACGACCCCGACGACGGCTGGCGGCCGCTGAGCCGCTCGCACCAGGAGATCGGCGAGGAGATCACCCAGCTCATCGGAATGAGCCGGGACCAGTTCTGCCAGGTGGTCCTCCTGCCCCAGGGCGACTTCGCACGTTTCCTGCGCGCGGATGCCGAGGCGCGCGGCAAACTGCTCGGCAGGCTCTTCGACACCCGCCGTTTCGCCGCCGTCGAGGAGCGCCTCGCCGAACTGCGCCGTACCGCCGAAGCACAGGTCAGGGCCGGGGACGAACGGATCCTCGCGGTCGCCCAGCGGATTGCCCAGGCCGCCGGACCGGCCGCCCGCGAATCGCCGCTGCCCGACATCCAGCCCGGCGAACCCGGGCTCGCCGACGGCATGCTGGCCTGGGCCGCGACGGCCCGCAGCAGCGCCCGGGAACGGCTCGACATCGCCGCGTCCGTACTGGCCATGGCCGAAGGCCGGCAGTCGGCCGCCCGCCTGGCCCTCGACAACGAACGCGAACGTGCTGCGCTCCAGCAGCGGTACGAGGAGACCCGGCGCCGCGCCGACGCGCTCGAAGCCGGCCGTCCCGACCACGACCGGCACCGTGAACGGCTCGCACGGGCCCGCAAGGCCGACCTCGTCGCACCGGCACTGGAGCTGCGTGACGAGGCCGAGCGCGCGTACCGTACGGCCCGCGCGGCCCGCGACGGCGCCCGGGCACTGCTGCCCGACACCCTGGCCGACGCCGGCGCCGAACAACTGGCGGAACTGGAACGGAGACTCCGCCAGGAGCTCGGCGGGCTCGACGCCGCGCAGCGCGCCGAGCGGCGCAGTGCGCAGATCGACGCCGAGCGAGCCGGACTGGAGCGCCAGGCCCGGGCCGACGACGAGCTGATCCGTGAGGCGGAGGGCTGGCTGGCCGGCTGGGCTGCCACCCGTGACGAATTGCGGGCCCGCATCGAGGAGGCGCAGGAGGCCGCGACCCGCGCCGAACAGCTCGCCGGCCGACTGGAGCCGGCCCGCGCACGGCTGGAAGCGGCCCGCCGCCGTGACGCGCTCGCCATCCAGGCGTCGGCCGCCGCCGAGCGGCTGGCGGAGGCCCGTGAGCGGGCCTCGGGCGCCCATGAGACGTGGCTGGAGCTTCGCGAACGACGGCTTCGCGACATCGCCGCGGAACTGGCCGCCGAACTGGTGGACGGCGACGACTGCATGGTGTGCGGCTCCGCCGATCACCCCAGGCCCGCACGCGCCGGCGACGGCCATGTCGACCGGGCCACCGAGGAACGGGCTCTCGACGCGTACCGGCGTGCCGAGGAGGCGCGCACGGAGGCGGACCGGGAGCTCGGGGTCGTACGCGAGAAACACCTGGCCGCCCGCGCCGCCGCCGCACAGCCGACGGTGCCGCAGCCGAGGGACGGCGCCGCTGCCGCCGACCCGGGTGCGTGCGGGCGGGGGGCCGGGGGCGTCGCGGCCGAGTCGGCTGTGTCCGCGTCGGCGTCCGGAGGCGTTGCTGCCGGGTCGGCGCCGTGCGTGCCGGGCGCCGGGGCCGGGGTGGCTGCGACCGGTGCGGCCCGCGGCGAGCGGCCCCTTCCGGGTTCCGCGGACGAGCCCGTCGCCGATCCGGCCATCACCGAACTCGCCGCGCTCGTCGAGAGGCTGACGCGCGGACATGCCGAGGCGCACCGGACCGCCGCCGGCATGCACGCGGCGCGCGAGGCACTCGCCATGGCCGAGCGGGAACACGCCGAACGCCTTGAGAGCCGGCAACTGGCCGAGCGCCGGGCCGCGGCCCGTACCTCCCTACGGGAAGGCCTGGACCGTGAACAGGCCACGCTAAAAGCAGAGCTGGCGGTCATCCGAGGAGAGTCCGGCAGCGTCGCCGAGCACGCCGAGCTGCTGGAGCGCCGGGTCGGTCTGCTCGCCGCCGCCGCCGAGGCGGTGCGCGAGCAGGAGTCGGCCGCGCAGCGCCGCAAGGAGGCCGACGGCCGACTCGCGGACGCCGCGTTCCGTGCCGGGTTCGACACCCCGCAGGCCGCGTCCGCGGTCCTCCTCACCGACGCCGAACAGCACGGACTCCAGCGCCTGATCGAGGCATGGCAGTCCGAGGCGGCCGCCGTCGCCGACCGTCTCGCCGAGACCGCGACCCGAGCCGCCGCCGACGGCCCGCCCGCCGCGGTGGACGCCGCGCAGGCCGCGTACGGCACGGCCGAACGGTTGCTGCGGGACGCCTCCACGGCTTTGGCCGCCGCACGCGAGCGCTGCGCCGAGCTGGTCGGGCTGTCGCGCGGCGCCACGGACGAGGTACGCAGGCTCGGGCCGCTGCGCGAGGAGTACGACCGGGTGGCACGGCTGGCCGGGCTCACCGCGGGTACCTCCGCGGACAACGAACGCAAGATGCGGCTGGAGTCCTACGTGCTCGCCGCCCGGCTCGAACAGGTCGCGGCCGCTGCTACCGCACGGCTGCAGCGCATGTCGTCCGGCCGTTACACGCTGGTCCACTCCGATGCTCGCACCGGAGGCCGCCGATCGGGCCTCGGCCTGCACGTCGTCGACGCCTGGACCGGACGCGAACGCGACACGGCGACACTCTCGGGCGGCGAGACCTTCTTCGCCTCGCTCGCCCTCGCGCTCGGCCTCGCCGATGTCGTCACCGACGAGGCCGGCGGCGTACGGCTGGACACCCTCTTCATCGACGAGGGCTTCGGCAGCCTGGACGACCAGGCCCTCGACGAGGTGCTCGACGTGCTGGACTCGCTGCGCGAACGGGACCGCAGCGTCGGCATCGTCAGCCATGTCGGCGACCTGCGCCGCCGCATCCCCGCACAGCTCGAAGTGGTGAAGGAGCGCCACGGATCGGCGGTACGGCACCGCACCGCGGGCGAGGTCAACGGCTGACGGCGCGTACCCGCTGATCACCCCGGCCTCCTCCAGCCTGCGCACCTGCTCGGTCACGGCACTCGGGGACATCGCCACCGCCCGCGCCAGCTCGGCGAACGTTGCGCGGCCTTCGCGTTGCAGAACACAGGCCCGCAGCCTCCTCGACCCGGCCGTCCCCGTGGTCACGTACTGCTGGGGCCCCGGCTGCAACGGCGCAACACGCGCCGCGCTCGCCCTCGCGGAACTCGGCTACCAGGTCAAGGAGATGCTCGGCGGCTTCGAGTACTGGGTGTGTGAGGGCTTCTCGTTCGAGACCTGGCAGGGGCGCGAACGGCGCGACGCCGACCCGCTCACCACACCGGTCGACTCCGACGACTGCGGCTGCACCGCGCCGGACACGTACCCTTCCCGCTCGCCCCTCCCTGCCGCCCTTGCCGGGACGTCCCGCGAGTGGCGCGGAGGACCGGAGGCGACGGGAGGGGCGGGAGGGGGCGAGAGGCAGGTCAGAGCCTGGCCGGCTCGTCCACGGTCGGAGTCTTGGACAGTTCGTCCACGGTCAGAGCTTGGACAGTTCGTCCACGAGGTCATCGAGACCGAGCGGTCCCTGCGACAGCGCGGCCATGTGCCAGGCCTTGGCGTCGAACGCGTCGCCGTGCGCCTTGCGGGCGTTCTCCCGCCCGAGCAGCCAGGCGCGTTCGCCCAGCTTGTAGCCGATTGCCTGCCCCGGCATCGAGAGATAGCGAGTGAGTTCACTCTCCACGAAGTCGGCTGGACGGCCGCTGTGGTTGCCGAAGAACTCCTGGGCCAGGTCCGGGGTCCACCGCTCGCCGGGATGGAACGGGGAGTCCGCCGGAATCTCCATCTCCGCGTGCATGCCGATGTCCACGATCACCCGGCAGGCCCGCATCATCTGCGCGTCCAGATAGCCGAGGCGGCGCTCGGCGTCCGGCAGGAAGCCCAGCTCGTCCATGAGCCGCTCCGCGTACAGCGCCCAGCCCTCGGCATTGGCGCTGACCTCGCCGATCGACGCCTGGTAGCGGGAGAGGCTGTCGGCGACATGCGTCCACTGGGCGATCTGCAGATGGTGGCCCGGCACGCCCTCGTGGTACCAGGTGGAGACCAGGTCGTACACCGGGAAGCGGGTCTCGCCCATGGTGGGCAGCCAGGTGCGGCCGGGGCGCGAGAAGTCCTCGGACGGGCCCGTGTAGTACGGGGCAGCGGCGCCGCCGGGCGGGGCGATGCGGGACTCCACCTTCCGTACCCGCTCGGCGAGTTCGAAGTGCGTACCGTCGAGCGCCTCGATCGCCTCGTCCATCAGACTCTGCAGCCAGGCCTGGACCTCGTCGACCCCCTCGATGTGCTTGCCGTGTACATCGAGATGGGCCAGCGCTTCCCAGGGACCGGCGCCGGGCAGGATCTTCTCGGCCTCGGTCCTCATCTCGGCGAGCAGCCGGTGGTACTCGGACCAGCCGTACGCGTACGCCTCGTCGAGGTCGAGATCGGTGCCGTTGAAGTAGCGCGACCAGCGCGCGTACCGCTCACGGCCCACCGTGTCGGGCGCGCCCTCGACCGCGGGGGCGTACACATCGCGCATCCAGTCGCGCAGCACCACGACCGACTCCGTGGCCCGGCGGGCGCCGTCGTCCAGATCGGTACGCAGGGACGCCGGCCCGGCGGCCGCGAAGTCATGGAAGAAACCCGTCCCGCCGTCGCCGGCCCACTCGTCGAGCTGGCCGATGAAGGTGGCGGTGGCGCGCGGGCCGCCGTACAGCTTGCGCTCCAGGCCGAGCGCGAGCGACTCGCGGTAGCCCTCCAACGCGGCGGGAACCGCGCGCAGCCGGTCCACGACCGCCGCCCAGTCCTCGTCGGTCTCGGTCGGTGTCACCGTGAACACCTCACGGATGCTGTGCGGCGGCGAGGAGAGGTTGGAGACGGCGCGCAGTCCCTCGTCGGCCTCATGGACGGCGAGTTGCGCCGTGAGACGCTCGCGCAGAAGGCGGCCGCAACGGCGCTCGGCATCGCTGTCCGCGCCGGGCAGCTGCTCGGCGGCGTCGAGCTTCGCCAGGGTGGTACGGGCGAGTTCGGCGAGGGCTTCCTGCCCCGCGGGGGAGAAGTCGGGAAGGTGGCGCGAGCTCTCCGCGACACCCAGGTAGGTGCCCGCGATCGGGTCGAGTTCGATGAATGCGTCGACGTAGGCGTCGGCGACCTGGCGGGGCAGCGCGCTGCTGGGATTATCTGACATGCGTACATCCTCGTACGCCGGTGGCCTGCGCGTCACCATTATTCGGTCTCGGTGGCCCGCCGGGCGTGCGGTCTCAGGCGCCCGTCCCGGGCTGTCCGGCGGCGGGTGGCAGCAGAGGGCCGCACTCCCACTGCTGGAATATCAGCCGGGTCTCGACCCGGGCCACTTCACGCCGCGAGGTGAATTCGTCCAGCACCAGGCGTTGCAGATCCGCGGTGCCGGTGACCGCGACATGGACCAGATAGTCGTCGGGCCCGGTCAGATGGAAGAGCGCGCGGGACTCGGGCAGTGTCCTGATGCGTTCGACGAACGGGCCGATGAGCTCTCTGCGGTGCGGACGGACTTGTACGGAGAGCAACGCCTCCAGACCGCGGCCGAGCTTCGCCGGGTCCAGACGCAGTTGGTGGCCGAGTATGACGCCGGAGCGGCGCAGCCTGGCCACCCGGTCCAGACAGGTCGACGGCGCGACGCCGACCTCGGCGGCCAGTTCGCGGTAGGTGGTCCGGGCATCGTTCTGCAGCAGCCGCAGAATGTGCAGATCCACCGGGTCGAGAACGACTGAATCGGCCATCTGCCGAACGTAGCACGGGATATTTTCATGAATACCCGGCGCTTGTTCAGAGTGCTGTCATGGACACTGAAGCCTCGATGGCGCCCTCGACGACAACCCCGTCCAGGGCGCTGGCCACCGAAGCCGTGCACGCGGGCCGCGACGATCTCGCGGCGCTCGGCCTGCACGCCCCGCCGATCGATCTGTCCACCACCTACCCCTCGTACGACTCCAGGGGCGAGGCCGAGCGGATCGACACCTTCGCCGCCACCGGCGCGAGACTTGAAGGGCCGCCCGTCTACGCGCGGCTGGACAACCCGACGACGGCCCGTTTCGAGACCGCCCTCGCCCGGCTCGAAGGTGCGCAGAGCGCGGTGTCCTTCGCCAGCGGAATGGCGGCGCTCACCGCAGTCCTGCTGGTCAGGGCAAGCATGGGACTGCGTCATGTGGTCGCCGTCCGGCCGCTCTACGGCTGCAGCGATCACCTGCTCGGCGCCGGTCTGCTGGGCACCGAAGTGACCTGGACCGACCCGGCGGGCATCGCGGAGGCGCTCCGTCCGGACACGGGTCTGGTGATGGTGGAGACGCCCGCCAACCCGACGCTCGCCGAGGTCGACATCCGGGCCATCGCGCACTCCTGCGGTTCCGTGCCGCTGCTCGTCGACAACACGTTCGCCACACCCGTGCTCCAGCGTCCCGTCGAGCACGGCGCGCGGATCGTGCTGCACAGCGCCACCAAATACCTCGGCGGGCACGGCGATGTGATGGGTGGCGTCGTCGCCTGTGACGAGGAGTTCGCGGCCCGTCTGCGGCAGGTCCGCTTCGCCACCGGCGGAGTGCTGCATCCGATGGCCGGATACCTGCTGCTGCGCGGGCTCGCCACACTCCCGGTGCGGGTGAGAGCGGCTTCCGCGAGCGCCGCCGAACTGTCCCGCCGGCTCAAGGCCGATCCGCGTATCGCCCGGGTCCACTACCCGAAACTGGGCGGGGCGATGGTCTCGTTCGAGGTGTACGGGGATCCACACCGGGTGATTTCGGCCGTACGGCTCGTCACGCCCGCGGTCAGTCTCGGCAGTGTGGACACCCTGATCCAGCATCCGGCCTCCATCAGCCACCGCATCGTGGATGAGGGAGACCGTCAGGCGTCCGGCGTCGGGGACCGGCTGCTGCGGATGTCGGTCGGTCTGGAGGATGTCGAGGATCTGTGGGCCGACCTGTGCCAGGCGCTGAGCTCACAGGGGCCGGGCGGCCGCGAGGAGGGCGGTCAGCACGGCGTCGGCCGGCAGGACGTCGGTCAAAAGGGGGGTGTCAGCGGCCGGCCTGCTCGTACGGCGGCAGCGAACGGACGGGAGTCGCATCCAGCCGGGCGGTGATGACCAGCGTGCCCTCCTCGATCTGGTAGTCCAGCGGCAGGGACAGCGCGCGCATGGCCGCGACCATGCCGGTGTTGGACGACTGGGTGACGGCGTAGACGCTCTCGCAGCCTGCCTCGATGGCGAGCGCCACCAGGCGGCCGAGGAGTCCGGAGCCGATCCCGCGGCGCTGCCACTCGTCCTCGACGAGGAGGGCGACCTCGGTCTCGTCACCGTCCCACAGGAGGTGGCCGAGGGCGACCAGCCGGCCCGAGGCCGTCTGCACCGCCAGGGTGCGGCCGAAGCGGGGGCTCAGCAGGTGGTCCAGGTATCGGTCGGCGTCACGGACCGGGCCGTGGTACCGCAGTCGCAGGGTCCGCTCGGAGCAGCGGTCATGCATGGCGCGGGCGGCTCCGAGGTCGCCCTGGTCCGCGCGGCGCACGGTGATCTCGTTGCCCTCGGGGAGCGTGAGAACGTGCTCGCTGCGCGGGACGCGGGGGCCGAGCCGGGCATCCAGCTCCACCAGGGCGCGGGCCCGGGCGAACTCGGTCGGAGTGAACGGAAGATAGGGCCGCTCGATGGTGATGGCGCCTCCGGACGGGTCGCGCAGCCGTATCACCGTCTCCTCCAGCACACCCTCCACCGGGGCGGTCTCACCCGTTGCATGGCCGGTGATCGATACGGCGGGCAGCGAGTGGATCGTGCAGCGGCCGAGCAACTGACGCAAGGCAAGGGGGAGTTCGGCCGCATCCAGGGCCGTACGCGTGGCGAGACCCAGGATGCGTGTCGGGGCGTCCACCAGATCGTGCGCGTCCGCCCGCTCGATCCAGGTCGAGCCGCCCCCCGCTGCGGAGATCGCCCGGCTGAGCTGCTGGGTCTGGAGCGGGGCGGGGGCGCGCAGCAGGAACTCGTCGGCCGTGCCCTGTGTCAGCGGGTGCGTCTGCAGGGTGAGGATGTCGACCCGGTGCTGGGCGAGCGTGCTGCACAGCGCGGCCAGACTGCCCGGGACGTCCCGAACGGTCGTACGCATCCGCCACAGCACCGTGTCCTCGCGGGAGGGGCCCGTGGCGGCGGTGGCGGTCGCGAGCGCGGTGGTGTGGCTGTCGTGGCCGCTGTGGGTGTTGTTGGCGGTGTTGCTGTTGGTGTGGTCGTAGGGGGCCGTGCAGTCGGTGTCGCCGGTCTCAGTGATGAGGTCGGTGCCGGCCGGTGGCGGGGCGTGGCTGTGGCGCCGCGCCCACCAGGTGTGGAACGTGACCGTCACAGCCAGGGCCACGGCCGAGGCGATCAGGAGATACGGTCCGTCCGGCTGGTGCCCGATCAGGTTGGCGATCGCGTCGGCCACCGCGACGGCGGTGAACAGCGCGGCCAGTTCGGTCACGTCCCGCCGCCAGTGGTGGGAGCGGCGGGCAGTCCTGGCGGAGGTCGCATCAGTCATGCCTTCACTGTGACTGAGCGGTGTTGCCTGATCACGAACGCTCTGTGACTGATGGGTTAAGTGTGGATCTAGTCCCCTATTGCCTATTTTGGCTGATTGGTGTCTTGATCGATTGCGGTTCGGAGGAGTACGGCGGGGCCTCCGAGCCCGGGCCGTGAGCCGCCGCCAGCAACCGCACCCCCTCGGCGATGTCCGGGGGCGGCAGATGCGCGTAGCCGAGCACCAGGTTCACCGTTCGTTCCGCGAAGGGCAGAGTGCCGAAGTCGCTCAGTGGCCGCAGGGCCACTGACGCCTCGTCCGCGCGCGCCAGGAACACCGGCTCGGGGCCGTACCGTTCGGGCAGCCGGGCGATGATGTGCAGACCGGCGGCGATCCCGCTCACCTCGGTACCGGGGAAGTGCTGTGCCAACGCCGAGGTCATCGTGTCGCGGCGCTCACGGTAGGCGCGCTGGCAGCGGCGCAACTGCCGGTCGTAGCCGCCGCGCCCGATGAAGTCGGCGAGGACCGCCTGGTCGACGGCCGGATTGCCCAGATCCATCGTGCGTTTGCGCGCCACGATCTCGTCGGTCATCGACGCCGGTGCGAGCAGCCAGCCCAGCCGTAGCCCCGGGGCCAGCGATTTGCTCACCGAACCGGTGTACGCGACATGTTCCGGGTCGAGACCCTGCAGCGAGCCGACGGGCGCGCGATCGTAGCGGAAGTCGCCGTCGTAGTCGTCCTCCACGATCAGCCCGTCCGTGGTGCGTGCCCAGTCCAGAAGCCTGCCCCGTCGGGTGGCGGAGTAGGCGATTCCGGTGGGGAACTGGTGTGCCGGAGTGGTCACGACCGCGCCGACCCCTGAGCGTCCGAGAGCCTCGGCGGCCAGTCCCTCGCCGTCGAGCGGCAGCCCTGTGGTGGCGATGCCGGCCGATGCGAACAGTGCGGCGTGCTCGGGGCTGCCGGGGTCCTCGACGCCGACGGCCCGTATGCCCCGCCCGTGCAGAACGAACCCGAGGAGCGTCATCGCCTGCGCCACGCCGGAGCACACCACCAAGCGCTCCGGATCGGCGACCACTCCCCGGCGCCTGGTCAGCAGGGCGGCCAGAGCTTCGCGCAGTTCGGGCAGCCCGCGCGGATCGGGGTAACCGAGTGCGCTGTGCGGCAGCCGGCCGAGCACCGAATGGTAGGTGGCGGCCCACGCGCTGCGCGGAAACAGCGAGAGATCCGGCGTACCAGGACGGAAGTCCACACGTGCGGCGGGCGCGCGCGGAGCGCGATCGCGCGCGCCCGGCGTGGCGGCCCGAACAGTCCCGCTCACCCATGTGCCCGCACCCCGTCCGCTGCGCAGGTAACCCTCCGCGGTGAGTTGTTCGTACGCCTCGGTGACCAGTCCCCGCGATACCCGCAGATCGACGGCGAGCGCCCGGCTGGAGGGCAGCCTCGTACCCGGAACAAGACGGCCGGAGCGTACGGCTTCGCGCAGTGCCGACTGGAGCGCGCGACCGCGCCGACGTGCCGGGGCAGCGGCAGCCGGCAGGAGCAACTCCCAGGCCGCGGAGCCGAAATCCCCGGTCTCCACACGGTCCGATGACGGATTGGTCCCCGAAGACATCATGAAAGTGGACCTTAAACCGGACCGCACGGCTGCCTAGCGTCGACTCCATGAACGTCACTTCTCTGCGCGGGTCGCTCCTCGCAGCCTTCGCCTGCATGCTCGTGGGTGCATCCTTCACCGCCAACAGCGTCCTCGGCGACTACCCGTACGCGGGCGGCCAGGCACTGCGGTACGGGTGTGCGGCGCTCTTGCTCCTGCCACTCCTGGCCCGTGACGGCCCGTCCCGCCCGGCTGCCGCGCTGCGTGCCCTCACCCTGCGCGAGTGGGGACGGCTCGCGCTGCTGGCAGCCGTCGGCATGGTCGGCTTCAATCTGGCCGTCCTCGGCGCGGAACGCTCCGCGGAACCCGCTGTTCCAGGGGTGTTCGTCGGCTGCGCTCCGATCCTCGTCGCCGTTCTCGTGCCGCTGCTGGACGGGCGTCGGCCGACGCGAATGGTCCTGTACGCGGCCGTACTCGTCGCTGTCGGAGCGTTCACCGTCCAGGGGTGGGGCCGTACGGACCTGGCGGGCATCCTCTGTTCGGTCGGCGCGTTGGCGGGCGAGGTCGGCTTCGCCGTCCTTGCCGTACCGGTACTGCGCCCGCTGGGGCCGAAGCTGCTGTCCGCCACGGTCTGCGGCATCGCCGCCGCGGAGTCCGTGCTGCTCGGTGTACTGCTCGATGGCGGGGGCGTTCTGCGGGCGCCGACACCCGGCGAGGCGATGGCGCTGCTCTGGCAGGCGGCCGTGGTCACCGTCGTCGGTTTCGTCTGCTGGTACATGGGCATGCAGCGCATCGGCGCCGAACGCGCCACGCTCTTCTCCGGCCTGATCCCGGTCACCGCCGCGCTCACCGCACCGCTCGTCGGCACCGGTTCGTACGGCATCCCGCAGGCCGGCGGCAGTCTTCTGGTCGGTCTGGGCGTGGCGCTGGGTTCCGGATTCCTGGCGGGACGCGACGTGGCGCCGGGCGCCGATTCAGCGACTGGTGTCGAGGATGACGCGCGCCACGAGGGCCGGATCGTCGTTGCCAGTTCCTCCGCCGGCAGACCGCCGAGCGAATTGCCCGCCACGTGCGGACGGTCCGGCCCGAGCTGCGCGCAGAACGCACCGAGCACCGGGACCGCACTCGCCAGGTCGAACGAAACCCCCTCGGGCAGCGCCGGAGAGGTACCGAAACAGGGAAGGTCCACGACGATCACGTCGCGTTCCGCGGTCAGTACGGGCAGTACGGGCAGTACCGGATCCCAGGCCTGACGGTGGTGGCCAATGCCGTGGAGCAGCAGTAACGGCTCACCGGAACCGGTCCGTTCATACGCCACGGACACGCTCCGAGGGCCTCTCGGTGAGTCGATGTCGAACGAGACCGTGGTGGCCGTGCGGGTGCTCGCGGGATGATCCGGCATGAACAGGCCATGCCTGAACGTGACGTGGAGCTCTCGTACATAACAATTACCGATCGGTAGCTTGCAGTTCAAGCGGCTGGGTGATTCGTGCTGGACAGGGTGCGGTGGGTCGGCTGGGATGAAGGAGTGACAGCTGACACCACGACCGACGTCTTCGAGGAGCACCGCTCCGTGCTCACCGGGGTTGCCTACCGCATGCTGGGCAGGGTCGCCGACGCCGAGGATGTCGTGCAGGAAGCGTGGCTGCGCTGGTCGTCGGCATCGCGCGAGGATGTGCGGGAGCCGCGCGCCTTCCTCGTAAGGGTCACCACGCGACTGGCCATCGACCGACTACGGCAGGCGAAGTCGCGGCGCGAGGCGTATGTCGGGCCGTGGCTGCCGGAGCCCCTGGTCACCGACTTCGGTCCGGCCGTGCCCGACACCGCGGAACGGGCCGTTCTCGCCGATTCCGTGTCGGTCGCAGTGCTGGTCGTCCTCGAATCGCTGTCACCTCTGGAACGGGCCGTCTTCGTTCTGCGCGAGGCCTTCGGATTCCCGTACGCGGAGATCGCCACCACGCTCGACCGGTCCGAGGCGGCGGTACGCCAGCTCGCGGGACGCGCGCGGCGCCATGTCGAGGAGCGCAAGCCGCGCTACGACGTCGACCCGGCCCACCGTCGTGACCTTACGGAGAGGTTCCTCGCCGCGGCGGCGGGCGGCGACATCGAGGAGCTGCTGATCCTTCTCGCGCCCGATGTACGGCTCGTCGGTGACAGTGGTGGAAAGTCCAAGGCGCCGCTACGGGTCATCGAGAGCGCCGACAAGGTCGGCCGTTTCCTCTTCGCGGTCGTTCGCGATCAGGTCCCGGACTTCGACATCCGATTCCTGGAGCTCAACGGCGGGCCGGGCCTGCTGGTGCTCTCGGGCGGAAGACCCGACTCCGTCTTCCAGGTGGATGTAAGGGATGGGCTCATTCAGTGCGTGTATATCGTGCGTAATCCTGACAAGCTCGCTTGTCTGGCTGGGGAGTAGCCGCACCTTCCGGCCGCTGGAACGCGCGCTTCCAGCCGGCGCAAGCGCCTCCGGTTCGCACGGGAATCCACCTGCCGCCCTGCCTCGAAGCCCCACGGTTGCCGAAGCCCCACGCGGGCCGGCCGTGGGGCCTTGTGCTGCGGGCGGCTCACGGCACCAAGAACGTTCTGTGAACGCTCTGCGGCAGAGGTCCGTTTCGCTGCGTGACCGAAGGAGGATTGGTCTTGACCAAGGGGGTGTCCCGTCCTATGGTCTCCACGTTAAGACAGGAACCTTTAATAAATAACGTCGCGGAATAGCCGCTGGGCGATTGCGGAGGACAGGGTGGGGACCACGCAGCTGGAAACGGTGCAGGAGCCGAAGTACTGGCACCTCAAGACCGTGCTCAGTGAGGCACTCGACTCGGACTTTGCGGTGGGCGAGATCCTTCCCAACGAGCGTGAACTCGCCGCCCGGTTCGGAGTCGCCCGGGCGACACTCCGGCAAGCTCTGGAACAGCTCGAACTCGAAGGCCGACTGCAACGCCGTCGTGGCGTCGGGACCACTGTCGCCCCGCCGCGCGTCGGGGTCGCCGTCTCCACGGCGCAGCGCGACTGGGCCGGCGGCGGTGCCGGCGAGGCATGGCAGCCCGTGGACTGCACGACGGCGATCGCACCGGCATCAGTGGTGGCCGTGCTCGACGTGGAGAGCGACGAGCCGGTACACACCGTCCGCCGGATCCGGGTCACCCACGGACAGGCAGTCGCGGCGGAACTCCTGTATGTCCCGTCGTCGTCCGTCCCCGAACTCTCCGCGATCGACGCCCCCTCCGGCCCTGCCCGGGCCCGCAGCGTCCTGCGCGAACTGCACCGGCTCGGCCTCGACGGCCAGGACCGTTCCGTGGAGCTCGGCTCGGCGCGTGCGGACGATGCCAAGGAGCTCGACCGGCTTCCCGGCGCCCCCGTTCTCGTCGTCACCACCCGCTACCTCGCGGCCGGTGGCACCGCTGCGCTCTCCGTCGCCACTTACCGGGCCGACACCTGCAGGCTCACCTTCGGCGACTCGGGCGACCTGGAGATCAGCCATCACGACCAGGAGCGCCAGGCATCCTGACAAGGCAGGCCACCGCCTGCCCGAGACGTTCAGTTCGCCTACGGCCCGTCGCACTCAGCGGCGGGCCGTCACCGTTCCCTCCACGGCGAAGAGCTGTTCCTCTACATGGTCGAGAGCGAGCCGAAGCGCGCCCGTCGCCACCGCCGCCTCGCCGAGCAGCGACAGCGTGACCCGTGGTGGCCTGAGGCAGTAGCGGGCCAGCTCACGGCGGAGCGGGTCCAGTACTCCGTCCAGTCCGGCGGCCCAGCCGCCGATCACCACCAGCTCGGGGTCCAGCGCCAGCACCAGCGCCGCGACATCGTGCACCAGACGCTGAATGAACCGCTCCACCGCCGCCTGCGCCCGGACATCGCCATGCCGTGCCTTCGCGAACACAGCGGCGACCGCAGGCTCGTCCAACGGGTCCAACGGTGTGTCCGTCGTCGACAGAAGGCTCTCCGGCGTCGCCTCGCGGCCGAGGAGATGCAGCGCGCCGATCTCCCCTGCCGCGCCGCCGAAACCCCGGTGCAGCCTTCCGCCGATCAGCGAACCGGCGCCCGGGCTCAGCCCGGCCAGGACGAACACGATGTCGTCCGTTTCAGTGGCCGCGCCCTTCCAATGCTCCGCGACCGCTGCGGCATTGGCGTCGTTCTCCACGAGGACGGGACAGCGGAAGGAGCGCCTCAGCCGCTCGCCCAGCGCCAGACCCGTCCAGTCCGGCAGTGCCGTGCCCAGCCGAACGGTCCCGTCGGCCTCCACAATGCCCGGGCTGCCGACGCCGACCGCACGCAGACTGCTCCGGGCCACACCCGTCCGCCGGAGAACATCGGCGACCACGGCCCTGACCTTGTCGAGCCGGTCGTCGGCGCAGGCCGTCTCCGACACCTCGCGTGAGCCCGCCCCGATGATCCGGCCGTCCAGCCCCGACAGCAGAGCGGAGATCCGATGCGGGCCGATCTCGATACCGAGCAGATGCCCGGCCTCGGCGCGGAACCGGAACCGACGAGCCGGCCGCCCCTGCCGCCGCGCCTCGCCGCCGTCGGGCACCGACTCGACGACCAGCCCGGCCTCGAAGAGCCCCTCCATGACGCCTTCGACCGTCGGCCGGGACAGACCCGTGATCCGGGTGAGGTCCGTGAGAGTGGGGGAGTCGGCGCCGCGGAGGGCATGCAGTACCACCGCGGAATTGATCCGTCGCAGCAGCGACGGATCCCCACCGGTCAGCCGGCCCACGGTGTGTCCTCCCAGCTCGTGCTGCGCATGTCAGGCGGATCGTACTCGCTGCCCGGGTACAGGGCGACCGCGGGCCGGAACGGATATCCGGAGGCGGCGGTCATCAGCTCGGAGCGACGAACCCCGACTCGTACGCAGCGATCACCGCCTGGGTGCGGTCCCTCGCACCCAACGTGGCCAGTACGGCGCTGACATGGGTCTTCACCGTCTCGACACCGACCACGAGCTTGGTTGCGATCTCCGCGTTCGACAGACCACGGGCCATCAGCCGGAGGATCGCCGCCTCCCGCTCGGTCAGCGATGCCCGGTCCATGGCCGCCCGCGCTTTGCTCGTGCCGTACTCGGCGGCGAGCTGCCGGACCGCCGCCGGGAACAACAGAGACTCGCCCTCTGCGACCAGGCGCACCGCATGCACGATCTCTGCCGGCCGGGCGTGTTTGAGGAGAAAACCGTCCGCTCCGGCACGCAGCGCCTCGTACACATACTCGTCGTTCTCGAATGTGGTGACCACCAGGATCTTCGGCGGATCCGGCACGGTGCGCAGCACCACCCGCGTCGCCTCGATGCCGTCCATCAGCGGCATCCTGACGTCCATGGCCACCACATCGGGGCGCAGCTGACGCAGCAACGGGATCACAGCGGCGCGGTCACCCGCCTCGCCCACCACCTCGATATCGGGCTGAGCCTCAAGCACCGCGCGCAGCCCCGTGCGGACGAGGGGTTCGTCGTCGACCAGAAGAACGGTAACCGGCATCAGGTCAGCCTAGGCCGTTCAACGGAAGGCTTGCGTGCACGCGCCATTCGCCGTCGTGCGCACCTGTCTTGGCTACTCCGCCCAGCAACGCGGCCCGCTCACGGATGCCCCGCAAGCCGCTCCCACCTCCAGGTGTACCCGCCGAACCGGTCAGCGGATTGGCCACCTCCAACTCCAGCCGGCCGTTGGTGACGCTGATCCGTACCCGGACGGGAACCGTCCCGGAGTGACGCAGCACATTGGTGAGGGACTCCTGAAGGATGCGGTATCCCTCACGGGAGACCGCCCCCGGAACCTGCTCCAGTGGACCGGACACATCCGCATCGATCTCCGCCCCCGAACCACGAGCGGAGTCCAGGAGCCGGTGCGCTTCCGCGAGGGTCGGCTGCTGTCCCACCGGAGCCCCCGATTCGCGCAGCACCCGCAGAACACGCTCCAGATCGTCGAGCGCCTCCCGGCCGGTCTCCTCGACGCGACAAGTGCCCGCTCGGTGAACTCCGGGTCGCGAGCCGCACGTGCCGCACCCGCCCCGCCCAGCGACGGGCCTCGGTAGCTGAGTCGGCCAGTTGGGGGGCTCGACCGTCTACGTACGGGCTGGTCGAAGGCCGGGCTGGTCACCCCTCCGGCCTCCCTTGCTGTGGTCGGGCACGGACACCCTCACAGCACGATGACGGTCGTAGTCGCGGCCAGCGCCGCGGGTCGCAGCCACAAGGACAGCCACAGCCGCCGTCACCCACAGCGACGAGCACAGTCGCAGCCACAGCTGTGTGGCCATCGGTGTCGAGTCTTTGTGGAGTTGCCGAGGCTGTCAGGCTTCTTCGGCGGTGAGGGTGTTCTGCTCGACGAAGGCGCGGAGACGCCCGTACTCCTCCGCCATCGTCTGAGCGGTCCAGTGGGCGTTCAGGCCACTGGGGTTGGGCAGGGCCCAGACGCGCGCGCCGCCGATCGTGTGGTCCTGCGGACCGATCCGGGCGGTCCGTCTGCCGAAGGCCGTGCGGTACGCGGTGACCCCCACGACGGCCAGCCACCGGGGTCGCAGTTGCTCGACCTTGGCTGCGAGGATCTGTCCGCCTTCCCGGAACTCCTCGGTGGAGAGCTCGTCCGCCCGTGCGGTGGCCCGGGCCACCACATTGGTGATGCCCAGGCCGTAACGCAGCAGCTCGGTCTGTTCCGCCGGCTTCAGCTGCCGAGGGGTGAAGCCCGATTGATGGAGTACCGGCCAGAAGCGGTTGCCGGGATGGGCGAAGTGGTGGCCCGTCGCCCCTGTCATCAGGCTCGGATTGATCCCGCAGAACAGCACACGCAGACCGCCCGCGACCACATCGGGAACGGTGCGGTCGTGGGCGGCCTGGAGATCTTCGGGTGTCATCCGGGTGTGGTGGTGGCCGTCAGAGGATGGAGCCCGGCGTGTAACCGGCGGCCTCGGGATGTTGCTTGGCGATCTCTTCGATGCGCGAGATCAGCGCGTTGACCTGGTCGCCCGCCGCCCCCGTGAAGGAGAGCTTGTCGGCCATCAGTGCGTCCAGCTGGGCGCGGTCCAGCGGGATGCGGTCGTCGGCGGCCAGCTTGTCGAGCAGTTCGTTGCGCTCGGCGCCCTGCTCGCGCATGGCCAGGGCCGAGGCAACCGCGTTCTCCTTGATCGCCTCGTGGGCGACCTCACGGCCGACACCAGCGCGCACCGCACCCATCAAGACCTTGGTCGTGGCGAGGAAGGGCAGATAGCGGTCGAGTTCACGGGCGACAACGGCCGGGAACGCACCGAACTCGTCGAGCACCGTCAAGAAGGTCTCCAGCAGACCATCGAATGCGAAGAACGCGTCGGGGAGCGCCACGCGGCGGACCACGGAGCAGGACACATCGCCCTCGTTCCACTGGTCGCCCGCCAGTTCACCGGTCATCGACGCGTAGCCGCGCAGGATCACCATCAGGCCGTTGACACGCTCGCACGAGCGGGTGTTCATCTTGTGCGGCATCGCGGACGAGCCGACCTGGCCGGGCTTGAAGCCCTCGGTCACCAGCTCGTGCCCGGCCATCAGACGGATCGTCTTCGCGACCGACGAGGGCGCCGCGGCCAACTGTACGAGCGCGGTCACCACGTCGTAGTCGAGTGAGCGGGGGTAGACCTGGCCGACCGACGTGAAGGCCTGGGTGAATCCGAGGTGTGCGGCGATGCGCTGCTCGAGGTCGGCGAGCTTTCCGGCGTCGCCGCCCAGCAGGTCGAGCATGTCCTGGGCCGTGCCCACGGGCCCCTTGATGCCCCGCAGCGGGTAGCGGTCCAACAGGTCCTCAAGCCGCCCGTAGGCCACCAGGAGCTCGTCCGCCGCGGTAGCGAAGCGCTTGCCGAGCGTGGTCGCCTGGGCGGCGACGTTGTGGGAGCGGCCGGCCATGACCAGCTCGCGGTACTCGCCCGAAAGCTTGCCGAGCCGGGCCAGGACCGCCACCGTGCGGTCGCGCATCAGCTCCAGGGAGAGCCGGATCTGAAGCTGTTCGACGTTCTCGGTGAGGTCCCGGGAGGTCATTCCCTTGTGGACCTGCTCGTGGCCGGCGAGGGCGTTGAACTCCTCGATCCGCGCCTTGACGTCGTGGCGGGTGACTTTTTCGCGCTCGGCGATCGAGGCCAGGTCGACCTGGTCGATGACACGTTCGTAATCGGTGAGGGCGGCGTCCGGCACCTCGATCCCGAGGTCCTTCTGAGCGCGCAGCACCGCCAGCCACAGCCGGCGTTCCAGCTTCACCTTCTGCTCGGGGGACCAGAGGACGGCCAGCTCCGTGGAGGCGTAGCGGCCGGCCAGGACATTGGGGATGCGAGGCTTCGCAGACACAGCAGTCACGTGTCCAGAGTTTACCTGTCGTCCTCAGTGGTTCGTGAGTGTCCACAAAGTCCATAAAGTCCAGGTCAGGGGCTCCAGGACCACCGTCTCGCACACAGTGTGTGAGACGCGTCTGAGGCGAAACGGCCCCGGGCCGGTGTTTTGTGCGGCGTGCGGCCGGAGGAGGCGATGGCTGTGGAAGACTCGGCCACCGGCGTCGAGTCGGCCCGGAGGGCAGGCATGCGCGTGCTTGGCGTGGGGACCTCGACCGGCCGTAGAGGGGGCTGACCAGGCCGACCTGTGACTGCGCACTGTGGCTGATCCGTAACCCCAGGCATGGGCCCATGCCTGGGCGGACAGGGCCGTCTGGCTAGAAGACTCACGAAGATCTTGATGAGTCTTCTAGGGTCTGTCCCACTCCGGTCACCGTACGCCCGGTCCACGCACGAGGGCCCCGAACAGCCCCACTGCTTCGCGGTAAGCGGAGCAGTTTCCTCGCCGCGTCGTACGCCACTGAGGAACGACTCGGCCGCCTCCCCGGCTGTTCTGGTGGGTTGCCGGCCCAGGAGATCGTGTGCGCGTGCGCAGTCCGGGCAAGGGCAGTCGTAGGAGTGCGTCGAACAGGTGGGGAGAGGCCGGGACGGCATGAGCTCGCCAGGCAGCCGTCAGTGCGGTGCGCTGGTGGGAGTCGCTGAACGGAGAGGTTTCATTCGACATGGGCCCAGCGGCCAGGTCGATCTGGTGGACGAGGATGCTCAACCGCGCCCGAGGTAGAAGGCCGCTCTCCCCCAGCTCCTTCCGAGCCGCATCATCCACCATGCGGTTGCGCCGCATGGGGCTGTTAATTTCCCGAAAGGCATTCTTCGCCACCTCATTCCCCTCGTCGGCCCGGGGCCCGGAGCGGCGGCTTCGGGCGGCGCCTGCGGTGGTTGGCCATGGTGTGAGAAGGAATGCGGTCCACGGTCTGCTGGACCACCACCACAACCACCGCGGCGTCGGAGAGTGCCTGCGGGCCTTCGATCCGGACGATGGCCAACGAGCGCCACAAGGCCCGCCGCATCCGAGTGACCTCGTTCAAGTCTTCTGGGGGTCTCCGGTCTTCGGATGCGGCGGCCTCCTCAAGTTGCCGCTCGACCTCGACGAGGAACGTCCCGGCCGCTTCGCGGCGATTACTGTTGCGCCATTGTTCGCGGGCCGACACGGAGGCCGCCTCCGTCGCATGCCTAGCGGCCTGGGCTCGACGTAAGCCGACGACGAGAGCAGCGGACACACCCAAGACTGGGGCACCTGACGCGGCCGGCGCGGATATCACTTCGAACTGCACGGTCGGCATTGTGGAACGCCTTGTGCTTTCCCCGTCGGCAGCCCCGATGTCGGCGTCGCTCATCCCTGGGCTTGCCCAATCCGGACTGCTGAGCGAGTTGGGCGAAGTCAATTTCTGATCATTTGGGGCGCCAAGGCGCCGACCTGGGTGGCGAAAGAATCAGTACTGCACTTCGCTGATGCCGCTGAGAACCGTCCCGTTCGTACAACGCGTCCCACCATTTCACCGGGTACATCAACAACGTCTATTCTCATTCGAGTTACGCCGTTGACCAGGCGGAAGAGCGGGGGAGCCGCACCATCATGAGTGCTACGAGCAGGGACGGACGTGACGAGCGGGACGACAGCGTCGACGGGGGTATCAAGCCGCTCGCGGTGAGCGACCCCGCGCGCATCGGGCCGTATCTGCTGCTCGGGCGGCTTGGTGCCGGTGGCATGGGACGGGTGTTCCTCGCACGGTCGGACAGCGGGCGGACCGTAGCCGTGAAGGTGGTGCACGAAGAGCACGTGTCCGACGAGCAGTTCAGGGCGCGGTTCCGGCGGGAGATCGAGGCGGCGCGGAGGGTCGGTGAGCGGTACACGGCGCCGGTGCTGGACGCGGGTCCGGGCGACGAATCGCCGTGGGTCGCCACGGGGTACGTTCCCGGGCTCTCGCTCGAGCAAGTCGTGCGACTGCACGGGCCGTTGCCGACCGCGTCCCTGCACGCCCTCGCCGACGGGTTGCTGAAGGCACTCAAGGACATTCACGGCGCCGGAATCGTGCACCGCGACCTGAAGCCGTCCAACGTGATGCTCACCGTGGACGGCACGAAGGTCATCGACTTCGGGATCGCGCGTGCGCTCGAGACGTCCGTCGAGTCCTTGTTGACCAGTACGGGGATGGCCATCGGCTCTCCCGGGTTCATGTCGCCGGAGCAGGTGTACGGGCAGCGCGCGGGGGCCAAGAGTGACGTGTTCACCCTCGGGTGCGTGCTGACGTATGCGGCGACCGGGCAGCTGCCGTTCGGGCAGGGGGCAAGCAATCAGCACGCGGTGATGTTCCAGATCGTGGAGGGCGAGCCCGACCTGACGCGTGTCGAGGACGCCGCGCTGCGGGCGTTCATCACCCGGTGTCTGACGAAGGGCATCGACGAACGACCGGACGTCGACGAGCTGTTGGAGGACCCTGAGCGGCCGCGTCCGCGCACCGCGGGCGGCGCCTGGCTGCCTGCCGATGTCGTCGCGCACCTCGCGCAGCAGTCCGCACGGATGCTCGACGCGGAGGCGGCGCCGCTGCGGGAGGAGCCCGTGGACCTGGCGACCGTCGGGCTGCGGCCGCGGGGCGGGCCTCCCGAAGTCGTCCCGGCGGACAACGCCACCACGACGCGACGGCGGGAGCACGAACGGCGGCCCCGCCGACGCCGCAGGCTCATCGTTCTGCCCATCGTTGCCGTCATCACCGTCGGCGGCGGCACGGTCGTCCTGCTCCAGCCCCTTGAGGGTGGCAGCGGGGATGGAACGCACGCCCAGTCACCGAGCAGCAGCGCGAGCGCCGCTCCTCGTGAGCGCAACGTGACGAGCGCGCCGAGCAGTTCACCTTCCAAGGGAGAAAACGGGAAGGGCGGGGGCGACGGCAAGGGCGTGGACGGCGAGAAGGGGAAGGACGACGAGGGCGGGCCGGACAGGCCGAACGTCCGGAAGAGCGGCGGCAGTTCATCGGGTGGCGAGAGCGGCTCTCGCAGCGGCGGCACCGGTACCAGCGGTAGGTCCGGCTCTACGGGGCCGTCCGGCTCAACGGGCTCGGCCGGCGGAGATTCGTCCAGCTCCGGCGGCTCGTCCTCCGGCTCGCGGCCGCCAGCCATGAAGAGCTACAAGGCTGCGTACACCAACTCCTGTGTCGGCGCGTGCGACATGCCGATCAAGGTGAGCTGGCCGGCGATCTCCCGAGCGACCAGGTACGACATCCACTACACCAACACGGGCAGCAATTTCACCGAGAAGAACGTCGACACCACCTACTCGACCGGCAGCACCAGCTACACGATCAATGGTCCGTACTCCGGTGACAAGATCTGCGTCACGGTGCGCGCGGCCAACGAGTACGGCGCCTCTGCCTGGGCGGAGACCTTGTGCGACACGGTGCCCTACTGACGCTGGTTTGCTGGTGTTCGCCCTCGCCGACGTCCAAGCCGCCGATGCGGCGGCTGCTGCAACGTGCGGGATGGAGCCCGGTCGGCCTGCTCCACTGCACTGCATCCAGGTTGCACGCCTGGAAGGTGGCGAGAGAGTGGGCCGGGGTTTTCCATCGTCCCTTCGCCCCCGCCGTCCCTGGCCGACCACACCACGCACTGGTTCGACCCGGGCAGGGCGCCGTCGCCGGGACCCACGCCCGCACCGAATCACCCCCTTACAGCACTTCGCCCCGTCGCATAGCGAGGGGCGAAGCAACCAGGCCCGAATTGACCAACGGCGTCAAGGCATGCTCCGCCGGGCCTCGCACACAGGGTCAGATACCGAGCTGAACGGGCAGAGTCGAGGAACTGTTCGAGAAGAGGGACGGCACCGCGATGAGGGCGTCCGGATCGACTGCCATCGCGAGATCCGGGTACCGCTCGAACACTGCGGGCAAGGCCAACGCGGCCTCCAGCCGCGCCAGCGGCGCGCCGAGGCAGAAGTGCGGGCCGTTACTGAAGGCCAGGTGCTTGCGCTGTTTCCGGGTGATGTCGAACCGGTCGGCATCCTCACCGTGCTGGGCCGTGTCACGCCCCACAGCGCTGAACGGAGCCATGATCGCCTCCCCCTTCGGGATGCGCACCCCGGCGATCTCGACGTCCTCAAGGGGATAGCGGAAGGGGAAGTTCCCAATCGGGGCGTCCCAGCGCAGCGTCTCCTCCACCACGTTCGCCCAGGTGTCCGCGTCGCCCCGTACGGCAATCTCCCGCTGGTCGGGATGGGTCAGCAGCGCGCGCACCGCATTGGTGATCAGGCTCAGGGTGGTCTCCTGCCCTGCTGACAGCATGAGCAGCAGAGTGCCGACCAGCTCCTCCTCGCTGAGCGCGTCGGGGTCCGCGGCACGGGCCGCGATCAACGCGCTGGTGAGGTCGCTTCCCGGCTCACGCCTGCGGCTTTCGACCACCCGCGCCAGCAGTTCGTACTGCTCGATCTGGCTGGCGCTGACATCCTCGGGCAGCAGATCGGAGCGGAAGATGTTGTCCATCAGCTCCTGCAGGCGGGGACGCTCGTCGGCCGGAACACCGAACAGGTCGCAGATGACCTGCATGGGCACAGGGTGCGCGAAATGACGGCGGAGGTCGACACTGCCGTCGGCGGCGGCATGCGAAGGCAGGTCATCCAGCAGGTCATCCACGATCTGCTGGATGCGGGGACGCAGTTCCTGGACGCGGCGCGGTGTGAAGGTCTGGGTGACGAGTTTGCGCAGGCGGCGGTGTTCCTGGCCGTCCGAGGTCACCATGTTGGTGACTTTCACCATGCCGATGAGGGGCCAGCCGTCCGAAATCTCGCCTCGGATGATGGCGTTCCAGTTGCGCCAGTCCTTGCTGAAGCGGGGGTCGGCGATCATCTCATTCAGCAGGGCGTGATCCGTCACGGACCAGGCCATCACGTCGCCGGGCAGCTGGACTCGCACCACGGGGCCGAGTTCACGGAGCTTGGCCGCCTCGCCGTGATGGTCCGTCCCATGAGGATCCAGAGCGATGACAGGTATATGTGGCGTCATGCCGAACTGCTCCTAATCTCAGGACCCGCCGTGCGCCGGTCCTGTCGGATACGCGGGTTCATCGACCCGTCGTGGTAGGGATACGGGCCGGTATACGGGCCGCGGAGAACTCCGCGGGCAGTGCGACCGGCACCCTCGTCCAGGGAGAGGGACGCCAGGCCACCTCGTCCGCCGGAATGCCGAGTCTCATGTCCGGCAGCAGATGCAGAGCGGTCTGCACCGCGGTACGAGTGATCAGCCGAGCGGGCACCTGTGCGGGACACACATGCGGGCCGGCCGAAAAGGCCAGATGCGAGCGGTTTCCCCAGCGTTCGTCCGCACCGTCCGGCCGGACCTCGGGATCGTCGTTGGCGGCTGCGTGCCCGAGGATGAGGCAGTCGCCGCGCCGGATGTGCCGGCCTCCCAGCTCGGTGTCGTGAAGCGCGTACCGGGCGGGCATGTTGTTCATGGGGGGATCGCGCCACAGCGCCTCGTCGAGCGCGTCATCCACTCCGAGCCTCCCGCCGTGCAGGCGGGCGGCGAAACGCGGATCGGTGAGCATAAGCCGGAGCGTGTGCGAGATCCAGGCGGTGACCGTCTCGTTTCCTGCGGAGATCATCACGACGATGGACTGCAGGCGCTCCGCTTCGTTGCGTAGATTCGGGTGGTTGATGAAGACCGTCGTCATGTCGTCGGTCGGATTGCTCCGCCGCTCGCGCACCGTATCGAGGAGGATCTGCTCGAAGTCGCGGTTTCCGGCCTGGGAGTCCCCCGCACTGCCGAACAGTGCGATGAGCGCGTCGAGCAGTTCCCGGCCCTCTTCGCTGTCGAGGCCGAACAACGAAGCGAGCGACAGCATCGGCACGATCGTGGCGTATTCGTTGACCAGATCAGCGCTGCCACGCTCGGAGAACGACGCGATCAGATCCGTGCACAACGCCTCCACCTCACGACGCACCCTGCGCTGGTCTATCCGCGCGATCCCGTCGTCGAGAGGCTTGCGCAGCCGCCGGTGTTCGGGGCCGTCGGCTCCGATGACGTTGGCACGCCATCCCATCATCGGGAGGAGTCCCGAATGCGGCGAGACGACCCCCTCGTTCAGGTCACGCCAGTTACGGGCATCGCGGGAATAGAGCTGCTCCTGCCGGGTGATGACCAGCAGTTCCTGGTAGCCCATCACCAGCCAGGCAGGCACGCCCGGCTCCAGCTCGACCTTCGCGACGCTGCCCCACTCCTTGCGGAGCCTGCGGTAGACCGCATGCGGGTCGGACGAGCCGACGACTGCGGACAGCGGAAGCAGTCCGGTGCCGTGCCCTGCGTGCGACGGGCACCCCGGCGGCGGCAGAGTGCTCATGAGGCTGTTTCCAGGGTGCGCGCCGCATGGATGCCCGATACGTGTTCCACCAACCTGATCAGGGAATCGACCGATGAGGCGCGGTCGCGCGCGTCGCAGGTCATTATGGGTGTCTCGGGCAGCAGATCGAGCGCACCGCGCAGTTCCTCGTCGGTGTAGCGCTCGCTGTCCGGGAACTGATTGATCGCGACCGCGAACGGGAGCCCGCGGATCTCCAATTGCTCCAGTACGTCGAAGCTCTCCTCCAGCCTGCGGGTATCGATCAGTGCGAGCACACCGAGGGCGCCCTCGGCCAGCCCTTCCCACAGATCCCAGAACCGTTGTTGGCCAGGTGTACCGAACAGATAGAGGACCAGTCGCGAGCTGAGCGTGACACGGCCGAAGTCCATGGCGACGGTGGTGGTCGTCTTGTCGCTCAGGCCGGCCAGTTCGTCGACCCCCACGCTCGCTGCCGTCATCACCTCTTCGGTGCGCAGCGGTTCGATCTCGCTGACGGATCCGACGAGCGTGGTCTTGCCTACGCCGAACGCGCCCACGACGAGGATCTTGACGGCCTGCTGCACCGTGTCGGGCAGGTAGCGGTCAGCGGAACCGACGGAGACCATCCAGTACCTCCTGTAGCAGTTGCTTATCGGGCGGGGCGGCCCGTGGAACACCGGAGCGTGCGGACAGATGCCCGCTGTCGACGAGGTCGGATGCCAGCACCTTCACCAGACTGACCGGCAGTCCGAGATGAGCGGCGGCCTCCACGAGGGACAGCAACTGCGCGCACATGCGCACGAGGGTGATCTCTTCCCTGGTCGCGGAGACAGGGAGGGCCCGTGGGGGAGCCACCGCCACGAGGAGCGTCTCGACGCCGATCGTGTTACGGGTTGGCCGGGAGCGCCCCTTCGTGATCACGTACGGGCGTAACGCACCGTCCGAGAACCCCTCTCCCGGCCCGCTCACGCGGAGCCCTGGCGCGGCGGGCTGCTGAGATTGCTCGCCCCGATCTTCATCACCTGCGCCTGCATCTGCCGGGCGACGAGCTTCGGGTCGATCACGGGGCCCGTCACGACGGCCAGATGTGCTCCGTCGGCACTGCGCATAAACAGGAATCCGCCATTGAACTCCACCATCTGCTGGTGCACGGCGCCGCCGTCCTCGCCGTACTCCCGTCCGAGACCGCGGCCGAGGGACTGAAGACCCGCGCAGCTCGCCGACAACCGGTCGGCGGAGTCGCGGTCCATGCCCTCCGAGTTGGCCAACAGCAGACCGTCGGAACTGAAGACGATCGCCAGCCGTACGCCGGGCACTGCGGCGACTTCGGAGATCATCCAGCCACGCTGCTCCGGGTTCTCCACGTAATTCATGCTCACATCTGTCCTTCCGAGGAATCGGGGGTGGCGGAGGAGTCGTGCGGGGGGTCGTGCGGGTCGTGACCGGGAGCGGAGCCGGAGGCGGGGGGCGTGGTCCGGCCGCCTTCGAAGAACTGCTCCATCCAGTCGCCGGCGTTCTCCGGTGAACCCGGCGGAGTGACAGCGGTCGGCGCCTCCTCCACCGCGGGGACGTATCCGTCACGTCGAGACCTGCGCTGGGGCAACCGGCGTTGACGTGCGGCCGGACCATCGGTGGCAGGCGGGAGCGAACCGGACCGGTCCGCTTCCCGGGGCGGCTCGGGCGACGGGGCGGGTTCAGCCGCCGGAGCCGGGGCCTGTGCAGGAACGGTGCGGTCGGGGGCGGCCGGGGTGACGTCGGCGGAGGGCACGGCCGGTGATGGTGACGGCGGAGCCGGCGGCGGCGAGGCATGCACCCGCCCGCCGGGCGCTCCGGCGGGCGCGAGGGTCTTCAGGAGCTCCAGCGGCACGAGGATCACCGCGCGGACACCTCCGTACGGCGACGGACCCAGATCGACGCTGAGACCGTGCCGGTGGGCGAAGCGGCCGACGACCGCGAAGCCGGTCTGCGGGATCTCGCCGACATCACCGACGCCGAGAAGGCGGCGGCCGGAGACGATGTCACGTGCTTCGGCCAGCCGGTGCTCGTCCAGGCCGAGGCCGCCATCATCCACCTCGATGACCGCACCACGCTGCACGGTCCGCACCGTGACGGGCACGCCGGTCCTCGGCGGTGAGTACTCGGTCGCGTTGGCGAGCAGCTCCGCGATGAGATGGATCAGTGGTTCGACCACCGATGCGGTGATGCCGACATCCGGGTCACCAGTCACCTCGACACGCTTGAACGAGACGATCCGGCCCGAGGCGGCCCGCACCACATCGACCAGCGCCAGCGGCTTCTGCCACTGCTGGCCGGGCCACTCCCCGCACAAAACCTTGAGACTCTGGGCGTGTCGCGCCTGCTGAGTCGCCGCGTGGTCCACATGCATGGTGGCCTCGAGCAAGTCTGCGTCGCCCGGGTGACGCTCCGCCACACCCGTGACCGTCGCCTGAATCCGGTGTGCCGAGGTCTGGACCCTGCTCGCCAGCTCGACCAACGCGATGCGCTGCGACTCCTCGCGGTTGTCGATCGCATCGGACACATCCGTGAGCAGCCGGTCGAAGCGCTTGGAGAGCTCCCGAACGAGTGGCTCCGAACTGTCCCGTGATGCGGGAATCCCGCTCCTGCCGAGAGCGGCAGGTAGCCGCTCCTCCAGGAGGAACTCCGCCTCCTGGAGCGCTGCTTCAAACTGCTTACGCACATGTGCGTGCCAGTCGGCATCACGGCGTGCGGCCTCCGCCTCACGCTCACGTATCTCGGCACCCAGGCGGATGGCTTCGGCCACGCTCGCCCGGTGCTGCCTGCACAGGTGGACGAGGCAGGCGAAGACCAGCAGAAAGGCCACAACGTATGCCACGGTCGCGGTCATGCCGACGCCTGCGATCGGCACCACGGCTCCTGAGAAGACAAGGAGTGTGAGTACGAGAGACGGCTTCCAAAGGCCAATGCTCCTACGGGGTTTGACAGTGGACGCGGGGGAACGAGCCATGGAAGACCTTTGATTCGGCAATAAGTCGATGTCTGGTGGAAGCCAGGCGTCGAACATCAAGCGACGTGCGGTGGGGGAGGACCGGGCGGGCGGCAGCACAGGAGTCCGCGAACCCGGGGCGACCTGTCGGCATCGCCCCGGTTCGTCGTCGTCTTCACGGGAGGAACCACTCCTGCACCAGAGGTTGTCTGAAGATCGTATCTCCAATCCGCTTAAGCGGAAGTGCTCTCCGAGCGTGAACAGCCCCGGCTTCCTTCCCACTTGGGCGCGCTGCGCCACAGCTCACGCCCTGCAGAGCGGTAATCAGGACTTCGGCATGGGTACCAGGCATCCGGTTCATGACGAAGCGTCGGGTGCGTTTGCCCCCGGGAGCAGGAGCAGGCACAGGCTTCCGAGATCATGGAGTTCTCGACGCCCCGTGGCCTCGATGGAAGACCGTGCGTGCCGACGAGTCATCGCCGATCCCGTCCGCCCCGGACCAACCGCGCGAGCAGCCCAAGGCCGGGACCGGCGAGGTTCCTGGCCTGCTGAAGCGGCTGGCCGCGGTGCCCGACCCGCGCGGTGTGCGGCACGCCTTGGTCGTCGTTCTCGACCAGCAGGCGGGCGGGGCCCGGGGTGGCCGGTCCGGTTCCAGGGCGCGACGCAGTGCGCCGACAAAGGTTTGCACGGCGCCCACAGCTCCGAGCGGGGGCTCCGTCCACAGGTCCTCGACCAGGCGGGCAGGGGGACGATCCGGCGACAGGCCACGATCAGCCGGGCCGGCACGGTCCGGTGCCGTGGCCTTCACAGAGGCCGGGTCCGTCCACGTGGAAGTCGAAGACCTGCGGACGGCCGCGGCCGCGTGGGACGCTTTTCACGGGGCCGAGCCGACCGGCAGTGGGAATCCGTGAGAGATGATCAGTGGTTGATCTGCTGAAAGCGCCCTTGACCTGCCTTGACCTGTGTCTGTCCGTTCGCGTGTGGAACACGGTGTCCAGATTCTGCTGGCGGTTTGTACAGGCCGGCGCTGCGGTCCGGATTGTGGGTTGCTACGAGAGTGGAGGCGCGTCCACCTGGCGCCAGGTCACCACGGGGCCGGGGTTGTGGACATCCTCGGGGGTGACCCAGAATGCCGCCCCCAGCTCCGCGTTGTACTGCGCGCCTGTCCGTCCGTCCCCGGACGAGCGGCCGGTCAGCCGACGGCCGATCCACGGCATCAGGTGCCGGCGGGCGAAACGGAGGTCTTCGACGCGTCGTATCGCCCATCCGGGGGGCACGGAGGTGGGGAGCGGCGTGCGCCAGTCGCTCTCGGGCGGCAGCCCCAGCGTCTGCCAGACCGCCTCCGCGACCCTGTGGTGTCCGTCGGCCGTCAGATGGAGCCGGTCGACGTCCCACAGCCGGGGATCGCCCAGGGCCGGTGCCCCGTACAGATCGACGACCAACGCACCGTGGCGGAGGGCCAACTCGTCGACCAGGGAGAACAGCTCCTCCATCCGCGGCCGGAAGCGTTCCATCACCGGGCCGTTGCGACCGGGGCTGCGCATGAGCACAAGCTTTTTGCACGAGGGCGCGAGACGTTCCACGGCCTCTTCGAGCCGTCCGCGGACCATGCCCATGTCGCACTTGGGCCGCAACGTGTCGTTGAGTCCGCCGACGAGCGTGACGACATCCGCCCGCAGGGCAGCCGCCGCATCGACCTGCTCGTCGACGATCTGGCCGATCAGCTTGCCTCGTACGGCGAGATTCGCGTAGCGGAATCCTGGCGTACGGACCGCGAGCCGTCCGGCGAGAACATCGGCCCAGCCCCGGTACGAGCCGTCGGGCAGCAGGTCCGACATGCCCTCGGTGAACGAGTCGCCGACCGCGACAAGACTGGTGCAGGAGGCATTCATTTCCATGGCGGTGCGATCGTATCGCGGTGCCCACGAACGCTTCCGGGCGACGTCGGCCGGGCACGAAGCGTGGCCGTCGGCCGCCCCCCTGAGCGGCTGCGTCCTCAGCCGCTCGGGGGCGGTCGCAGGAACAAACCCGGCGTTGGCCGTTGACGGTCCCGGAGTGACGGCCTTCCCACGACCGGCGGCCCCTCCCGTGAGCGGTGGTCCTTCCGCAGGTGGGGCGCGCCCCGGGCCCTCGCTGAGCCCTGCCCGGCCGCGCCCACCGCCCCCGTTCACCGGTCAGCCTGCCTGCGGCCGGCCCACCAGTTCCCGTAGCACGTCCTCCATCGTGACCAGCCCGGCCAGTCGACCGTCCTCGTCGAGCGCCACCGCCAGGTGCGTACGGCTGCGCCGCAGCGCGGTCAGTACGTCGTCGAGCGGCGTGGCGGCCCGCACCCGGGCGATCGGCCGCATCGCCGTGACCGGGAACGGCACATCGCGCGGTGTGGCGTCCAAGGCGTCCTTCACATGGAGGTAGCCCAGGATCCGCTCCTCGCTGTCCATCACCGGAAAGCGCGAGAAACCGGTCTCGTACGAGAGTTGCTCCAACTGTTCCGGCGTCGTTCCGATCCGGGCGTACACCACCCGCTCCACCGGCAGCACCACGTCCCGCACGGGGCGCCGGCCGAGCTCAAGAGCGTGGTGCAGCCGTTCGGCCGCGCGGTCGTCGACCAGCCCCGCGTCGCCGGCGTCCTTCACCAGCCGGGCCAGTTCGTCGTCGGAGAACGTGGCGGACACCTCGTCCTTCGTTTCGACGCGCAGGAGTTTCAGCAGCGCGTTGGCGAAGGCGTTGATCGCGAAGATCACCGGACGCAGCGCCCTGGCGAGAGTCACCAGCGGCGGACCCAGCAGCAGCGCGGCCCGTACCGGCTCGGCCAGGGCGATGTTCTTCGGCACCATTTCGCCGAGCAGCATGTGCAGGTACGTCGCCAGGGACAGGGCGATCACGAATGAGATCGGGTGGATCAGTCCGTGCGGTATACCCACCGCGTCGAAGGCGGGCTCCAGCAGATGCGCGATGGCCGGTTCGGCGACGATGCCGAGGACCAGTGTGCAGAGGGTGATGCCCAGCTGCGCCGCCGCGAGGAGCGCCGATACGTGTTCGAGGCCCCAGATGACGCTGCGCGCCCGCCGGTTCCCGGCCTCGGCCTCGGGCTCGACCTGGCTGCGGCGTACGGAGATCAGCGCGAACTCCGCGCCGACGAAGAAGGCGTTCACGACCAGGGTCATCGCCCCGATGAAGAGCTGGACGGCGATCATCGTGCGTCCTCCGTCCGCTCGTCGCAGTCGCCGGGCAGCGGCGCATGCAGCAGGGCCCGCGCGGCACGGCGCCCGGAGGCGTCCACCACATCGACCCGCCAGCCGGCCAGCTCGAACGAATCACCCACAGCGGGTATGCGGCCGACCTCGGTGGCCACGAGTCCGGCGAGCGTCTCGTACGGTCCGTCCGGCACCCGCAGTCCGATCCTCTTCAGCTGGTCGATGCGCGCGGCGCCGTCGGCCGACCACAGGGTCCGACCGTCGGCGTCCTCGCCGGCCGGTGCCAGGTCCGGTGTCTCGTGCGGGTCGTGTTCGTCGCGCACCTCGCCGACCACCTCCTCGACGATGTCCTCCAGAGTCACGACGCCGGCCGTGCCGCCGTACTCGTCGATGACGACGGCCATGGCGAGCTTGCCGGACAGCCGGTCCAGGAGCCGGTCCACGGTGAGGGTCTCCGGCACGAGCAGGGGTTCGCGCAGCATCTCCGAGACGCGGGTCCGGGGCCGCTGCTCGGCCGGGACGGCCAGCACGTCCTTGATGTGCGCCACACCGACGACGGTGTCGAGGCTGCCGCGGTAGACGGGGAAGCGGGACAGGCCGGTCGCCCGGGTGGCGTTCGCGACATCCTCTGCGGTCGCCTGCACCTCCAGCGCGGTGACCTGCACCCGCGGCGTCATGACGTTCTCCGCCGTCAGCTCCGCGAGGTTGAGCGTGCGGACGAACAGCTCCGCGGTGTCCGCCTCCAGCGCGCCTGCCTTCGCCGAGTGCCGGGCCAGCGCCACCAGCTCCTGCGGGCTGCGCGCGGAGGCCAGCTCCTCGGTGGGCTCCAGGCCGAGGCGGCGCAGGATCCGGTTCGCGGTGTTGTTGAGGTGGCTGATGAACGGCCGGAACACGGCGGTGAAGGCCCGTTGCGGGGTCGCCACGGCCTTCGCCACGGCGAGCGGCGAGGAGATGGCCCAGTTCTTCGGGACGAGTTCGCCGACGACCATCAGGAACACCGTGGACAGGGCGGTTCCCAGGACGAGGGCGACGGAGGACGCCACGCTCGGGGACAGGCCCACGGCCTCCACCGGACCGCGAATCAGCTTCGCGATGGACGATTCGGAGAGCATGCCGACCACCAGATTGGTGACGGTGATGCCGAGCTGTGCGCCGGACAGCTGGAAGGTGAGGCTGCGGACGGCCTTCATCGCGCTCACCGCGCCGCGCTCACCCCGCTCCACGGCCCGTTCGAGCTGGCCGCGCTCGACGGTGGTCAGAGAGAATTCGGCCGCGACGAAGGCGCCGCAGGCGAGCGAGAGCAGCACCGCCACGAGCAGCAGAAGCACTTCAGTCATCGGTTCACCTCCGTCCCATGATCGGGCAGGGGCGGGAGGATTGCTCGGTGCCGGGACTGTCGACTACTGGGGGGCTCGCCCATGGGCGGACGCTCACACCTTTCGGAAGGATCGGTCAGGAATCCACCTATCGTAAAGGATCGGCAAAGAAGGCTCCTCTTTTCGGGTGATCGTCCTTCAGCCCGTGAGGGGTTTCACCCAACGGCTCCACTGCAGCTCGGGCCCGTAGCCCGCGGCGCGCCAGGCGTGCTGCGCCAGTTCATTGCGGTCGAGCACCATCGCGTCGCCACGTCGCCCGCCCAGCCGCACGAAGCGTTCCTCCGCGGCGGCGAGCAGCGTGCTGCCGACACCTCGGCGCCGTCGGTCGGGATGGACGGCGAGCCGGTACAGGTGACACCGCCAGCCGTCGAACCCGGCGATCACCGTTCCGGCGAGTACGCCGTCGGACTCGGCGAGGATCAGCGCCTGCGGGTCACGGGCGACCAGCCGCTCGACCCCGTCCCGGTTGTCACTGACGCTGGTTCCCTCGGCCGCCACCTTCCAGAAGGCGAGGACGGAGTCGAGGTCGGCCGGTGTCGCGGCCCGTACGACGAGGTCGTGCATGTCGCCATCGAGTTTTTTCATGCCGGGATCCCATCACCGGGACGGCTGGAGCGACGAACGAATTCCACCATGTGGTCACGGACGGCCGGGCCGGCACGCATGACCGCCTGGTCATGTACGACCCGTGCGGTCGACGGTGACCGGTGCGGTCGACGCGGAGACCGGTGCACTCACGCACGACCGGTGTACGGGGCGCCGTACGGCTCCTCTTGCCGGTGCTAGCGCGCCCGCGCTAGCGTGTTGCTGTGCCCAAGACTCAGCTGAACGTGAGAGTGGACGAGGCCACCGCCGAGGCCGCGCGACAGCGCGCGCTGCAGAGGGGGATGAGCGTGAACCGCTACATAGAGGAACTCGTGAAGCAGGATGCGGGTGAGGTCGGACACACCTTTGTCGAAGCCGCGGCCGACTTCATGAAGCAGTACGAGTCGGTGTTCGCCGAGGAGTTCGGCCCGGAGCGCAAAGGCACGCGTTGAATCTCCAGATCGACCTTTCCTGGCTGCTCATGGTGGCCGAGCACAAGACCCCCGGCGATCCGCAGGTCGTCGACTGGGGTGCGCTCGTGGCCGCGGTGGCCCGCCATGAGGCCGAGATCTTCGGCAGCCCTGTCTACAGCGATCCGCACTCCAGGGCCGCGGCCCTGCTGCAGTTGCTGCTCCATGTCCCCGCGCTCGAACACTCCAACGCGATGTTCTCCTCGGCCGTCGCGTACGGCTATCTCGTCGCCTCCGGGCTGAAGGTCATCACCTCGCCCGAGCAGGTGCGTGACCTGGCCCGACTGGTGAAGGAGGACAAGGCGGACGTCCGGGCCATCGCCGACGAACTGCGCCAGTGGAGTCTGTGAGGTCTGCGGCCCGGAGGTCCCCGGCCCGCGGGATGGTTGCGGTGCGGGCGTGGGCTGTACGTTGCGGGTGCGCGCGTGGGCTGTACGTTTCCGGTGCGCGCGGTGGGCTGCGTGGCGGCGAGCCGACGGGTCAGTCCAGCTCGGCCGGCCGCCGGGCCACGCCCAGCACGCAGTCGGACGTGGGCAGCCGGAATCCCCAGTCCGGCATCCTGACCCGCCGGTAGGTCTCCACCGTGAACCCGGCCCTCTCGATGGCGGCCAGGGTGTCGCGCGCCGTGTGACACCCGCCCGCCAGCAGTGGCCAGACCGTACGGTCCAGTGCCCGCTGGGTCGCTGCCATCACCCGGTCATCGGCTCGCACATGCTCGAAGAAGCGCAACTCGGCGCCGGGCCGCAGCACCCGCACGATTTCCGTGAGCGATCGCTCCACATTCCGTACGGTGCACAGCACCAGCGAGGTGACCGCCCCGTCGAACGCCTCGCTCTTCACCGGCAGGGCCTCCGCCGTGCCCGGCACCACATCCACCGGAATTCCGGCACGCAGTGCCGACGCCACCGCCAACTGCCGCAGGCTGCGCTCGGGTTCGATGGCCACCACCTCCGATACCGCGGGCGGGTAGTGCGCGAAGTTCAGGCCGTTGCCCGCACCTATGTCGATGATCCGGCCGGACAGACCGGCCAACAGCTCCGAGCGCACCGCGGCCAGCCCCGCCCCGGTCTCCGCCGCCACGCTCATCCGGGCGTAGATCCGGGCGAAGACGGGGTGGTGCACCGCGTCCTCCGGGATTTTCGTGCTGCGAAGACGCATGACGGACCTCCTCGACACGGCACTCGACCCGCAAGGTACGGCTACTTCGATTCTCCCCCCGTCACGCACGGCTCAGCCGCTCATCCGGCGACCGGTTCCCGCCCAGCTCCGCGGCCAGCCAACTCCCGGCCCGTGCACGGAAAACGGCCGGCTCCAGCGCCCCCGCACCGGCCGGCACCGCACCCAGCAGCGGGGCACCCGCCACCACCGGAAGATCCGACAGATTGCAGCGCGCCGCGAGGTCCGGCTCGGCGGGCATGCTGCCCACCACCACGCCGAGGCACTCCAGTCCCCGGGCCCGCAGGGCCTCCGAGGTCAGCGCCGTGACATTGAGCGTGCCCAGTCCCGCCTGCGTCACGACCAGAACCGGTGCGGTCAGCAGCCGGGCCGCGTCGGCGAGGGTCGCGCCCTCGTCGTCGAACCGCACGAGCAGCCCGCCCGCACCCTCGACCAGCACCAGATCGTGTTCGGCCGCCAGCTTCTGGACCGCCTCGGCGATCTCGTACGGCCGTACCGGTGGGAGACCGGCCCTGCGAGCGGCCGTGGCCGGGGCCAACGGCTCGGGGAACCGGGCCAGTTCGACCGCGGTCACCTGGCCGCCCGCCAGCCGTACGACTTCGGCGGCATCCCCGGGCTCGCCGGGGGCCAACCCTGTCTGCGCGGGCTTGAGCACCGCGACGCGGCGATCCCGGCAGGCCGCCGCCACGGCCGCGGTCACCACCGTCTTGCCGATCTCCGTGCCCGTACCCGTCACTACCAGAACCGTCATCTCAGCCCTCCCGCGCAGCCGCGCACACGGCGCGGCAGATCCGCGCCACATCGTCGTCACCGGTCACATACGGCGGCATCGTGTAGACGAGATCGCGGAACGGCCGCAGCCACACGCCTTCCCGCACCGCCGCCCGGGTCGCGGCGGCCATGTCCACCTCGTGATCGAGCTGTACGACGCCGATCGCGCCCAGCACCCGCACCTCTCGCACGCCGGGCAGTTCCGCCGCCGGGGCGAGACCTTCCCGCAGCCCCGTACCGATCCGCCGGACCTCCCGCTCCCAGTCCTGGCCGAGCAGCAGGTCGATCGAGGCGCACGCCACCGCGGAGGCGAGCGGATTGCCCATGAACGTCGGTCCGTGTGCCAGCACCGGCACGTCGCCGCGCGAGATACCTTCCGCCACCCGAGAGGTGCACAGCGTCGCCGCCATCGTCAGGTAGCCGCCGGTCAGCGCCTTGCCCACACACATGACATCGGGCGAGATCCCCGTGTGCCCGGCGGCGAACAGCTTCCCCGTACGGCCGAACCCCGTGGCGATCTCATCGAACACCAGCAGCACGTCGTGCGCGTCGCACGCCTCGCGCAGCACCCGCAGATAGGCGGGGGAGTGGAACCGCATACCGCCCGCGCCCTGCACCACCGGCTCCACGATCACCGCGGCCAGCCGGTCGGCGTGCTCCGCGATCAGTTCCCGCAGATGACGGGCGTACGCGGCATCCGGCTCCGCGTCGAAACCGGCCGGTGGCTCGTCCGCGAAGATCTGCCGGGGCAGCACGCCCGACCACAGCTCGTGCATGCCGCCCTCGGGGTCGCACACCGACATCGGCTGCCAGGTGTCCCCGTGGTAACCGCCGCGCCAGGTCAGCAGCCGCTGCTTGGCCGGCCGCCCGGCCGAGCGCCAGTACTGCAGACACATCTTCACCGCGACCTCGACCGACACCGAACCCGAGTCGGCGAGGAACACATGCCGCAGCGGCTCCGGGGTGATCTCGACCAGCCGGGTGGCCAGCCGCACGGCGGGCTCATGGGTGAGCCCGCCGAACATCACATGGCTCATCCGGTCCAGCTGGCCGCGCGCCGCCTCGTTGAGCACCGGGTGGTTGTAGCCGTGCACCGCCGACCACCACGACGACATGCCGTCGACCAGCTCCTGCTGCCCGTGGGCCGGTTCGGCGAGCCGGAGCCGTACCCCGGACGCGGACTCCACGACCAATGGCTCCTGACGTCCCGGCATGGGGCCGTACGGATGCCAGACGTGGGCCCGGTCCAGGGAGCGGAGCTCGTCCGGGGTGAGGGCCTCATGCATTGGGAGCGAGATCCGTGCCCGCGCCGCGACGACGCACCGCCACCAGATCCGTGCGTGCTGCCGGAACCTCGCCGGGTTCGGCCACGGCATCCCCGGGCGCGTCTCCGCACGGCGCGCACCCGCCGTTCCGGGAACTGCACCCGCTGTCGTGCGAACCGCACCCATCGTCGTGCGAACCGCACCCGCCCCCCGCCGGCGCACGGTGCGCGGGCAGCGTCGTCGTCCCCGCTCCCTCCACCTCGAAACCGGCGTCCGCGATCATGTCCAGGTCCGCCTGCCCCGCCTGCCCCTCACTCGTCAGGTAGTCGCCCAGGAAAATCGAGTTGACCAGGTGCAGGGCGAGCGGCTGCATCGAGCGCAGATGCACCTCGCGCCCGCCCGCGAGCCGGACCTCCACATCCGGGCAGACGAACCGGACCATCGCCAGAATGCGCAGGCACCGCTGCGGGGTGAGGTTCCACTCCTTGGCCAGCGGGGTTCCCTCGAACGGGATCAGGAAGTTCACCGGCACCGAGTCCGGGTCCAGCTCCCGCAGCGAGAAGACGACATCGACCAGATCGGCGTCGCTCTCGCCCATCCCCGCGATCAGCCCGGAGCACGCCGAGAGCCCGGCGGCCTGCGCCTGCTGCACGGTCTCCACCCGGTCCGCGTAGGTGTGGGTGGTGGTGATGTCCCCGTACGTCCCCTCGGACGTGTTGAGGTTGTGGTTGTACGCGTCGGCGCCCGCCGAACGCAGCCGGTCGGCCTGTCCGCCGGAGAGCAGACCGAGACAGGCGCACACCTCGACGCCCTCGTTCTGTTCCTTGATCGTCTCGATGGTCTGCGACACCCGGTCGACATCACGGTCCGTCGGTCCGCGGCCGCTCGCCACCAGACACACCCGCTTGGCGCCACCCGCCACCCCGGTCGCAGCTGCCTTCGACGCCTCATCCGGCTTCAGCCAGGTGTACTTGAGGATCTCGGCCTTCGATCCGAGCCGCTGCGAGCAGTACGAGCAGTCCTCGGGGCAGAGCCCGGACTTGAGATTGACCAGATAGTTCAGTTTCACGCGCCGCCCGAACCACTGACGGCGCACCCTTCCGGCCGCGGCCACCACGTCGAGCAGATCGTCGTCCGAGGTCGCCAGTACGGCGAGTGCTTCTTCGCGGGTCGGCAGCTCGCGCCGCAGCCCCTTGTCCACCAGCGTGTTCAGGAGGTCCATGACGTTGATCCTGGCCTACGGCACGGCCCGCAGCCAAGGAGGAATCGGACAATGGAGCATGCCGATGGTGTGGGTATTGCCACAGCATGACCTGCTGCGCCCCCGGTTAGAGTCTGTGAGCTGCCTACAAAAGGGACCGCTCATGTCCTTCGCCCCGTTCGACTGGATCGGCGACGAGGCGCGCCGCCGCGCGGACGCCGGACTCGTCCGTACGCTCCGCCCCCGGCCCGCCGAACCAGAACTCCTGGACCTCGCGAGCAACGACTATCTGGGCCTGACCCGGCACCCCGAGGTCACCGCTGCCGCCGCCGAGGCCGCCCGCCGATGGGGTGCGGGCGCGACCGGATCCCGGCTCGTCACCGGCTCCACCGCTCTGCACGCCGAACTCGAACACGAGCTGGCCGAATTCTGCGGGTTCGAGGCGGCCCTGGTCCTGTCATCGGGCTATGCGGCCAATCTCGCTGCCCTCACCGCGCTCACCGGCCGCGGCTCGCTGATCGTTTCCGACGCGGGCAACCACGCCTCGATCGTGGACGGTTGCCGGCTCTCCCGGGCCGGGACCGCCGTCGTGCCGCACGCCGACCCCGACGCCGTACGCAAGGCCCTGCAGACGCACGACGGCCGTGCACTGGTGGTCACCGACTCGGTCTTCTCGGTCGACGGCGACGCCGCGCCGCTGCCCGAACTGGCCGACGCCTGCCGGGCGGAGGGCGCCGCGCTGCTCGTCGACGACGCGCACGGTCTGGGCGTACTGGGGGACGGCGGCCGGGGCGCGCTCGCCGCCGCCGGTCTCGCGGGCGGCGACGGAATCGTCACCACGCTCACCCTCTCCAAGTCCCTGGGCAGCCAGGGCGGAGCGGTCCTCGGTCCGGCCCGGGTCATCGAACACCTGGTCAACACGGCCCGGACTTTCATCTTCGACACGGGTCTCGCGCCGGCCGCCGCGGGCGCCGCGCTGGGCAGCCTGCGACTGCTCGGCCGCGAGCCGGAGCGCGCCGAACGGGTCCGAGACGTCGCCAGCGCGCTGTACGAGCGGCTGACCGCCGCCGGCCTGACCGCCGTGCGCCCCGATGCCGCCGTGGTCTCGGTACGGGCGCCCTCGGCAGACGCGGCGGTGCGCTGGGCGGCCGACTGCCGTACCGCCGGAATCGCGGTGGGATGCTTCCGGCCGCCGTCGGTGCCGGACGGCGTCTCCCGGCTGCGGCTGACCGGGCGCGCCGATCTGACCGAGGAACAGATTGCCGAGGCGGTGGCGATCGTGCGACGGACCGCTCCCGTCAGCTGACCGGACCCCGGTGCAGGCCGGAGACGAAAGAGGTCCAGGCCCCCGCCGCGGAGAACCGCAGTGGGGGCCTGGACACGTCCTTGGAGTCCCGCACGGCCAGCCGTCCGTCACCGAACGGCTACTCGTCACATGGTCGAGAACAGCCGGTGAGACCGGCATATTCGCCGACCGAGAACGGAAGCAACTGATGTTGAATATGGGGAAGTTGAGCCCGGGACCGTGCTGGATCGGCGGCCTTCCTCCCTATCCCCGCTCCTCCTCCTGCCGAGCGGACAGTGTGACGCCCGCATACGGTTTTGCGTGGCAGGGTTCACCGCATTGAGCGACAGATATATGCATATCTCGGTGGATCGCCGCCGGAGGGGGCAGCATCAAGGGCAATCTGGCGCGAAGCACAACCGGGACCGAGCGCGAGTCGGTCCGGGTGGGAAAGGGACGGCTCGCCATGGCAGACCATCAAGAAGCCAGCGTCACTCTGCCGAGCGAGCCGGTCTCGGTCGCGGCGGCCCGGAGATACGTGGACCGGGTGCTCACCGAATGGGGACTGGCCACCGACACGGAGTTCGCCGACGGCATCCGGCTCGTCGTCTCGGAGCTCGCGACCAACGCCGTCCAGCACACCTTCGGGCAGTCGCCCACTTTCACCGTGGACCTGAGACTGGAACGGGAGGAACAGCTGCAGCTGGGAGTGACGGACAGTCACCCGCGTCGGCCCCGGCGGCTGCCCACCACCGTTCAGCAGGACAACGGACGCGGCATGGTGATCATCCGCTCCCTGGCCAAGGAGTGCGGAGGCCGGCTGACCGTCACCCCCACCGCCGACGGAGGCAAGAGGGTCTGGATCGCGCTCCCATGGAGCACCCCCGTACAGAACTGAACGGCCACCCGATCCGCCCCGTTACCCGGACAGGCCGACGGCGGACGGGACGGATGGGGCGGCGGCTGCGCCGCCCGCGTGCCGCCCGCGCCGTCGAGGGCGGAGGCGGCGCGGCGCTCACCGCGTGGGGACTGGTCCTGGCGTCCGGCCCCCTGCTGCGCTGAAGTCCTCAGCCGCACCGGGCTTGTCAGCGGCGCTGAGACCGCGTCAGCGGACCCGGCCGTAATAGACGTGTTTCGTCCAGATCTTCTCCAGCCGGACCACCGCACCGCTCCTCGGCGAGTGCCAGATCTTGCCGTGACCGGCGTAGATCCCCACGTGGTAGACGCTGTGGCCGTAGTGGAAGAAGACCAGATCGCCGCGTTGCCTGTGCGAGGCCGGGATGTGGCGGGTCTTGTTGTACTGCTGCTGGGCCGTGCGGGGGAGCCTCTTGCCGGCCTTCTTGAACGAATAGGCCGTCAGTCCCGAGCAGTCGAAGAGGTTGGGGCCGGTGGCCCCCCACCTGTACGGCGATCCCTTCTTGGACGCGGCGACCTTGAGTGCCTTCATGGAGAGAGTCGCCGCCTGGGCCTCCGTCGCGGCGCCCGGGGCGAGCATGGTGCCGCCGACGGCGGCCAGAGTCAGAACCGAGGCCGTACCGGCCCGGGCGAGCAGAGACGGGACATGAACCTGCGCAGTCATGCGCAACCCTTCGTCAGCCGCCTGTGAAGGATGACCTGTCGGGTTCGGGCTGGCGAAGTTGCCCGGCCGCGCTCGGCGGCTTCACCCCGAGGGCCGACCGGTGATCCGGTCGACCCGTTGTGCTCGGGTCCTCCACTCCTGCCGATCCACTTCTGTCGACCAGACATCCGGACGGCGGCAGGACTCGGCGTCCGCCCGGACCGCCCCGTCGCTGTGGCGGGGGCTTGTCGTCCCACGGATCTTGACTCACCGACTGCCGGATTTTCGAGGATAAACGACGAATTGTGAGGCTCTTCGCGGCTGACCCGTTCGGGTGGAGCCGGCGGTTCCGGGAACGCTGACGTTCATTCGGACCGGTCCCGTACCAGGGGTGGAATCAAGGATTCCGCTCATTGCCCGCCGGGAGCGCGCAACTGGAGAAATATCTCGCGAGAGGGACTTTCTACGCCGAAAGAGCTAGGAATTTCGATGTGACCACCGGGCGTGTCGCGAACGGGAGTTGGGTGCCCCCGGCCGGGGCGGGTTGCGGGGGAGCCCGGCTGGTCCCGGCCGGCCTGGCGGAAAATCGGTTGATCAACTCGTCGGATCGGGAGGTACGGTGACGCGTCCGGCCCGCCGTTCCCCGTCCAGCACCCGTAGCGCCCGGGCCAGGGTGGCGGCGTGGATCCGTGCTTCGCCGCGTTCGTGCATCAACGTGAGGGCGTCCCGCAGCGCGGCCGCCCGTGAGGCCAGTGCCTGTGCGGCCCGCAGCGCGGAGTAGGTGTCGTCGCCGCGGGCCGGGTTGATCCGGCCCAGTTGGTCGAGGACTTCGAGATAGCGGTCGATGAACTCGCCCTCGGCGCGTGTCAGCGCGGGCGGTGGTGGCAACTCCGGTGGTCGCACCGGGCGTTCACCGCGCACCGTGCGGCGGGAGCGACGACTTCCGGTTCTCCATGACGTGGTCCACCAGGCCGTATGCCTTGGCGCCGGGGGCGTCGAGGATGAGATCGCGCTCGATGTCGGCGGCGATCTGCTCGGCGCCGCGGCCGGTATGGCGGGCCAACAGCGTGGTGAGCATCTCGTGGACCCGTTCCAACTCCTGCGCCTCGATCTCCAGATCGGACGGCTGGCCCTGCACCGGCTCGGTGAGTGCGGGCTGCTGTACGACGACCCGCGCCCCGGGCAGCGCGTGCCGCCTGCCGGGAGCACCCGCCGCGAGCAGTGCCGACGCGCAGGAACCTGCCTGGCCGAGGCAGTAGGTCTCCACCTCGCAGGTGAGGTACTCCATCGTGTCGTAGATCGCCGACATGGCCCCGAACGAGCCGCCGGGGGAGTTGATGTAGAGGGAGATGGGCCGGTCCGGGGCGGCGTGTTCCAGATACATGAACTGGGCGACCAGGTCATTGGCCGCGGTGTCGTCGACCGGGGTGCCGAGGAAGACGATCCGTTCGGCGAGCAGCTTGGAGTACGGGTCGAGGGTGCGGGTCCCGTTGGTCGTGCGCTCGGTGAACTCGGGCAGCACGTAGCGGGCGGCAGGACGGAACAGCATGAACGATGCCTCTCCTCCGGGATCTGTACGGGATTCGCGTGAGCGGACTCTGCGCGAGCACCTGTAAAAAATGTACAGGACGTACAGAAGGTTGTGGTGGGAGCGTGATCCTGGCGATCCACTAAAAGTCCCAGTTCAGAGGCTTTTTTGGCTGTTCGCTGAGGGCGGATATCTCACGATCTCTAGACGTCTTGATCATTAGGCTGCTTTGCCCTCACTGAAACCGAGTAGAGAAGTGAGGTGGTCCGAGGCGACGCGGAGGTCCGCGTGGCTCGGGTGGACGTACACCCGCTTGGTGAAGGTGGCGTTGGCATGCCCGGCCCATGCGGCGAGGACGAAGTCCGGCACGCCGTTGACGGCAAGAAACCTGAGGCACGAGTGGCGCGCGTCGTAGAGCCGGACCTTCCGCAGCTCCAGCTTCCGCTGCAGGGAGTACGCGGCCTCACGCAGGTGGCGAGTCGTGAGCGGCTGGCCGAAGTGGTCGACGAACATATAGCCAGAGCGCTGATAGAGCGCGCCCATCGACATCTGCTCTACCTCTTGCATCACCTGAAAGGCGAGCATCGCCTGCTTCACCGGCAGTGGCAGCGGCAGTGTGTGTTCGCCCGCCTCGGTTCTGGTGTCCTTCTTCAGCACCCGGGCGTTGCCGATCACCGTCCTGGTGTTGGAGATGACCAGTGTTTCGGCGTCGAAGTCGATGTCCTCCCAGCGCAGACCCGGCAACTCAGCGGGACGCAGGCCCATGAGGCTGAGTGTCAGCGGGGCAAACAGGCGTTCGTCCTTGATGCCGAGAAGGAAGTCCTTGACCTGGGCGACGTCGGCATGCACCAATTTCCGTACGACGGCCCGACCGAGGGCCTCTTTCAGGCGACTGAGCACCCCTTGGGCCGTCGAGGGGCGCAGCCCTGTGCCGGCTTGGCCGCCACGTCTGCGGGCGCCGACGAGTAGCCAGGCGACCATGAACTCGACGTGTTCCTCCGTCAGTTCCTGCAGGCGCATATAGCCGAGGTAGGAATGCACGTGAACCAAAGCGTTCTTGTACCCCTGGGCCGTGCTCTCCTCCAGGTCCTTGGCCTACTTGCCCAGCCAGATGTCGAGCCACTCGGACACCGTGATCTTGCTCGGCACGAACATGCCCGTCGCCCGCTGATTGCGGATGCGGGCGATCTCGTTACGCACCTCTGTGGCAGTGTCCATCGTGACGGTGCGCTGCTTGCGCTTGCCTTGGGCGTCATGGCCCATGTCGACGACGGCGCGGTAAGGGACCTTGCCGCTCTGCAACGTGACCTTCTTGATCTGTGGCATGTACCCCCCTTAACCTCAATACCGGTAACTTAGGGCGCTTTGGTCCGCTTGACCCGTTTGGGTTTGGTGGCGTTGACGATGGTGAGAGTCGGGATAGCTGGACGGTCCGTAACACGGTGGGCGGCGCGTTTGAGGGGCCAGGCGAGGACTTTGCGTTTGATGACGCGGGGGTTGGATCTGCGGCGTCGCGGTGGCAGGAGACGCTCGATGAGTTCAGCGTGGGTCGCTTTGACCGCGCGGGTGAGTCTGCCGGGGGAAAATGCCGCCTGGTCGGTGACCTGGCGGCGCACGACGCGCACTGAACGGATGAAGGAGATGCGGTCGGGATCCTGACCGGCTTGGTTCGCGGCCTGGTGCATCAGGTGCCGGATAGCGTGGTGGACGAGCAGGAAGCCGTAAAGTTCCTGCTCGGCTCCGTCAGGGTGTTGTGAACGCAGCACCAGGTGCGACCCGCCGAGGTGGGTCTTGATCTCATCGAGGGTGGACTCGAACTCCCATCGCTGGGCGTAAAGGGCTGCCAGTTCCGCGGCTGGGGCCATGGACGGGTCGAGGATGGTGGTGAGGAGCCGGTAGACACCCTCGTGGCCGGCGATGGTGTACTCCACCGCGCGCACCCGCACCCCACGACGAGTGTGGTGGATGTCGCTCCGATCGAAAATTTCGGTGAGGTAGGAGCCGTCCGGCAGTTGCTCCACCACCGGCAGCACCAGGTCCTTGCGCACGCGCCACAACAGGTCCGCCCCGGTGGCTGCCGCTTTGCACCACAGGTCCACGCCGTAGAAACCGCGGTCGGCCAGGAGCAGCATCCCCGGCCGCAGGGACCCCAGCACCGCCCGGGCCAGTGTCTGCTCTCCGGCGCGCAGACCTCCGACCGCAGCGTCGAAAACGACGTGGGTGCCGCATTCCACCAGGCCGACCATGCGCAACTGCGGGCGGCCGACCTCAAGTTCGCCCCGCCCGGAGCGGGGCGGGCGGCCGAACGCTTCCATGTTCGCTTTCGTGTCCGGCAGGTCAAACGTGGTGCCGTCGATCGCGGTCAGCCGCCAGACGCCGTAGAAGGCGCCCTGCGTGTCGGGTGTGGCGACCGGACAGCACACGCGCGCGAACAGCCGCCGCAGAGGCGCCACACCCAGCCGGGACCTGGCTTTCCAGATCGCAGCCGTACTCGGCACCACCCACGTCCCACGCCAACGCCGCTCGTCCTGCAGACCAGCTGTCAGCAGCCGGGCGACTTCCTCATAGCTCTGCCCGGAGAACAAACACATCGCCAGCACGAAATAGACCACCAACCGGGCCGGCAGCAACCGGTTCCGCAGTTGCATCCGGCCCGTCTCCACCAGTACCTCGTCCACCAGCGACCGAGGAAACGCCTGCGTCAGCACTCCGACCGCAACTCGGTCCGACAACCGCTCACCAGATGACTTCAGTTGGCCCGCTCTTGGCATACCAACAACAACGAGCAGAATCTCTGTAAGTTACCGGTATTGCCCTTAACCTCGGGCTTTCACGAGGTGGGTTGTCCGATGCTTGATCAAATAAGCGGAGAGTGCTCCTGACCTGCAACGATGGGACTTGTCTAGGGTCCTTTTGGCTGCACGGGAAGAAGCACTCTCCAGGTGAGTAAGCGTATCGGGTTGTACCCGCGTGTCCGCGTCGAGGGCGGTGGCAGCGGGGCGGTCTCGCAGGCCGGGGCGGTGCTGCTGGTCGAGACGGTCCGCAAGTTGGGCCTGGACACCGCGATATCGACGGCGTTGGCGCCGTGGCGCAAGCCGCGGGCGGTGCACGATCCGGGCAAGGTCTTGCTGGATGTCGCGCTCGCGACGGCTCTGGGCGGGGACTGCCATCCCGGCGCACAGTTGCGGTTCACCGACCTCGACGGACTACGGCTCACCTGCTTCGCAACCAACACCAAAGGCGGACAGCTCGCCGACCTCGAACTGCGTCACCGCCGCCGGGCACGCTGCGAGGACCGCATCCGAAACGCCCGCGACACCGGCCTGCGCAACCTGCCTCTGCACGACACCGCACAGAACCAGATCTGGCTGGAGATCGTCTCCCTCGCACTCGACCTCCTCGCCTGGATGCCGATGCTCGCCCTGACCACAGAAACGCGCCGCTGGGAACCCAAGAGGCTCCGCCTGAGGCTGTTCTCCGCCGCCGCCCACCTCGTCACCACCGGCCGCCGCCGCTGGCTCCGCTTCACCACACGATGGCCCTGGACCAACGAAGTCATCCAGGCAATCGACCGGCTCAATGCCCTGCCGAGCCCCGGCTGACCAGCCACACCGGCCGCCCCAACGATCCGCATCACCGCACCGGAAAGTGGAACCCGGCGCCCACCCGACGCGACAGCCGGGCCGCCAACCTGCCCCAACCCCGAAAAGACCGCACCTCGCAAGCACGAAGCTCCCGTCAGCGAACCGACGAGGACTCATGAACGATCGAGGCTAACGACCCGGCCTTGGGGGAACTTCCATCAACCACCTACATGGCCAACCTCCAAGTTCTGCTGGGCGGCAAAACATATGTCAACTCACATGCCGCCCTCTCACGTCGTCATCCGCCACGATCCACAGCCGGATCGAAGGACCAAGCGCCCTTACCACGTGACCACCTGCAGGCCCTCCATTACATTTCCAAACTGCAGTCTCACGGAAATAATCCACGTGCAGACCGAAGGAGTGGCGGCCACAGACGGGCCAGACCGTGACATAATAATCCATAACAAATTCCTGCACCCCTTCCGCCATGACACCCAGGACTTCTGCCCAGTTCGGCGTCGAGACTTCTGCAGACTTGAAGCGAACCACACCGACCGGCCCAAATTCCGGGTCGCGAAAATAATTGACGTAACAAAACTCCTCCCCGGCAACCCTTTTCTCTGTTTCATCAAATACCGATTTTTGGATCACCTCGAAGGCTGATCTCGCCATGGAGAAGGTTCGCGTGGTCCAGAGTTCGCAGAATTCATCTCCGGAAATTTCCCCGAATTCATCATGCACCTCGGACATCCACGCCAGCACCTCCTCCGACATGGACTCCCCTTGTCGCCAGACGGCTTGCAGCATCCTGTTCCGCCAGTCCAGAAAGTTCGACACTCTCGCCAGCCTTCCGATTGGATTCACCTGTTGAAAGTTCGCCCCAGAAAATAGCATATCGCCGGAAGGATCCCTTCCGGCGATATGCTATTTCACGTAATCACCTGAATCGAACTGAAGATCCTCAGGTGAACAGTGCGTAAATGCTCAGCCTCGGGTTCTTCACACAAATGTTCTGGACAGTGACGGTGCCAGACCATTCAACATTGTCCGTCCAGTCGAACCATCTCGTGAACCCGAGGACGCTGTACTTTCCTCGCTCCGCCTCCGTCCTGCTTCTCCCGTTCGGAACCCCCAGGAGGTGTGGAAGAAGTAATCCCCTGCCTCCGCGTGGCCGTAGCTCTGATTTGTCACAATTCGCTTCCCTGGAATGGTGATGCTGAACACCAATTTCACGGAGCCGTACTTCTTCCATATGCTCTTCAGCTTCAGGCGCCAGGTGAGACTGCACTTGGAATGCCCGGTGCAGGATCGCCTGAGATATAGCGTGTAGTTTTTTTGTCGCCTTTTGCTGATCGCGATAGTTCAGTCGACTCCCGCTGGTATCCAGTTGCGTGATCGGATCGGCGGGGTAGACGTAGGCGTCGGCGTTGCCGCCGTAGACCGGGTCGGCCTGGAGGAAGCGGCCGGTGGTCGGATCGTAGACGCGGACACCCATCAGGGTGTATCCAGCCAGGCCGTCGGTGGCGCGCTGGTAGGCGCCCAGGGATCCGTACTCCGCTGCGGCGGCAGTGGCGTCCAGCGGGTTGCCGTACTCGTCGTAACGGTGGACTCTGGCGGTGGTGGTCTCCAGTTCCAGCTGGACGGACATGGTCGTCGCCATGGGCGAGGCGGCAACGACGCTCGCTTCGACAAGAAGATCCAGGACTGCGTTGTCAGCGGATGTCCCTCCGAAGCCTCGATGAAGGCGGACATCAACGCAGCCGTGAATGAGACCAGAACGGCGTTGGAGCAGATCCACGACCGGGCGTCGAAGGCGACGATCTCGACGCTGGTGAGCGCGTCTCAGCGTGTCATCCTGAACGACATGGCCCAGTACTTCGAGGACAAGCAACGCGAGTTGGCGAACTCCATGAGTGCGGACGGCGTGCGATACCGGTCTCCGCAATCGGCGTTCGAGGGGAAGCGCATCTGCGACCCGACGGAAGGTATCAACGGGGTCGTGGCCGGACCGTACGGTGACGGCGACTTCCACCACGGCGACGACGCCACGCAGCTCTGCTGGTGGTTCTGGGGAGACACCTGCCTTAGTCACGAGAGCTACCATCCGAACAAGACCGGCACGACCGCCTACGCGCAGGCGTTCATGACGCTCGGTCCCGCTGCGCTCAAGCAAGAGGACCAGTGAGCCCGGGTCCCTCCCATGTCGGTGCTCCGTCGCGGTCCGGCCGCGACGGAGCACCAGCCCGTGGCTGCCTGGTCGCCCTCATGGCGCCCATGGTCGTGGTGGTGCTCATCGCAGCGACGCTCTTGGTCCTGGCCAACCGCCAGGACCGCGCCAACGAGCGCAATGAGCAACAAGCGCTGCGCCGGGTGGCGAGCCAGGCCCGGTCGTACGCGGGCGACATGCTGGACGAAGCGAAAGACCACCATCCGAGCGAGGTGCGGACGCGCGGTATCGCGCAACAGCATGATGGCACGCTCCTCTCCTACACACCGTCGGACGATTCACTGACCACCATCGTCCAGTTCTTCGAGACATACGAGGAGACCAGCATGTTCGGCTCCTCGTACTCTCGGACCTACCGCTGCTACTCCTTCCTGTTCCAGGCGGATACCGAGGGCGGAACGCAGAAGGGGATGACTCCACTTCAGAAATGCCCTGTCGCCTGATCAGGCGTGACCAAGGGCAGGGGCCCGCGCCGTGACCGGCTGCTGCCTGAGCTTGACCCTGAAGCTCCTATAGATCGTCAAGTCGCTGGGGACGTCGATCGTGCGCTGCTGAATGTGCTCGTGACGTGGTGGTAGACCTCTCGCGCGACGAAGCGCTTGAGGCATCTGAAGGTGTCCTTCGTCTTGAGCCCTTCGAGAGTGCGTCGTGCGACGTAGTCACGTGTGCGTGGGGCGTGGCGCATGCGGACCAGCACGATTGTGTGCAGCGCTCGGTTGGCCTGGCGGTCACCGCCACGGTTGAGTCGATGGCGGTCAGTGCGCCCGGAAGAGGCTGGCTCAGGTGCGGCAGCGCACAGGTGGGCGAAGGATGCCTCCGAGACGAGCCTGTCGGGGGTTGTCCCCGGCGGTGACCAGCAATTGCCCGGCGGTCTCGGTCCCAACGCCTGGCAGCGCGAGCAGGCCGGGGGCAGTGCGGGCGATCAGAACGTGCAGATCGGCGTCCGCGTCTGCTATCTCTTCGCTCAGGTGCCGGTAGCGCTTGGCCAAAGGTGCCGGCCGATGGTGTCGATGACGGCGGCCTGGTGGAAGTCAGGGTGGTGTCGATCCCGCCGATCACCTCGATGGGCTGTGCCATGGTGGCCGGGTTGTTCCTTCCGCGCGCAGGGAATGGGCTCGCGCGCACCGGCCCGGCGGACGGACACGACTGTGATGAGACTTTCCTGGACCAGCACAAAATCCACCGGCCGAAGTCCTGGAGAAGCAGCGGTGGTTGACACCGCTGATTCCAAGATCTCCGACAGAGTCAAGCTGAGACCCGCCAAGATCCAGGGCTACCAGAAAACTCTTGGTCTCGCCTCGTCTCACACATCTCTCACAAACGAGAGCGCACGGGAGCACGCGAGAGCCTCTGACCTGGATAATCGCTGTCGCTACGGACCACGGCGGACCAGGTGGACATTACATAGGCTAGGGAGCATGGCCTACGAGATTCCGGTGACGCAAGCCCGAGCTGAGCTCGCCGAACTGATCAACCGCGTCGTCTACGGCGGCGAGCGAGTGGTCGTGACGCGGCACGGCAAGCCCCTCGTGGCGCTCGTTTCGGCCGCTGACCTGGAGCGACTCGAAAACGGAGGGGTGGCGGACGAGGAGCAGGTGATCAGCTCGGTCTCCTCGATCGGCTCCTCCGTGTCCGCTCCCGGCGAACGGAGGCGTTTCGGCATCGCGGCGGAACACCGGGGGCATTCCGAGCCCGGCGCCTGAGTGCGGCGTCCGGGCCTGACGCCTGAGCGCGCAGCCTGGGCTCGGCGCCTGAGGGTGCCGCCGACGACCCGCGACCTGGAATGCCGCAGCGCCCCCGGCCGTGGCGGGGCTTCGGGGGCGCTGCGGCATGCCTGAACGGGGGCCGGGCTGCCAGGGTGGCTCCGGGGCACCGGCCCCCGATGTGCCGCTCGGCCGGATGCTGCGTGGGCTGTTCGCGGGCGGGGTGTGTGGTGCGGCCGCCCACGGTCTGCGTCTCAACGTCGCCGCCGGAACGGCCGTGCGCTTCGAACCCGGCATACCCGTCGACGTCGAACTCGTCCCCCTCGCCGGACGGCGCATCGTCCCCGGTCTGCCGACCCGGGCCGGAAACGGCCCGTACGCCCGGGTCACCGTCGTCGGAGTCATGAGCGCACCGCTCTACGGCGACCGGCTCGCCGTAGAGGCGTGGGTCGGGGACGGCGCCCGGCTCACCGTCGGCTCGGTGGCGGCGACCATCGCCCTGCCGGGGCCGGGGCCGGGGCCGAACCCGCCACGTATGACATCGAGTTGAGCGTGGGGGAGCGGGCCGGGCTCTGCCGGCCGCCGGAGCAACTCGTCTCGGCGCACAGCAGTGCCCTGCGCATGACCACGCGCGTCGAACTCGCCCCCACCGCAAGGCTGGTGCTGCGCGAGGAGCAGATCCTCGGCCGGCACGGCGAGAGGACCGGCACCCTCACCAGTCGCCTCACCGTGCGTCGCGCCGGCCGTCCGTTGATCGACCAGCAGGTCGCGTACGGGCCGGGAGCACCCCAAGGACGGGACGGCGCGGCCGTACTGGGCGGCCATCGAGTCGTCGGTCAACTCCTCGTCGTAGACCCGGCGTTCAACGAGAAATGTCCCGAAGCGCGCCTGCTGGGACCAACGGCAGTCCTCACCCCGCTCGCCGGTCCGGGTGTGCTGGTGACCGCGGTCGCCCCCGACGCTCGCCTGCTGCGCAGGGCCCTGGACGAGGCTCTGAACGACGTACTCCACACCTCGGCAGGCTGAACTCCGCTCAGCGGGACACGGATGTCCGGTTATCGATTCGGTAAAGAAGTGGGTGTGCGGCCTGTTCTCAGGAACCTCACAGACGACAGGATCCGCGGGAGGTCCCGAATGAAACGCGCCGCCACCGGTGGCGCTTCACATATGGGGGAGGCTCCACTTGAGACGCACAGCAGTGCTCGGCTCGGCCGGCGCTCTGATCGCGGGCACGCTCATCGCGGGCGCGATATCCGCCCCGGCGGCCACCGCCGAAAGCCGTCACCACCAAGGTTCCGAGGCGTATGGTGTCGAGCTCGCCGCGGCCCGGGCAGCCAGCTCCGGCATCGACTGGAAGGACTGTCCGGCCGACTGGGCCCTGGCCAAGCCGATCCAGTGCGGCTGGGTGACCGTGCCGCTCGACTACGCCAGGCCCGACGGCAAGCAGATCAAGCTCGCCGTCGACCGGCACGTCGGCACCGGCACCAAGGACGAGCGACAGGGCGCCCTGCTCTACAACCCGGGCGGCCCCGGCGGTTCGGGGCTGCGGTTCCCGACCCGGATCACCAACAAGAACCCCCTCTGGGCGAACACGGCGAAGGCCTACGACTTCGTGGGCTTCGACCCGCGGGGCGTCGGCCACTCCGCGCCGATCTCGTGCGTCGACCCCCAGGAGTACGTCAAGGCCCCGAAGGCCGACCCCGTACCCGACTCCGAAGCCGACAAGCGTGCCCAGCGCAAGCTCGCAGCCGAGTACGCGGACGGCTGCGCCGAACGCAGCGGCGACATGCTGCCGCACATGACCACGCCGAACACCGCACGCGACCTGGACGTCATCCGCGCCGCGCTCGGTGAGAAGAAGCTCAACTACCTGGGCGTCTCCTACGGCACCTACCTCGGCGCGGTCTACGGCACACTCTTCCCGACCCACGTCCGCCGCATGGTCGTCGACAGTGTCGTCGACCCGTCGAAGGACAACATCTGGTACCAGGCCAACCTCAATCAGGACATCGCCTTCCAGAAGCGCTGGGACGACTGGAAGGCATGGGTCGCCAAGAACGACTCCGCCTTCCACATCGGCAACACCCCCGAGAAGGTCGAGCAGGCGTGGCTGAAGCTGCGCGCCAGTGCCAAGAAGAAGCCGATCGGTGGCGTCGTCGGCCCCGCCGAACTCATCGGCTTCTTCCAGAACGCGCCGTACTACGACTCCACCTGGGCACTCGTCGCCCAGACCTGGAGCGACTACCTGGGTGGCGACACCCAGGCCCTGGTCGACGCGGCGGCCCCGGACATGTCGGACACCGCGGGGAACATCTCCTCGGAGAACGGCAACGCCGTGTACACGGCCGTCGAGTGCACTGACGCCAAATGGCCCACCAGCTGGCAGAAGTGGGACCACGACAACACCCGGCTGCACAAGGACTACCCGTTCATGACCTGGGCCAACGCCTGGATGAACCTGCCCTGTGCGACATGGTCGGCCAAGCAGCAGAACCCGGTGAACGTCAAGACCGGCAAGGGCCTGCCCCCGGTGCTGATCGTGCAGTCCACGCGTGACGCCGCCACCCCGTACCAGGGCGCCGTCGAACTGCACAAGCGCTTCAAGGGCTCGCGCCTCATCACGGAACGGGACGCCGGTTCGCACGGTGTCACCGGTCTGGTCAACCCCTGCATCAACGAGCGGGTGGACGCCTACCTGCTCACGGGCAGCACCGACCGCGACGACGTGACGTGCGCCCCGCACGCCACCCCCAAGCCGTAACGGTCACATCCAGCGCTCCCGAGTAACGGGAACGGGCGGACCCGGATCCACCGGCCGCCCGTTCTCGCGTTACCGGATCCGTCTCATGCCTGCCGGTCGTACGTCTCCAGCCAGGCGTCCTCCGCCGCGTAGTCGAAGAGCTTTCTCCCGTACGACCGCAGCATGGCGGGGTAGGCCTCCGTCCAGTCCCTGCCCGCCAGTTGCGCGGCGATCCACTCGACCGTCTCCGGAAGCGACTGAGCGTAGCCCGTCACCGGCCGGTACCCGAGCTCCCGCTCGGCCGCCGTCATGTCGTAGACGACGGGATGGGGGCAGCTCCACGGCGTCTCCCCGACGCCGTCCTCCCCTGGCGCGCCCGCCATCAGCACGGTCTCGGTGCTCCGGCCGAGCACCGCGTCGACGGCCGCGCCGATCTCCGCGACCGTCGGCGCCTGTGGATCCCCGGCATTGAGCACCCGCGAACCCGGCCGCCCGGCGGCGAGCCGGATCAGCTCGGCCAGGTTGGTGGAATGAACCGGATGGAAACGCGACGTACCGCCGTACGCGAGCACCCGTCGCTCCCGGCCGTCCAGGAGCCTCTTCACGAAATACAGCTCGCGCGGGGAGCGGCAGTACGGCCCATGAATCGCCCCCGCGCGCAACAGTGTCACCGGCAGCGCGTCCCCCGCCGCCAGCAGATCCTGCTCCAGCTGGACCTTCCGGGTCCCGTAGGTGGCGTCACCGGCCGGAACCGTGCGCCGGGTCTCCGGGATCGGCACGGGGTACCGGGGAAATCCATCGGGCTCGTCCTGCGTATCGAAGCTGCGCCCACGATCGTCCTCGTACACCGCACCGCTGGAGATGACCACCGCCGAACCGATCCGGCCCGCGAGGCCGGTCAGCTGCCGGGCGTGGCCCGCCCCGTACGCCACCATGTCGACCAGTACGTCACAGCCGTCGCCCAGCGCGGCCGCGAGCGCCCCGTCCTCGTCCCGGTCGAGAGCCGTCGTGCGCACCGCGTCGTCCCATCGCGCGTCCCGGCCGCCGCCGCGGGAAGCGGCCGTCACCTCCCAGCCGTCCTCGACGAGCGCCTGCACGGCCGCTCGCCCGATCTGTCCCGTCGCTCCCAGAACCCATGCGTTTCCCTTGGTCATGAGAGGCACGCTAGGCGGGGACCGCGACCCGGACGAGAGGAGTTCACCCTGCGCGGATCCGCCGTCAGCGTCGCAGTTTCGGGAACTTCTTCGACGGCCCGGTCTGCCTGGTCTGCTCGGCCTGCGCGGCCTTCACCTTGGCCGCGTACTCGTCGACGTACTCCTGGCCGGAGAGGGTGAGGATGGCGTACATGATCTCGTCGGTGACGGCCCGGATCGCCGCCTTCTGGTTCTCCAGACCGGCATAGCGGGAGAAGTCCAGCGGCTCGCCGAAGCGGATGGTGACCCGCTTGATGCGCGGCACGACCTGTCCCGGCGGCTGGATCTCGAACGTGCCGACCATCGCGCACGGCACCACCGGCACCTGCGCCCTGATCGCCATCACGGCCACACCGACCTTGCCCTTGTAGAGCCGGCCGTCGTGCGAACGGGTGCCCTCCGGATAGATCCCCAGCAGCTCGCCCCTGCCCAGCACCCCGAGCCCTTCGCGGATCGCCGCCTGCCCCGCGTCCTTGCCGGACCGGTCCACCGGAATCTGACCGATGCTGTGGAAGAAGGCCGCGGTCAGCCGCCCCTTCACTCCCGGCCCGGTGAAGTACTCCGCCTTGGCGAGGAACGTGATGCGCCGTTTGAGGATCGCGGGCATCAGGAAATGGTCGGAGAACGACAGATGGTTACCGGCGACGATGGCCGCGCCGTGCTCCGGGATGTGCTCCGGACCCTCGATCCTGGGACGGAAGAACAGCCGGAGAAGCGGCCCGATAATGGCGTATTTGAGCACGTAGTAGAACACGGGACGGCTCCCAGCTCGGTCGGATCGGCTCCAGGGCTGCATTCCGCGAGGTCGGCGGACACATCAGGGGAGGACAGCCTAGGTGCAGCCGTCGTCTTGTGTACCGGTCTGCGGACGGGTCGGAGCTGACGCTCAATGGTGCCCTGTTCTTTGCCCGGGAGGGCTTCGTCCTGGCGGCCGGTGCCGGCTGCGGACCACTGCAGGAGGAGTCGGAGCGCCTCGTGGGAGGACGAGCCGGGTTCCGTGGCGCAGGTGATGAGCTGTTGGCCGGGGTGGGTGTCGACGGAGAACTGCTGGACGTCGAGCGTGAGGGCGCCGACGAGGGCGGACACAGGTCGTGGTGAGTTGCCGTGGACCGCGCACCTGGTGGCCGGCCCACCACGCACGGAATCCCGGTTGCGGGCGCCGAGCTCGCCGGCCGGTGCGGTCAGCGCGGGGCCGTGAGGCGTACGGCCGGCCTCCATGCGCAGCACGGCGACGCATTTCGCGCGCGGCGCGGGGCCGGATGCCGGCGCGCTCGGCGCGGCCGAGATCCAGGCGAGTTGACCGACGTGACTGATCTCGACCCGCCCCGGCAGGCGTTCACCTCCCGGCTTCCTCGCTGGTTTCCACAGCCACGTGAAAACCGGCGAGGAGCGGGAGAAGTGCCGACGGAGTTCCGGGCTTTCGTCAGTCCCGCGAGTTGCCGAAGAGCAGGCGGTAGCCGATGAGCAGGACGAGGGAGCCGCCGATCGCCGCGCCCCATGTGGTCAGGTCGAAGAAGTCGTTCTCCACGGGACGGTCGAGAAAGTGCGCCGAGAGCCAGCCGCCGACGAAGGCGCCGGCGATGCCGATGAGAGTGGTACCGATCAGGCCACCGGGGTCGCGCCCGGGGAGCAGGACCTTGGCGATGACTCCGGCGACGAGCCCGAGGATGATCCAGCTGATGATGCCCACGTTCGTTGTTTCCTTTCTCGGATCGCACCGGGCGGAGGCTCCTCCGGCCGACAGCGATGCATTGCGCGGTTGCGCAACCGTACAGATAAGGGTGAAGACGCGGCGCGGGCGGTGCTGGTTGCGCCGGAACCTCTGGCGGCCGGTGGGCATGGACGGGCTCATCGGCGGGCGGCCGACGTCGTTCGGGGTTCTGGACTGCGGTCTAGACTGGGAAGGTTCGCAAGCGACCCCGGGACATGGGAGGGACGACGGTGACGACAGGCGCCGACAGCTTCGAGGACCCGCCTGCCGAGGTACTCGCGGCGGCGGCCTCGGCCTTCGGGCTGCTGGCGTCCTCGGCGCGGCTGCACATCATGTGGACGCTGGCCCGGGGCGAGAGTGATGTGAGCGGACTCGCGGAGCGAGTGGGCGGCGCGCTGCCCGCCGTCAGCCAGCACCTGACGAAGCTGAAGCTCGCCGGTCTCGTGCGCTCCCGTCGCGAGGGCCGACGGATGGTCTACTTCGTGGACGACCCCGATACCGTGACCGTGGTGCGGCTGATGGTCGGCCAGTTGACCGCGCGCGCCGATGCTGCGTCCGCACCGGTGCGCGCGCTCCGCGGGACCGGCGCCTGAGACCACTGAGGGGCCGCGAAGGCGGCTTCCGCTCAGCCGTAGGAGAGGTCGGCGCAGAGGTCGTCGTCGGCGGAGCGGGCACCGTCAGCCACTTCGGCGGGTACGGAGGCCGGCTCGGCGGAGGCGGTGGCTGCGGGGTTGTCCGCGTAGTCCCGGCCGAGGATCACATCGATACCTGTTGTGGCAGCCGCCCGGAGTTCCGCGTCGGGGAAGAGGCGGGCGACCGTCTTCGCCCGGTCCTCCTGCCCCGGTCCGTACTCGATCACTGTGGTGCTGTGGTCCTGACTTCCGGCCGTGGCGGTGCCGGTGACGGTGAAGCCGTGGTCCTTGAGGGTCAGCGCCGCGTCGGCGGCGAGTCCGGTGACGGTGGTGCCGTTGTAGACGGCGACACCGATGCCGTCCCCGGAGAACGCTTCATCGGCAGCTGCCGAGGGGGCGGCCGAGGCCGTCTCGTTGGGGGCTTTGCTGCCGGCTTCCTTGCTGCTGGCATCCGTGCCGTCGATGGTCCGGTCGACTTTCAGCGCCGCCCACAGGGCGTGGGCGTCCGGTTCGACGATGGCGACCCGTGCCCCCTGGTACCGCCAGGGAACGGTCACGAACTTGGTGTTGTGCAGGTCGATGTCCTTCATCGTCATCGCGAAGGACAACAGCTTGTCGGCTGATCCCAGGCCGGGGTCGACGGTCATGGACCGGGTCGCGGCGTCCGCGAGCGGCAGGAGCTTGGTGGGGGTGAGACCGTCGCTCTTCACTTTCTTGATCAGGCTTGCGACGAAGGCTTGTTGGCGTTTGATGCGGCCTATGTCGGAGCCGTCGCCGATGCCGTGCCGAATGCGCACGTAGTCCAGTGCCTGCTGCCCCGTGACCTTCTGCTTGCCCTTGGCGAAGAGGAGCTTGCCGCGCGTGGTGCGGTTGGGATTGAGATCCCGCTGGTAGATGTCCTGCGGCAGACACACCTCGACGCCACCGACGACCTTGGTCAGTTCCGAGAAGCCCTTGAAGTCGACGACGACGGTGTGGTCGACACGTAGTCCGGTCAGCTTCTCGACGGTGTTCTGGCTGCAGGCCGGGTTGCCCTTGGCGGTCTGGCCCATGGAGTACGCCCCGTTGAACATGGTGTTGGTCTGCGTCTTGGACCAACTCCCGTCCGGGAGCCTGCAGGGCGGGATGTCGACCAGGGTGTCACGCGGGATGGACACGGCGACGGCGTGCTGGTGATCGGCATAGATGTGGAGCAGGAAGGCGGTGTCCGAGCGGCCGACGTCGCTCTTGTCGCCGCCGCCCAGATCACTGTTCCCGCCGGTGCGCGCGTCCGAGCCGATGACCAGAACGTTCTCCCCCTTCGAGGCGGCGGCATCCGGCCGGTCGTCGGATATACCGTCCGAGCTGAAGGTTTCGATGTTGCCGCCCAGCCGGAGGTAGATCCACCCCGCTCCTGCTGTCGCCAGCACGAGCAGGGACAGAGCCGTCACCAGCACGAGTCGCGCCCGGCTGCGCTTGCGCCGCCGGGCGCGTACGGCGGATCGAGCGTCGTCGTGACGCGGAGACGCCATCTGTCGGCGGGTGCCTGCCATGTGTACGCGCCTCATCCGTCCGGTTGATACAGAGGGACGACTCGCCCCACCCCAAGGTTGTACAGTTGCGCAATGTAGCAAGCTTTCCAGTGGGGGCCACTCCTGGGTGCGCACCCTGGTCGATGAGGTGAAGGGCAGGGCGGGAAATGTTGCGTAATGGGCTGGAGCCTTGGCATCTGCTGATTGTGGCGATCGTCGTCATCGTGCTGTTCGGGTCGAAGAAACTGCCGGACACCGCGCGAGCCGTGGGGAAGTCGCTCCGCATCCTCAAGAGCGAGACCAAGGCCATGAAGGAGGATGACGCACCGGGTCCCGCCGCCGATCCCGGCCCGTCCGTGCGGGTCGCACCTTCGGTGATCCCGGCCGCGGGCGAGCCGGCTCCGGCCCGCCCGGCCGCGGAAAGCAACGACGCCGCCCGCTGAACCGGGCGAGGCGGCACCATCAGGGGCTGGCGCCATCGAAGCCGTACCTCAGCGGCTCACTCCGCACCCGGGGATCCCGGCGATAGAGGTAGAGGGCCTCCACCCGCATGTCCCCGGGCGAGGAATCCAGTTGGCAGGGGTAGGTGACCTGCAGCACCGCGGGCCGGTTGGTGACCCGCATCCATGCCCCGTCCGCAGGGCCGCCTTCGAGCTTCGCGCGCTCCCAGCCGGTCAAGTCGTTCGCATCCATGTTCATACTTTAATTATTGCGCAAGCTTTAAACTATTGTGAAACGCGTCACTCCGGGGCTCGACCGCGAGCCCTGACGCAACTCGACCATGGGGAGAAGCAGTACACATGGGCGTCAGCCTCGCCAAGGGCCAGAACGTCGTCCTCAACCAGGACGGCACACCACTCGCGGACGTCACGGTCGGATTGGGCTGGGACGCACGGCCGGTCGGCGCCGCCGACTTCGACCTCGACGCGTCCGCGATCATCTGCGGTCCTGAGATGAAGGTGATCTCCGACGAGCACTTCGTCTTCTACAACAACCTCATCAGCCCCGATGGTGCCGTTCGGCACACGGGCGACAACACGACCGGTGAAGGAGACGGGGACGACGAACAGATCCTCGTCGACCTCGACGGGCTGGGCGAAAAAGTGGGGCAGGTCGTCTTCGCGGTCTCCATCCACGACGCGGAACGGCGCGGCCAGAACTTCGGGCAGGTCGACGAAGCCTTCATCCGCGTGGTGGACAACCTCACCGGCCGTGAGATGTGCCGCTACGAGCTCTCCTATGACGCCGCCGGTGAGACCGCGATGGTCTTCGGCGCCCTGTACCGCAGGGGCGGGGAGTGGAAGTTCCGCGCCATCGGCCAAGGCTATGCACAGGGACTGGCGGGTATCGCCACCGACTACGGCGTAGCTGTCGCCTGAGTGGCGCGGTGCCGGGAAGGGTGCGCGCGGGGGAGGGGCGGTCACATGTCCCGGTCAGTGGCCCACTGCCGCCGCACCGGTCAGGTCGCGGTGGATGACGCGGGCCGCTCCTTCGATGGTGGCGACGCCGTAGTCCATGGTGCGGTTGCCGCTGGAGAGGACGGCCAGGCCGTAGTCGTGACCGTTTCCGGTGAAGGCGCCCACGCTGTGCACCCGCCACCCGTCGGTGGCGCGCGGCAGCCAGCCGTTCTTGACCTGCACCCTTGCCGTGGCGGGTGATCCGGCGGGCACGCCCCATCTCTGGTCGGGGGCGACCCGATGCATCAGATCGAGGGCGTACGCGCGCGAGGCCGGCGTGAGTACGGCGTTCTGCGTCGTCAGCAGCTGCAGCAGCCGGAGCTGGTCGCCGGCGGTCGTCCGGGTGAGACCCCAGCTCACACCCGCACCGGGAACGGTGTGCCGCATGTCGGCCAGGGTGAGGAACCTCTGGAACCCGGCGGCACCGATCTGGCGCCAGAGGGCGGAGGTCGAGTCGTTGTCCGACGTAGTGATCATCGCGGTGGTCAGTTCCACCTCCCGCGGAGTCAGCTTCCGGTGTGCTTCCTCGGCCTGCCGCAGCAGTGCTCCGAGCACCGAGACCTTGACGACGCTGGCCGAGTCGAAGTGGGTGCCGGCGTTGAGCTCGCAGGTGGTCCGGGTGTTCCGGTCGTAGAGCGCCAGCGACGATGTTCCCTGACGACTGTCGAGGGCGCCGGCAATGTCGTGGGACAGCGCGGCGGCCAGGCCCGGCTTCTTCGACGTGCAGACGACCTTCGAACCGGCCGCCGTGGCACTGGCCGTGTCGGCGGAGGCCGGGGTGGCCAGGGCGAACGCGGTGAGCATGGAGCATGCGGCCAGGGCGGCGGCCATGCCGCGCCGAGCGCCGGCCGATAGGGGTGATCGGTACATGAAGGCTGTGTCCTGTCCCACGCTGTGTCGGAGGTCGTCTCGCCGGACCTCGCTCTGGCCGGCTGAGAGTCGCGCTTGCGTCGCGTATTGCCTGCAACCACGCAACGAGGTGGGCCGCAGCAGGTTGCGCCCTGGTGTCTTCGGGCCGCGGAGATGTGACGAAGGGGGTCGGGGCTCAGCCGTACCGAACCGGATCCCCATTCATGAGCCAGGCCGACCCTACGCGCCCGGGAGGCAGCCCTGTTGGCCACAATGGGGGAAATGTCCGGTATGAGGTGACATGTCGGCATGTGATATTCGTCAAACCGGCAGCCCGCCACCGACCCGCAACCGTACGGGACCGAGCAGGCCGTTGACCCGCTGGCCGGGGAGGGCGAAGTGGGTCGGGCTCGTCGCGTCCAGGCGGGGTGCCGGCGTCCCGAACACCGCGATGTCGAGGGTGTGGGCCCCGGGCCCGGCCAGGCCCGTCGGATCGAATACGTACGGGGAGCACACCGGCACCCCGGCGTGGCCGGACGGCTTCGTTCTGTGGACCCGTTTTCCGCCCCGGATTCGAGCCCGCCCGAGAAACGCCGGCCGCCCCCTGCCGGGAGAGCGGCAGGGGGCGGATCGTGCCGGGCGCGTCCCTCGTCCGGCACCCGGCCCGTCGCCGCCCGCGCGGACGGCGACGGGGATGACGCCCGGTCAGGGAGCGGTGCCCCAGGAGAGGGTGCCGCCCGCGTAGACGGCGATCTTCGAGGCGTCGGCGTAGGCCGTGTTGGTGCCGCGGCTGTAGTCGTCCGTCTCGTCGAAGTTCGACCAGTCGCTCTTGTTCAGCCGCAGCTGGATCTCCCCGGTGGAGGCTCCGGCGGCCAGCGTGCCGCTGGAGAAGCCGACCTCCAGGTAGTGGCTGGCCCCGGCGGCGGAACTGCCCGACGAGGACACCCCGCGGGTCACGTTGGAGCAGCCGATGACCGCGTAGTCGCACGCGGTGTCGAAGGTGCTCGCGCCGGCCTCCGGAGTGAACCAGTACCGGATCTTCACCGTGGACAGATCCACTGCGGCGGACCCGGTGTTGACCAGTTGCAGACCCATCCGGATCTGGTTGTCGGTGGCCGAGGAGTCGGTGTTCTTGTACTGGACCTTGAGCGTCCCGGTCCCGGTGCCGCCGCCCTGGTCGGTCGTGGCCGAGACCGCCGCGGATGCCGCCGAGACATTACCGGCCGCATCCCGCGCCCTGACGGTGTAGCTGTACGTGGTCGAGGCCGTCAGGCCCGTGTCCGTATAGGACGTCGACGCGGAGGAACCCACCTTCGTTCCCGCGCGGTAGACGTCGTACGCGCTCACGCCGGTGTCGTCGGTCGACGCCGTCCACGACAGCGAGACGCTGCCGCTGGTCTTCCCCGTGACCTTCAGACCCGTGGGCACGGTGGGCGCCTGGGTGTCGGCACCGCCGCCGCCGTTCAGCGGCGGGTAGGCGTTGCGTACCAGCTCCTGGAACTGCGCGGAGAACCAGTGGCCCGCGAGCGGGGAGTTCGACAGGGCGCCGGTCAGGTTGTGGCCGTTGCGGCCGTTACCCGTATACGTGGGGTCGCACATCCGGTCGAAGCCCTTGCCCTCGTCGTTGTCGACGGGCTGGCTGTTGCCGTCCGACTCGCCCGGGGGCTTCGCCCAGACGTACGCGTCGATGCCCGGTTCGGGGGCGCTGGTGGGCCGCTCACCGATACCCGCGCCGCTCTGGTTGCACCAGTTGCCCGCGTGGATGCGCCGGTCGACACGGCCTCCGTTGACATAGTCGTCCACATTGGTCAGCGGTCCTGCGGCGGTGGGCCGGGCGGAACCGCCCCAGCCGTTGCGGGCCGTGTCGATCAGCATGCCGATGTTCGAGGCGAAGCCCTGGCTGACCAGCTCGGTGCGCAGCGCCTGCGCGAACGACAGCTCATCGACGTAGTAGTTCCAGTCCAACCACGTGGACTGGCGCACCGTGGTGCCGTTCACCGTGTCGGTGATCTTGAAGTTCGGCTCCTTCAGGGCCGAGTAGTTGGCCGTGTTGACGATGAAGCCCTGGACGTCGGCGACCGTGGCGCCCTCCGACGTCGCGGCCTTCTTGAATTCCTGCGCCGCCGGGACGAAGTTGGAGTCCCAGCCCAGCCAGCCGTGGTGGGCGGCATCGACGTAGTTGTAGACGTTGGAAATGGCACCGAGGGTGTGCAGGGCGTAGCCGACACCCTTCTCGTAGTTGCCGTTCGCCTTCATCGTTGCGCATGCGTCGGTGGACCCGTCCGTGCCACCGGCGTTGGTGACCAGGTTCGGCAGCGAGTCCGGCTCGATGATCGTGACGATGCGCAGACTCGCGTAAGCCGGGTCGGCGAGGATGGCGGCGATGGGGTCGATGTACTCGGTCTTGTACCGGTCGAGCTCGGTGGGACCGAGTTCGCCGTTGGACGCCAGTGCGGCGCAGTCCCGTCCCGGCAGGTCGTAGATGACCACCTGGAAGAGGTTCGCGCCCTGAGCCAGGGCGGTGTCGAGGTGCTTGCGCAGGCTCATCGCGCCGCCCGTGCCCTTGATGGCCGCGATGCGGTCCATCCAGACGAAGGACGGCTCGTCGGCGATCGCGCTGCCGCCGGGCTCGGCCGCCGCCTTGGCGGACCAGTCGGGGTTCACATACGCGGTGGCGCCCACGTAGGGGTTGTCGACCCGGGCTGCGGCGGCCTGCACCGGTGAGGGCAGGGCAACTGCGAGCGCCGCGCCCATCGCCAGGGCGGAGAGCGCGGCCAGTTTCCGGCGTACTCCGTGCAGGGTGGTGCCTCTGGTTCTCATTGCGGCTCCGTGCTCCTCTCGTACGTCCGCGGTGGTTGCCGCAGACGGGTTCGTGGGGGTGCGACGCGGGGGCGGCGGACCGGTCAGGGTGCGGTGCCCCACACCAGGGCCCCGTCTACGTGGACGGTGACCCTCGGTGCGTCGGTGAACGAGGCGTCGGTGGCGCGGCTGTAGTCGTCGGTCTCGGTGACCGGTTCGGCCGACGCGGTCGGGGCGCCCGTGAGCATCGAGGCCGCGGCGAGCAGCAGCGAGGCCGCCGCTCCGACGAGCTCCCGCAGCCGGCGGCCGGTGCGCCCGGCCGGTGTGCGGCGGCTTCTCACGGCTCGATCCCCCAGGCCAGGGCGGAGCCGATGTACGCAGCGATCTTCGGGGCGTCGGCGTATGCGGTGTTGGCGGCGTGGCTGTAGTCGTCGGCCTCGTCGAAGTTGGACCAGTCGGTCTTGTTCAGGCGCAGCTGGAGCTCGCCCGTCGAGGCGCCCGCGGCCAGCGTGCCCGCGCCTGCGGTGAAGCCGACTTCCAGGTAGCGCTCGGCGCCCGCCTTCGGGGCTGCGACGGTGGCCACCTTGTGAGTGATGTTGGACGAACCGAGCGCGGCGTAGTCGCAGTTGGTGCTGAAGGTGCTCGCGCCGCCCTCGGAGGTGAACCAGTACCGGACCGTCACTGTGGACAGGTCCACCGGGGCGCTGCCGGTGTTCAGGATTTGCAGACCGAGCCGGATCTGGTTGTCGGTGGCCGAGGAGTCGGTGTTCTTGTACTGGACCTTCACCGCGCCGCTGCCGCCGCTGCCCGCCTTCGTGGTCGCGGACACGGCGGCGGAGAGCGCCGAGGTGTTGCCGCCCGCGTCCCGCGCGGCCACCGCGTAGCTGTACTCGGTGGCTGCGGCGAGGCCCGTGTCGGTGAACGCCGGCGTCGTCGCGTTCCCCGCGAGCACCCCGTTGCGGTAGACGTCGTAGCCCGTGACCGCGACGTTGTCGGTGGCGGCCGACCAGGAGAGCGACACGCTGTTGCTCGTCGTGGCCGTCACGGTGAGTCCACCGGGCACGGTCGGCGGCTCGGTGTCCCCGCCGCTGCCGCCCCCTTCCACCAGCAGTTCGGCGTAGATCGCGAAGGCCAGCGCGAGCGCCGCCTGGGCCCAGAAGCGGTGATAGGTGAAGGTGGGCGCCGCACCGCCGTCGAGATAGGCCTGGACCTTCGGCCAGTCCGGGTCGTTCCGGTACCAGGTGCGGATGTCGGTGAAGGTGACGCCCGGCTCGACGGTGTCGCCGTTCGGCATCGTGCCCGACCACCCCGACGGGACGTACACCTCGTCCTTGAACCGCTTGTAGTCGGTCCTGGTCTCCGGCACCGCGATGCCCTTGGCGTCGGCGTTCAGCGCCATCGCGTCGAGGAGGGCCTTGGCCAGCGCGCCCGCGGCCCGGTCGCCCGACTTCGCCGCGTAGTAGGTGAGCGTCTTGACGTACGCGGCGCCCACGCCGACGTCGTTGGAGTAATCGACCACCGATACGTGCAGCCCTGCGTTCTTCCCGGGGGATGCCGGGTTCCAGGTGTCCGGCTTCCCCGTCCAGCTCAGCGTGGAGGGAAAGCGGTAGCTGCCGTCCGCGCCGACGGTCGTCTCGCCGGAGGCCCACGCGACCCACTTGGCCAGCACGGCTCCGGCGGTCGCGTTGCCGGTGACGTAGTAGTACGCGGCGACCCGCTCCATGCCCCACGCCTGGAAGCCGAACCAGTTGTTGCTCGGCGGGTCGTGGTACACCGGCTGCCAGTCGTAGGCCATGCCGTAGAAGGTCGGGGTGCCGGCCGGCGGCGTACCGTACTGCCCCTCCCAGCTGTTGGTGCACCCGCCCGCGAGCGCGCCCTCGCTGGACTGCAGCCAGGTCAGGAACTCCAGTTGCCGGGTCAGACTCTTCGCCCAGTCCGACCTGGCCGTGGCCGACTTCGGAGTGAGCGCGGGTACGTTGGACAGCGCCCAGGCGGAGAGCGGGTTCTGGTACCCC